>JAZRTC010000104.1:0-12117 GCA_045651865.1 Acutalibacteraceae bacterium
ATTTGTTCACCCCGCTCCTGCTGGGACTTGCCTTTGCCCTGATCGTCAATGTGCCGATGCGCTTTCTGGAATCCCACCTGTTTCCCAAAGCGCAAAAGCCGGCGGTGGTCAAGCTTCGCCGTCCGCTGGCGATCATCCTTGCCTTCATCTTCATCGTCGGCATTCTCGCGTGCGTGTTCGGCTTGGTTATTCCTGCACTTGTCAACGCCATCAAAATCCTTGCCGACAGCGTCGCCAATATGGTCAAAACGCTTTCCAATATGAGTGTAGAGGATCTTGAGAATGTGCCGTTCGGCAATGTGATTTTGAGCATTGACTGGCAAAAGCCGTTCAAGGCATTGGAGACGCTTTTTGAAAATCAGGGTAGCAACATTATGAACACGGCCGTCAACACCGTGACCTCTCTTCTCGGCGGCGTACTGAATGTGTTTATTGCGATTATCTTTTCAATATATATCCTTTTCAACAAATGCACGCTTAAAAGACAAACACGCCGTTTGATTGAGATCTGGCTGCCGCGCCGTCTGAGTTCATGGTTGTTACATACCTCCTCCCTTGCAAGCGTCGTATTCCGCAACTTTGTGGCGGGACAAACCCTTGAATCGGTCATTTTGGGCATTCTGTGTATCATCGGTATGCTGATCCTGCAAATCCCGTATGCACCGATGATCGGCGCGCTGATTTCGGTCACTGCCCTTGTTCCGATCGTCGGCCCGATCGTCGGCACGGCAATCGGTGCGTTTATGATTTTGACCGTCTCTCCGATCAAAGCGGTTATCTTTGTTGTATTTATGCTGGTGCTTCAGCAGATCGAAAGCAACCTGATCTACCCCAAAGTAATGGGCAGCAGTGTCAACCTTCCCGCCATGTGGGTGCTTGCCGCTGTGACCATCGGCGGTGGACTTGCGGGTGCTGCCGGTATGCTTTTGGGCGTGCCTGTGGCATCCACCATCTACATTCTTATCAAAGAAGCAACGGATAAACGCGAGATTGACCAACAATAACATATCAAGCGGGCGTGATCGACGGTCACGCCCGCCGTTTCTTGAGGTTTTTTATGTATATCCAAAAATGGCTCGATCATACTACATCCCGTCTTGAAGGCAAGCTCATTGCCGTCACGGGTACAACGGGCGGACTGGGACAAGAGCTTTGCCGCTATCTCGCACAGCTGGGGGCATCCCTGATCCTGCTTGACCGCAATCCCGATAAAAGCGAACGGTTGCGCCGCGAGCTCACCGAAACCTACCGTGCGGATGTACGCTGTCTGCAAGTGGATCTGGAAGATGTTGCCGCCGTTGCCACTGTCACCGAACAACTGAAATCACTTCCGCTTGATGCCTTCATTCACAACGCGGGTGCTTACAGTATTCCCCGCCGCATTTGTGCAACGGGATATGATAATGTGTTTCAGATCAACTTTGCATCCCCGTATTATATGATCCGCGAACTTCTGCCCGATTTGCGCACAAGACGCGGGCGCGTTGTGATCGTCGGCAGTATTGCGCATCGCTATTCAAAAACCGATCCCAACGACATTGACTTTGCCTCACGAAAACAGGCATCCAAGGTGTACGGCAACGCCAAACGCTACCTGATGTTTGCGCTGTACGAACTGTTTAAAGACGACCACAGCGTCACCCTTTCCGTGACCCATCCCGGTATCACTTTCACCAACATCACCGCGCACTATCCGCCGTGGCTGTTTGCTGTCATCAAGCATCCGATGAAGGTGATCTTTATGAAACCGAAAACAGCGTGTTTATCCATTCTCCGCGGTGTATATGAATCGTGCGATGACTGTGAATGGATCGGGCCACGGTGGTTTGATGTGTGGGGACTGCCCCAAAAGCGTGTAATCCGCACCGTGAGCGAAGCCGAACGCCGCCGGATCGGTGAAACCGGCGAAACGGTATACCAACAACTGAGGAGTACCCTATGAATATTCAATTATCCGATCATTTCAATTACCGACGACTCATCCGCTTTACACTGCCGTCGATCATCATGATGATCTTCACATCTATATACGGTGTGGTGGACGGACTGTTTGTGTCAAATTTTGTCGGGCAGACACCGTTTGCTGCTGTCAATTTTATCATGCCGTTTCTGATGATGCTGGGTGCCATTGGCTTTATGCTCGGCGCAGGCGGCAGTGCGCTCATCTCCAAGACACTCGGTATGGGTGACAACGACAAAGCGCAACGGCTGTTTTCGATGTTTGTGTACATCACCCTATTGATCGGTGTCGTGGTTGCGATTGCAGGCATCGTTTGCCTCCGTCCCGTAGCAACATTGCTCGGAGCTGAGGGGCAAATGCTGGAGGACTGCGTATCCTATGGTCGCATCATCCTGTTGGCACTCCCCTTTCTGATGCTGCAGTTTGAATTTCAGAGCTTTTTTATCACAGCGGAAAAGCCGCAGCTCGGTCTTGCCTCCACCGTTGCCGCAGGTGTCACCAACATGGTGCTGGACGCCTTGCTCACCGCCATCATCCCGCTCGGTCTTGCGGGTGCGGCAATCGCCACGGCGACGAGTCAAGTGCTGGGCGGCGTGATTCCGCTTGTGTATTTCGGTCGCAAAAACACCAGCCTGCTCCGCCTGCGCCGCCCGCAGTTTGACGGACGATCGCTTCTGAAAGCATGCACCAACGGTTCGTCGGAGTTGCTCAGCAACATATCCATGTCGCTGGTCGTGATGCTGTTCAACATACAGCTTCTGCGATATGCAGGCGAAGACGGTGTTGCCGCCTACGGCGTGCTGATGTACATTAACTTTGTGTTTTTGTCGATCTTCATCGGTTATTCCGTCGGCGTGGCACCTGTGATCGGCTTTCACTACGGCGCACAGAATCACGACGAGCTTCGCAATCTGCGAAAGAAAAGCATCGCGGTCATTATGATCAGTGCGGTCACGATGCTTATCCTGTCGCAGGTGCTTGCCGTGCCGTTTTCCAAACTCTTTGTCGGGTATTCCGACGAGCTGTATTCGATGACAGTCAGAGGCTTTCGGATTTTCTCCTTCTCGTTCCTGTTTGCGGGCTTTTCCATTTTCGGTTCATCGTTCTTTACGGCACTGAACAACGGTGCCATTTCAGCGGTCATTGCCTTTTTGCGCACCCTTGTATTTGAGGTGGCGGCGGTGCTGTTATTGCCGCTGATCTGGGAACTGGACGGCATCTGGGCATCGGTTGTTGTGGCAGAGCTGATCTCTGCCGGCATCACGGCGCTGTGCCTGATTGTCAAGAAAAAGCAATATCACTATTAACAGAAAAGCGGTGCGCTGTGTATCAGCGCACCGCTTTTTCAGTTTGTTTGCTCCTCTTCCTCTTTTACCTGCGGCGGTTTGGCAAGCTCGATTTCGAACACCTGCCGGAACAGCCCGACATAGCGCTTGCGCGCTTTTGCAAGCGAACAAGTAATGTCCTCGCCGTTTTCGCACCGTTCGCGAAGCCTCTTTGCCTCTTTCTGTGCGCGGCGGATTTCGCCGTCGACCGAGCCGATTGCCTTATTGGCGGTGGGGTTGGAATAATAACTCATAGATGATTCCTCCTGTTTTTTAGTACAACGGTTTATTCCCGCAATCAAATCAAGGCAATAAAAAAAGCCTTGTTTTGATCAACAGGCAGACCTCTCCCTGAGATCTTAAACCATCGATAAAAACAAGAGCGAACTCTTAAATTGTGAGACGAGTATATCACACCGGTGGCAATTTGTCAACTCAAACCTCAAACCCGATCGGGTTTGTTCGTCAGCATCCTGCGAAACACCTTGCTATTCCGTGGTATTTATATTATACTAAATACAATAATCCGTTTCAGGGGGGACATCCTGTGTTTTTCCGACATGCTAAAATACGAAAACAGCTCTTTCAGGACGGTGTGAAGCACTGTACATTTAATCCGAACGGACCAGGGGTTGTGCGGATTCACCTGATCCCACCGCGGTTTTCGTGGCTTCGCCCGCAGTCTTATATTGTGATTTTAAACGGTTATTATCTACTCCCCATCGGCTATGCGTGGGCATTGCTGTTATGGTATTTCATAGACGAAGTCAATCGCTTTGACAGCAAACCCATCTCACCAGAAGACGGCGATGCCATCTTTCGCAACACCGTTGACCGCACCCAAAAACTCTTTCCCGCTGTCTCAAAGGCCGAAATGCAAGAGGATCTCGATGAGATCTTGCGCGTACTGTTCACCGTAGCGCACGGGAACGATCCGCAAATTGAACTTAAAAAACTGTCGCTTCGGGCATACGCCGATCAGATGACTGCGCCGCACCGTATGGATCTGATGATCAGCGCAATGACAACCGAGGATGGCCGCTGGAACTGTAACCAGCAATGCCATTTCTGCTACGCAGCGGGGCAACCCCAAAGCGGTAGCGCCGAACTTGATACTGCATCGTGGAAAACGGCCATTGATCGCCTAAATAAGGCACGCGTACCGATGGTCACCTTTACCGGCGGTGAACCAACAATGCGCGACGACCTTGCCGAACTTGTCGCACATGCCAAGCACATGATCACAAGACTGAACACCAATGGTATTCGACTGACCCCTGCCCTCGCACAAACACTAAAGGAAGCGGGACTGGACAGCGTACAAGTCACGCTGTATTCCCACAACGAAGCCGTACATAACGAACTGGTGGGCGGCAAGCATTTCAGCGACACCGTGCAGGGCATCCGCAACGCAGTGGATGCAGGACTGGATATCAGCATCAACACGCCGCTTTGCCGCCTTAACCGCGACTACGATGATACACTTCGCTTTGTGCAGTCTCTCGGAGTGCGTTTTGTAACGGCAAGCGGACTGATCTGCACCGGTGCAGCTGACGCATCCTATAACGATTACGACTTAACCACGGATGAACTGACCACCATTCTCCGTGACGCCAAAACCTTTTGCGATTGTCACGAAATGGAGATCGACTTTACCTCTCCCGGTCTTATCGACTGTAATGCCCTGGAGGCAATGGGTATGAATGTTCCGATGTGCGGTGCGGCTCTGAGCAATATGGCAATTGCACCTGACGGCACGGTTGTTCCATGCCAGAGCTGGCTGTGCGGTGATGCGAAACTCGGAAACATCCTCACTGACCGCTTTGAGGATATCTGGCATCATCCGACCTGCAAAGCACTCCGCACAAAGGACGACGCACAAGCTCTCGCGTGTCCGTTCCGCACCCGAAAGGAGGTCGGCAAGCATTGAGCAAAAAGAAAAAGAAGTACAACTTCTCGCGGGAGTATGTTCTCAAGAGTCGTACTTTTCCTGTAGGCAACACCATTTTGCTTGCCGTCCTGTTACTTGCACAAATCGCCCTTATTGCGGTGATGATCAGTTACTCGCCGACACCCAAAGATATCATCAAAGACTATACCGTTACAGTCGAACCTCACGAAGACGGCACGCTGGATATCGCCTATGATCTTGTGTGGGAAGTTGTCGATGCATCTGAGCCGCTGTCATGGGTCTCCATCGGTATGGCAAACGAACATTACACGGTTTATCCCGATACAGTCTCCGAGTTTGTTACTAAGAAAAAACACATTGTCAACGACGGCTACACGGCGTTGGAATTGCATTTCAACAATTACTATTATACTGGCACGATCAACCTCTCGTTTAAAGTTCATCAAGAAGAGATGCTGTGCCGTGATATTAACGGCTATTTTTATGAGTTTGTTCCGTGCTGGTTCAACGAAATCCCCGTAGAGCATTACACCTTCCGCTGGAAATCGCAGGATGGTGCCTTCACTGCACAGTCGTGTGCGGACGGATATTACATCTGGGAAGGAAGTCTGGAATGCGGAGACTACCAAATGATGACTGTGCGATATGAGGAAGACACCTTTACAGATGCCCAAACCGTTGCCTACATCCCATTTGATGACAGCGGTGCATTCAATGGTCTTCGGGAAGATAAGATCACTCTGAGCATCCTGCTTTGTCTACCGATTGCGTTGCTCGCCGTATTGGAAGTAATCATCGTCGACAGCTATGTTTCCTACGGTCGCGGACGCGGATTTCTGTCAGGTTACGGTCATCCCATCCACACCTATGGACGCGCCAACCCACGCTATCACGCAGCCGCGTATACCAACAGCACCACTCATCATCACGGTGGTTTCTCAGGTGGCGGCGGATGTGCGTGTGCGTGTGCATGCGCCTGTGCAGGCGGCGGTCGAGCCGGATGCAGCCAAAAAGACACGGTTCACTTTTCCACACCCAAAACACTAAGCGAAGAACTCCACGCCTTTGTTCCCGTAAACGAGCAGGAGGCGCGCGATCAGGAGCTGATTTTGCAATATCTTGCCGCGCATCCCGACTGCCTCTCCCGAAACGATGCCACGGCGCATATCACCGTTTCGGCGTGGACAGTCAATAAAGAATTTACCAAAACGCTGATGGTGTATCACAAGGTGTACGATTCGTGGTCGTGGATCGGCGGTCACGCCGACGGGGACTCTGACCTGAAGGCGGTTGCTTTGCGCGAGCTTTCGGAAGAAACGGGGGTTGCCGATGCGCGTATCATCGGTGACGGAATCTTCAGTCTGGAGATTTTGCCCGTCAACGGACATTTCAAAAAAGGGGTATACATTCCCAGCCACCTGCACCTCAATGTTACCTACCTCGCCGTTGCTGATGAAACATCCTTGCTCAGCGTCAACGAAAACGAAAACACAGGTGTGAAATGGTTTGCGTTTGAGGACGCGTGCCGCGCCTCCACCGAGCCTTGGATGGTGGAAACCGTGTACAGAAAATTGATAGCCAAAACCGCAGGTATCGCTTGATACCTGCGGTTTTTGTTAAAAAGCCACTCCAATTGCAGGGACAGAGGTTCTATCTATAGTAAAGACGATACCCCAGCCTAGCACAATATTTTCCACACGGCGCGCAGAGGGCTGCGCGCCCTACGATGTTGCCACAAGATTCCTGCACGCTTTCTTTATGCAATATCTTTTCTTGTATACTTCCAAAAGACTGCCGCAATACCCAGAACGGTCAATGCCGCGCCGACAGCGAGATATTCGGGTTTCAACGCCTGCTCATTGACAATATACGCACTGTCGGTATAACTGAACGGCGTGATATATTTGAGAAATTCCGCTTCTTCGGTCAGGTTGGACACGATGTTCACAAAATACAGCATCAGTGCCAGTCCCATGCCGATTCCAAGCCCGTTGCTCTTGAGAAACGCCGAAACCCCGAATGTAATGAACGCAATCTCGATTTCCAGAAGCATATAGGACAGCATCAGCAGCACAACCGTCTTGATCTCGACATCTTCGCCGATGGCAAGGATGCCCAGTGCCGTCACAGTGGCAACGACCGTGTGAAAAATCACGATCTGCGTGAGAACCGCAAGCAGTTTTTGTGCGACAACCGTCGCTCTCGACACCGGATGAGTCAGCAAAAATTCCGCGGTGCGATCCTTTTCCTCTTTGGCAAGCGCTGTCACACCCGTAATCGCGGCGAACAATGCACCGCCGATCCCGAGGGTGTTGCCGCACTCGATACCGAAATAGCCCATAAATTCACCGAAGTTGAGCTGATCCATACCAAATGCTTCCGAGAAGCTACCCATCTCGGAGAACACCTGCGATACCTCTGCCATCTGCGATTTCATCTCGGGATAGATCAGCACACAGACACCGAGCATAAACGCGATTGCCGCCGTCCAGATGATCAGCGACAGGCGACCGCGCCTCAATTCGTGAAAAAAGAGAATCATTGTGTGCTCGCCTCCTTCTGATAGAAATGCAGGAATACCTCTTCCAGAACGGGATCGGTGATCACAATGTCTTCAAAAGGAATCGCCGACAGACAACGAAGAAGCTCATGCGGCTCACCGCTGTACAAAAAGGTCGCGCTGTCATTGACAAAGCGGCAATCCCGTGCACCGTCAACAACGGGAAGTTCCGCGACACCGCGAAGCGTCACACGCTTGACTCCCGCGTGACCGAGCTTTGACACGCTGTCGCAAAGGAGAATCCTGCCGTCGCGGATCACGGCGGCATGAGAGCAATATCGCTCGACCTCTGACAAAATATGTGACGATAAAAAGACCGTAGCGCCGTTTTCATTGCGTTCGCGCAGGATATCGTAAAACTCGCGTTGCATCAGCGGATCAAGACCGCTCGTCGGCTCATCGAGAATATACAGCTCAGGATCATGCTGAAATGCACAGACAATGCCAACTTTTTTGCGGTTACCAAGCGACAGTTCCTCCACGCGGCGCGTGGGATCAAGCGCCAACCGCTCGCACAGCTCCTCTGCCCTTTTCCTGCAATCCACACCGCGAAGCTTTGCCGATAGCGTGAGGATATCCCGCACACGCATCCCGTGATAGAAGGTCGCCTCACCGGGCAGATACCCGACGCGCTTTAAAATCTCTTGGCGGTCAGCGCGGATATCCAACCCGAGCACCGATGCCTGCCCGCTTGTCGGGGCAATCAACCCCAGCAGTGTACGGATTGTGGTGGATTTGCCGGCACCGTTTGGGCCGATAAAGCCGAAGAATTGACCTTGTTCCACAGTGATGCTGACATCGGTGATGCCACGCGTTTTGCCGTAATATTTGGTCAATGCGATCGTTTCTATGGCATTCATCCAACCAGACCTTTCAATTCTTCATAAAATGCTTTGGTCGTTTCCGTATCCTTCAGCGCCAGCACCAGCACACGGTCGCCGTCGTTGATAAGGATATGGAAATCCGAGTTTGTATACGAATACATCGTATACAAGCCGTACAGATCGTTTTGATACATACCAAGCTTTAATTTTGCGCTCTGGAAGCCGTATACGCGCGATCCTGCATCATGATCCTCGGTATACTGAATATGATGGAGCTGGCTAAGCGGCAACACGCTTTGCTCCATATAGGTTGCGCGGATAATCAGATTGTCGCCTTCGATCGTTGCATAGATATCACCCGTGAACATCAGCACCGCGACCAGAATCAAAATCAGCGGTACAACAATCGCCGACACCCATACGCCGATTTTGGTCTGTGTGGTTTTTTCGATCGGTTTGATATCGTTTTTCTTTGATCGAAGCTGTTTGCGGCGATAGGCATACGAATAGATAACCGGCACGGCGACAAAAGCAGCTATCATTGCAAACACCACCGCAACCGCGATCTTTTTAGGCAAAAACGCACAACCGAGAACAGCAATACCGCCAAAGAACCACAGCTTTCCCGCCACGCGATGCGTCGCATTCCAATTATCCTCACTCTCAAGTGTCGGACGAATCTTGATACCGAGGGTAAAATTCTGCTTGCATTTGGGCATATAGTTGCCTATCGCAATAAACATTGCACCGAACAACACGCTGAGAAGCATCGACAAATTCGGTGTTGCGCCAAGCGCCACCGCATAGATGATACCGTTTACAAAGCAGGATAACACAGGCAAAAGCCAGATCACCATGCCGAACGCCTTGGCATTCTGATCCTTATTTTTGGGGTCTTTTGCCGAAGCCCACACACAAAGCCAGAATGCCGCCAGCAAGATCAGCGGCAAGCCAAATACCGCAAACGCTTTGGAGCTGTAACCGTTTGCTTCGGATGAAACACCCCAATGCGTGGCCATGGATGCGGGCAATTCATACCACAGCACCATCCCCGCCGCGATCGGCAACAGGATAATCAGCGACGCAAACAATAATTTTCGCCAATGTTTTTTGATCATTTCAGACTCTCTCCCTTCAGATCGGCGATCCACAGCATCGTTTCTTCCAGCACGGATGTGTTGATCTCATAATAAATGAATTTTCCTTCGCGGGTGTCGCGGATAAGATCCGCTTCTTTGAGCACCGATAAATGCCGCGAGACCGCCGCCGCCGTTACGGTAAAATGCTCGGTGATCTCTCCGGCGGACAATCGCCCGCTCTTGAGTAAATTAAGGATCTCGCGACGGATCGGATCCGCCAGCGCCCGAAGCGTTTGCTGCAAGCCCATAAACATCCTCCCTTGTTTAACATTTAACCTAATTGTTAATTATAGTGTATATCACCCGTTAGGTTTTGTCAAGAGGAACATATAAAAAATCCCTTGGCGAATATTTTTCGACAAGGGATTTTTTTGATTTAATGTACATGCACCGAAGACGAAACGGTTGATTTTTGCTTGAAAAAGTATACGGCATAGAACACCGAAATATACATCACAAACATAAGCACAACGCCCAGCGGATACAGCACTTCACTGCCGTCCACAAAATTGAACAGGATATCATAGGGTGTGCCGTCGCCGCGCATCAGGAACATATAGTTGTAATCAAGAAGGATATTCGCTATGTATGCCGCACCGCAGAAGCCGAACAAAATCGAGAAGGTGATGCCGATGTTGCGGCGTTGCATACTTGCCATATTGCTGATCAGTATATACAGCGATGCAAAACCCGACAACGCGTGCGTGAAGCCGGACACGACATTGTCAAACGACAAGACGGGATAGCAACCGTAGTTCTGCCCCGCACCGTAAGTTCCCAGAACCGCACCAAGCAAGCCGAAAATCAGCACAAAATCCAGCGACGCTTCGCGGAGCCGACCTTTGGTGAACGCCGCCAGCGGCATTGCAATGAGCTGAACACTGCACAAAAAAAGCGGCAGTTCATACAGCCAGTGCATCGGGTCGTTCTGGCGAAAACAGAGCAAGATGATTTTGAACAGCTCTGCCGCATCAATCAGAATCGCCGACACGATCAGCACCTTGTTCTTCTCACGCATCGAGCGATGACGGTATTGCTTTCCGAGATACATCGCAAGCGCGATCATCACCAGCATCAAGAATGTTACAAAGGTTAAATGTTGCCACGACATAAATCCTTCCGCTTGACGCTGATAGCCGCCAAAGCCGAAAAACTCACGCATTTTCAACACCTCTTTTTAGACATTTTTTTGCAGACGACTAAGTATACACCTTCTTCTTCAATTTTGCAAGATGCAAATACAGAATTAAGAATATCGAAAAAACAGTATCTGTGCAGGTTGGATTCTGTGAATTAAAATAACACAAAAAGCAGAGGCGATGCCTCTGCTTTTTGTGTTTGAATTGAATTGATAATATTGATACGGTTTCAAAAGGGTTTCATAGGGTTTCACCCCAAAATGAAACCATAGCAACGAAAGTGAAACCATACTGAGGAGTTAGACAAATTGGAATTTATCGGTTAGTCCATTCGTCTCTCGAAATCGCAAATACTTTTGTGATTTCATTCATGTCATCTTCAAACTCATCAACTTGTTTACATCCCCAGGATATTGCAGTCTTATACGATGGCTCATTGGTATATTTCATATAAGAATAAACGATGTTAAAGGGTGTATTGTTGAAGGTCCAATCTCTGACTGCACTTGCCGCTTCCTTAGCGTATCCTTTTCTTTGTTTATCAGCTCTAATATGGTAACCGATTTCAGGTTTTATTTGACCATTGATAAGCTGCATTGTTAACCCACAATCACCTATCATTTCGTCTGTTTCTTTCAAGCAAACTGCCCACAGTCCAAAGCCCAATATCTGATACCTATCTATGTTTCGCTGTATCCAGTTTCTTACTTTGGATTCGTCAAATGTATATGGATAATGTTGCATGATATCTGAATCTGCCAATACTTTGTACAGAGCATCAAAATCATTCTCTGTCATTTCTCTTAAGTACAAACGTTCAGTTTCAATAACCACCATGCATTCCTCCCAATTCCAAATTATCTTTCTCGATCAAATCCAAATACCTTTACTGTATTTTATCAATTACTACTCTTCACTTCAATAAAAAAGTTTCTAATTATTATAGTGAGGATAAATACAGCGTTTGCAAAAGTAAATGCAAGTTTGCAAGAGAAGTAATCAAGAAAAAATTGCATTTAAAATTTCATTTATCTCCTGTATTTTATATACTTAAGTCCGTTTTATCGTACACCTATGCGGGTATTATATAACCATAAATAACAAAGAAATCAAGCACAGGAGGACGGAAAATGATGAAATACAGAAACGGAGAACATAACAAAAACAGAAACGAAATGATTCAGAGCGCAGGTCTTCTGGGACTTGTACTTGCGGTTGCGGCCCTCGGTCACATCCTCGCAGAAACTGATTCTTTGCT
>JAZRTC010000105.1:0-2069 GCA_045651865.1 Acutalibacteraceae bacterium
TATACCGCCGCCGTCAACAGCGGCTATGAAAAAGGGCAGGCGCGGATGTATTCGACATTGGTCGGTGCGTCGGAGGCCGGTTTGCAGTTGGTGCTCGGCGGCATTGGTAAGCTCGGCGGTGTCGGCACCAAGCAGGTGCTCAAAGCCATCGACGGCATCGACAATGCCTTTGCGCGTGTATCACTCAAGTTCGGCACGAAGATGGTTGCCGAGGGTAGCGAAGAAGCGTTGCAGGAATTGCTCAACCCGCTGTTTGAAACGGTTGCGCTCGGTCACACGGAGGGTGTCAACTGGGAAGCGGTTGCGGAATCGTTCATTATTGGTGGTATTACGGCGGGCTTGCTGGAAGGTGGCGACATAATCGCCTCCGATATCGACACGCAAAAGGTCGGTGCGGTGATTCTGGACAACGGCAGTTTGACGGGACTGAAAGATCTCGCATCTTTGATGCCCAAAGACAGCGAAGCGTACCGTCTGTCGCAGGTTGTGGACGAGAATTCGGGAACCTACCGTGTCGGCGAACTGTACGCGGCAGTCTATGACGCGATGACCGTCGGGAAAACAAATACGACAAACCTTGGCCCCCTCGCCGAGGGGGCTGGCACGGCGAATGCCGTGACTGGGGGAGTTTCGCAGTCACAAACCGACACAAAAATTGACACCAAAACCGCTATCAAACCCGCCGCCGAACCACCCTACAACGCCGCACCCTTGCCGGATTTATCCAACATCACCGATCTGGACATCCGTACACACGAAATGCTCGCCGCCCAAGCACCGTCCCACGCGTCTGTTGTGCCTCCTGATGTGAAAACACCCACGGTCAACACACCCAAATCAACACCGTCTCAACCCAACGGAGGGGGCGGCGACCCCGACGCCCCGCGGCAAACAACCCAAACTGAAGCTAGTGTCGAAGAATTGATTGAAGCGGCAAAAGCGGGTGTTGAGGGGAGAAGGTATGTGCCAAAAGCCATAGAACCTATCGCTCCGACTACTGATCCATCGATTGCCGAACTTGCTGAAGCTTTTACCGCGGGTATGGCAGGCAGGAAATATACACCCGAGAACATAGCAAATGGCAGATCAAATAAAGCAGATACAGACAGCGATTCAGAAAGCACTTCCGGTTATCTGCGAAACAATTTGCCCCGTGCGTATACAGATACTCGTTCGGTTGGTGATCCGATCACAAAGGAACAATTAACAGAGGTTTTGGGTTTTGCAAAAACATACAATGTGCAGATCGGTGTTGTTGGCAACACAACCGGTGGCTTTGAAACATACTGCGGCGATGTAGGAGTTTTGAAGAATTTAATTTTGGAGGTAGAGAAACAGGAAGCGAGTGAATTGTATAAACAATCGGGAGCACCGAAGCCTATTCTTATGTACGATAATGTTCTTGGTTATCATGGCGATAATAGTAAGGTGGATGTGGATGCGTTTGCAGTAACAAACGGTAAAACAATTACATTAAACAAATTTATGTTTGATGATAGTGAGTATATGAATAAAGAATATAACGCGTCTGCCGCCACAGGACACCTTGTAAAAGGTACAGATTATCGTAGCGTGATTGCTCATGAGATGGGACACATCATCGATAAATCCAACCCGCGTCTGAAGCGGCGAATAATGTATCTCTTGCAGAAAGAAGCTGATGTACAAGGTACAGCATTTGATTTATTTATTGAAAATAATATTTCTTTATATGCTTCAACGCTAAACAATGACGGTCTTTATTCTGAAGTTGTAGCAGAAATTAATTCCTTGTTGCGTCATGATAAAAATCATGCTATAATCCAGTTGTTAAGAAAGGAAGGTATTTTTTAATGCGTATTGATAAAAATTATGCTTTTTTTAGACCGCATCATGACTGGTACAAATTTGTAAAAGGGGTTGGCTATGTTCCGACGACCGAGGCTCCGGAAGAAGCAATCAAGGCTATGGAGGAATATAATCGATATTCCTTTGGTACAAAAGAAACACCAAAACCGAAAAAAGATTAAATATTTACTTGTCCTGCGGGTGCTCGAATGAGCACCCGCTTTTCTTTTTGTTGACGGCAG
>JAZRTC010000106.1:0-13485 GCA_045651865.1 Acutalibacteraceae bacterium
CAATGGGCGGACTCGCCCTCGACAAAACACTCAACCCCGGTGAGTTTCGTCTGCTGACCGAAGAGGAAGCAATGACAGTTTTTCGGTAACGGTTTTATGAACATCGGCAATTTTTTAGTTGTTTTAGATAAACTTCCCGCCAAAACTTTGTAAATTCCAAGTATGGCTATTCTTCGAAAAATTTGGTATAGTATATGTACGATATAAAATCGTTGCGGGATCCGGCGACGGAAACGCAACGTATCAACATCTTAGGAGGTTTGTTACAATGGCAAGCTTGTCTCTTAAAAACATTTACAAGCGTTACCCCGGCGGTGTCACCGCAGTCTCGGACTTCAACCTTGAGATCAAGGACAAGGAGTTCATCATCCTGGTCGGTCCTTCCGGTTGCGGTAAATCCACCACCCTGCGTATGATCGCCGGCCTCGAAGAGATCTCCGAGGGCGAACTTCACATCGGCGACCGTTTGGTCAACACCGTTGCTCCGAAAGATCGCGACATCGCGATGGTGTTCCAGAACTACGCTCTGTATCCGCATATGACCGTGTTTGACAACATGGCATTCGGTCTGAAGCTCCGCAAGACCCCGAAAGATCAGATTAAGCGCCGCGTGGAAGAGGCTGCCCGCATCCTCGACATCGCTCACCTGCTCGACCGTAAGCCGAAGGCTCTCTCCGGTGGTCAGCGTCAGCGTGTTGCGCTCGGTCGTGCGATCGTGCGTGAGCCCAAGGTCTTCCTGCTTGACGAGCCGCTCTCCAACCTGGACGCAAAGCTCCGTGCTCAGATGCGTACGGAGATCTCCAAGCTCCACCAGAAGCTCGGCACCACCTTCATCTATGTTACCCACGACCAGACCGAGGCTATGACCATGGGCGACCGCATCGTCGTTATGAAGGACGGTCTGATCCAGCAGGTCAACACCCCGCAATACCTGTATGACAAGCCCTGCAACATGTTCGTGGCAGGCTTCATCGGCAGCCCGCAGATGAACTTCATCGACTCGAAGCTCATCAAGGAAGGCGACACCTTCTTTGTGGAATTCGGCACCGAGGCTACCAAGACGAAGCGCGAGATCAAGTATCGCATCCCGCTGCCCGCATCCAAGAACGCTGACGGCGCTCTGGACGCGTATGTCGGCAAGGAAATCGTGATGGGTATCCGTCCTGAGGATGTCCACGACGAGCCCCGTCTGCTCGAAGAGTACAAGGATTGCATCGTGCCCGCTAAAGTCGAAGTTACCGAGCTTATGGGTGCTGAAACCTTCCTGTACCTCGATGTCAACACCTTCAACTTCACTGCCCGCGTTGAGCCCACCTCCACCGCTCGCCCGGGTGATGAGAATGTTTCGATTGCTCTTTCGAACGACAAGATCCACCTGTTCGACAAGGACACCGAGCAAACCATCTGCAACTAAGATGTATAGATTGCACCGCCTGTTTTCAAAGCAGGCGGTGCTTTTTTGCCTTTCTGCACCTCCATAATCTTCCAAATATATAAAGAATCCGTAAATATTACGAAAAAGACATCGTTTTTTTGCGCGAAATTCGGTATTTTTCCTTGAAATTTCCCGAGAAATTGTGTACAATGATAGCTAGGAATATTGCGGGCATACCCCGCATAACAAAAAACGAAGTATACAATGTAAATCTATATAGTGAGGAGATTGTCTTATGTCGAACAGATTATTCCAAGGCGTCGTTCATCAGATGCGTGATGCGATTGACCGCACCATCGGTGTGATCGACGAGACCTCCGCCATCATCGCCTGCAGCGATCTCGGTCGCATCGGCGAAATGAGCACCGCTGTGAATTCCGACTCGTTCTATGAGACCGAAACTTTTGTCAGCGGCGACTACACCTACAAGACCTTCGGTTCCCGCCCCCACGCTGAGTACATTCTGTTTGTCAGCGGCACGGACGAGCAAGCCGAAAAATATGCGTCGCTCCTGTCGGTCTCGCTTTCCAGCATCAAGCAATACTACGACGAGAAATATGACCGCGGCAACTTTGTTAAGAACATCATTCTTGACAACATTCTGCCCGGTGATATCTATCTGAAAGCCCGCGAACTGCATTTTAACAACGATGTCAGCCGCGTGGTACTGCTCATCCGTGTGGCAAACCGCACCGATATCTCCACCTTTGATGTGGTGCAAAACCTCTTCCCCGACAAGACGAAGGATTTTGTCATCAACATCAGTGAGAACGATATTGCACTCGTCAAGGAAGTGCGCTCCAACATTGACTCCGCACACCTGGAGAAGCTCGCACGCTCCATCGTCGACACCCTCGGCAGCGAGTTCTATACCCCTGCCACCGTCGGCATCGGTACGGTTGTCGAAGGTATCAAAGACCTTGCCCGCTCCTTCAAGGAAGCACAGGTTGCGCTGGAAGTCGGTAAGGTGTTTGACACCGAAAAAACGATCTGCAGCTATGACAATCTGGGCATTGCCCGCCTGATCTATCAGCTCCCCACCACGCTGTGTGAAATGTTCCTGCGCGAGGTGTTCAAAAAGAGCTCGATCGATGCACTGGATCAGGAAACACTGTTCACCATTCAGCGTTTCTTTGAAAACAACCTGAATGTCTCGGAGACCTCCCCCAAGCTCTTCGTCCACCGCAACACGCTGGTGTACCGTCTGGAGAAGATCAAGCGCCTGACGGGTCTTGATCTGCGTGAATTTGACGACGCCATCGTGTTCAAAGTGGCATTGATGGTCAAAAAATATCTGCAGGCAAACCCCGTGAAATACTGATATTGCCAAACGAGGCGAGCGACGGGGATCACCGTCGCCCGCATTTCGTTTTTTAAGAAGACAATTTCTAAAAATTCCCAAATGCTTTTGTTAAAAAATAAGGAGGTGCGTTCCTTTGATCGAATTCAGAGGTGTGCATAAAACATACGACAACGGCACAAAAGCGCTGCGCGATGTCAACATCAACATCGACAAAGGCGAGTTTGTCTTTATCGTCGGCTCGTCGGGTGCCGGTAAATCCACCTTTCTCAAGCTCATTATGCGTGAGGAGGTTCCCAATGCGGGTGAGGTGATCGTCAACGGCTACAAGCTTTCCAAGCTCAAGCGCCGTGAGATCCCCTATCTTCGCCGCACCATGGGCATCGTGTTTCAGGATTTCCGCCTGATCCCCACGATGAATGTGTTTGACAATGTAGCATTTGCCATGCGCGTGACCGGCGCTTCCAAACGCGAGGTGCGCAAGCGCGTGCCTTACATCCTCGGTCTGGTGGGCCTGCAAAACAAAGCCCGTTGCTTCCCGCAGGAATTGTCGGGCGGTGAACAGCAACGCGTCAGCTTGGCTCGTGCGCTGGTCAACAACCCCTCGCTCATCATCGCGGACGAGCCCACGGGTAATATCGACCCCGAGATGTCTTACGAGATTATGGAACTTCTCACCGAGATCAACCGCCGCGGCACGACCATTCTGGTTGTTACCCACGAGCATGATCTGGTGCAGGCGTTCAAGCGCCGTGTGATCGTCATTGACGGCGGTACGGTTGTGTCCGATGTGCCGCAGGACGACGATTATGAAGTGCCTGCTCCCGCGGCAAACGATGTGGTTGCCGATGTGCTGGATACCATTCAGGAGCCTGTTGTGCCCGTTGCGGATCCCGTGGATGCGGTGCTTGCAGACTTCGCCAGTGACTATCAGGCAAACGGAGGTGACGCACAATGAAACTGAGCAGTGTCGGCTATCTTATCAAAGAAGGCTTCCGCAACATCAAACAAAACAGCTTTATGTCCATTGCCTCTGTTCTGGTGCTGGTCTCCTGCCTGTTGCTGTCGGGCGCTTCCTATCTGATGTTCGTCAATGTGGAACACGGCTTTGAATGGGCGTTCAGCCAGAACATCGCCGTCGTATGGGCAACCGAAAATGCCGATGATGCACAAGTGACCGCACTCGGCGATCAGCTGCGCGCGCTGAACAATGTCAGCGAAATTACATTCATCCCCAAGGAGGATATCCTCTCTGACTGGGAAAAGGACATCCCCGATGCCACCTTTGAGTCCTTACAGGGTGAAAACAACCCGATGCTGGATGCCTATGAGGTCACCTTTGTAGATCTGACCCTTGCCGATCAGACGCTTGAGCAGATCCGTGCCCTCGAACATGTAGATGACATTTCGTATTATCAGGATGTTGCCGAGGTCCTCGTCTCCATCCGCAACGCTGTCATCAAAATCGGCGGCTGCATCATCATTATGCTGCTGTTTGTCTCCCTGTTCATCATCTCCAATACCATCAAGCTGACGGTGTACAGCCGTCGCCTTGAGATCGGTATTATGAAATCCGTCGGTGCGACCAAATCGTTCATCCGACTGCCTTTTATGGTCGAAGGCATGGTGCTCGGCTTCTGCGCGGGTACGCTCTCCTTCGGTATCCTCTATTTTGTCTATGCACGACTGATCACCGTTCCGATCGGACAGATTCAGTTTGTTCCCATGTCGGTTGCCGGCTTGCTTGCCGCTGTTCCCGTGTGGGCAGAACTGCTTATCGGTTTCCTGCTCATCGGTACGATCACCGGTATGCTCGGAAGCGGTATTTCCATCAGCCGTTATCTGAAAGAAGAAAGTGGTGTCACAGTTGACTGATCTTACGAGAAGCAGACAACGAAATATGTATGTGCTTCGCGCGCTGTGCCTGATGCTGTGTGCGGCGGTGCTTCTTTCGGTATGCCCGAACGGCTTTATCCCCGTTCCTGCTGTGCGTGCCGAGGAGTCCATCGAAGATCTGACCACGCAAAAGGAAGCTTTGGAGCAAGAGCAGTTATCGCTCGCTCAGCAACGCGATGAGGCTGCTGACTCTCTCGAAGAACAAAAAGCCCAAAACGAGATCATCCGCAAACAGATCGATGCGAAATCCCGGGAAATCGCTCTCAATCAACAATTGCTCACCTCGCTTGACGATGCCATTACCGCCAAAACCGCGAGCATCGCCGAGCAAGACAGCGCGATTGCCGGTCTGGATTCCGAAATCGCTTCCCAACAGAAGCGTCTGCGTGTTCAACTTCGCAGAATTTCGCAACGGAACGGTGTTCTCTCTTTTATTCAGTTGATCCTGAACAGCAAAACCTATGCCGATTATCTGATCGGCTTTAAAATGTCCGAACAAGTCTCCAAACGCAGCGAGCAACTGATGCAACAGATTGAGCAAAATCTGCAATCGGCACAGACTGCCCGCAACAAGCTCAAAACCGATAAAGCTGCCTTGGAGATTGAATATTCGCAAGCAGCGGCTGTGCAGACCGAACTCGAAGACGGTAAAGCCGATCTGCAACAGTTGTATGCCGAAGCCAATGCACTGACGGATCGCATGTACTCGGATGTGGAGTATCTTAACGAGCAAATCGCCGCTGCCGAAGCGGAGCAGGCCGCTTTGCAAAACTCCATTGATTATGTGATGGAGCAGATCCGTCTGGAAGAAGAAGAAAAGCGCCGCCAGGAAGAAGAGGAGCGCCGTCAGCAGGAAGAAGAGGAAGCCCGCCGCGAAGAGGAAGAAGCCGAAAACGGTGATGCCGATGACGAGGATTCCTCCGACGAGGACAGTTCCGATTACGAAGACGGTTCGGACGACTCTGATTACGAGGAGGACGACGACACTTCTTCCGAGGAAGAGGATGACTCCGATTACGAAGACGATTCTGATTCCGATTACGAAGACGATAGTTCGGTGGAAGAAATGCTGTGGCCCACTCCCACCTGTCGCGTGATCACCAGCAGTTTCAAGTATCGCGAACAGTTCGGTCGCTGGCATAACGGACTGGATATCGCCTGCTACGGCGATGCCGAAGGTGAACCCATCATTGCCGCTGCGGCAGGTAAAGTCCGCTACGCCAACCGCTATGACACTTGGGGTGACGGCTACGGACTGTATATGATGATCGACCACGGCTACGACAGCGAAGGTCGCCGCATCATCACCGTTTACGCCCACTGCAGTGAAATTCTTGTGTACGAAGGTATGGAAGTGGAAGCGGGCGAAACCATCGGCTATGTCGGCGACACCGGCAACTCCTACGGTGCACATCTCCACTTTGAGGTGCAGGTCGACGGTGTGGCTGTTGATCCCGTTTCCAACGGATACCTTTCGACAGAATGGGTCGATATTTTAGGTTGACCCTGTGTTATACTGAGAAAGCAGGTACTGTTTTGACAAAACATTTCCATAAGCGTTTCCTTCGCACAGCGGCTCTGTTTCTGACTGTATGCATGCTCTTGAGCAGTTTTTCGGCAAGTCCTATGGTTTTTGCCGAAGAATCTATTGAAGATTTGAACTCTCAGAAAAACGATCTGGAAGTAAGGCAAGAAGAACTTGCCGCTCAGCGCGACGATGCCGCCGACACGCTGGAAGAGCAACAGGCGCAAAGCAACATCATCCGCCAACAGATTGACGCCAAATCCGAAGAGATCGCCATTCACGAACAAATTCTCTCGGAGCTGGACAGCAAAATTGCCGCTACCGAGGCGGAAATAGCCGAAAAAGAATCCTCTATTAAAACACTGGAAGAGGATATTCAGACACGATATCAGACGCTTCGCACGCGGTTGCGAGCCATCTCCAAAAAAAGCATTCTGTCGTCCTTTATACAGTTTATACTCGGCAACAGCACCTACACCGATTACCTGATCGGCTTCAAAATGTCCCAGCGCATCTCTGCACACGATCAGGCGGTGATGGATCAGCTGGAGATGGATATCGCGGCGGTCGATGTGACAAAAAACAAACTTAAGACCGACAAAGCCGCGCTGGAGATCGAGCGCAATCAGGCAGATGCCGTACGGACAGAGATGGAAGCCGCCAAAGCGTCTCTCCAGCAGCTCTACAACGAATCCGACGCGCTGGCACAGGAAATGGCTCAGAATGTCGCCTGGCTTGATGAACAAATTGTTCAGATGGAACAGGAGCAGCAAGCGATTCAGAATGAGATTGACTCTCTGCTGGAGAAGATCCGCGCAGAAGAGGAAGAAGCCCGCAAGGAAGCCGAAGAAAACGGCGAGGAATATATCCCCGACGACGATCTGTCTTTCACGGGTGACGGTACTATGACCTGGCCTACCCCTACCTGCCGCGTCATTACCAGCAGCTTCAAACTTCGTCAACTGCCGGGCCAACCGCCCAAATGGCACAAAGGGCTGGATATCGCCTGTTACGGGGATGCTGAGGGTGAACCCATTGTTGCCGCCGCAGACGGTGTTGTCTCCATCGCCAACGACTACGACAGCTATGGTGGTGGCCTTGGTTACTATATGATGATCGACCATGGTTACGACGGCAACGGCCGCCGCGTGATCACCGTGTATGCGCATTGCAGTCGCGTAGATGTGTATGAAGGCCAGACTGTTACAGCCGGTCAGCAGATCGGACTTGTCGGTGACACGGGATATTCCTTCGGTGCACATCTGCATTTCCAGATCAACCTGGATGATGAGGCGGTCGACCCCATTTCAAACGGCTATCTCACAACAGACGGCATTGATGTGCTTGGTTAATATAACCTGATTTTTTGAATTCAGAAAGTAGGTGTTGTGCTATGAAAGAGTCGCACTCTTTTATCGCCCGACCGTTTATAAAATGGACTTCCGCAATATTGGCGGTAGCTGTTCTTCTCAGCGGTGCCTCTGTGTGGCACGGTGCATTTTCTCCTCTCGCGGTAACAGCCGAGGAAAGCGAAGAAGATCTCCGTGGTCAGAAAGATGCCCTTAAAGCTGAGCAGGAGCGGCTTGAGGGACTTCGCAACGAATCCGCTGCCACCCTTCAGGAACAGGAAGCGGAAAAAGCTGTTATTTCCGAACAGATCGACCTGAAGGTTCAGGAAATTGAGGTCAATCAGAAGCTCCTGAACGAAAAGGATGCCAAAATTGAAGAGGCAAATTACCAGCTGGCTCTCAAGCAACAATCCATTGCCGAAAAGGAAGCTGAAATTGCCGATGCGTTTTCTCAGCTTCAGGATCGCCTGCGTACGCTGTCCAAGACAGGATCGCTGATTTCTCTTGTGCAGATGGTTATCCGCTCGGACGGATTCTCGGATTATCTTCTCAAGGCAAAAGCGATGGAACGCCTGTCGCAGGAAAACGAAAAGTTGATGCAGAAGCTTGAAGGCGAAATGCAGGTCATCAATAACGAAAAAGCAGAACTGGAAGTGCAAAAGAAGCAGATCGAAGAAGAACGCAAGCCGATTGTCCAGCTGCAAACTGAGCTGAACAATGCGAAGATGGATCTGGATGTACTGTACAGCGAAGCAAATGCTGTCACCGAAAAGCTCAATCAGGATATCGACTATTACAACGCCGCCATTGCACAAAGCGAAGCAGATCAAGCGGCGCTGCAGGAAAAGATTGACCAGAGTATTGCCAGCAATGTCGGAAGCGGTCAGGCGTATATCAGCGGCTCGATGTACTGGCCTGCTCCCAGTTGTAACTACATCTCCTCGACCTACAAATACCGCTGGGGCAAATGGCACAACGGTATCGATATCTGCGGCAGCGGATGCTACGGCACAGCGGTTGTCGCGGGCAGTGACGGCATTGTGACCTATGCCGACTGGATGAGCGGATACGGCTGGACGGTAATCATCGATCACGGTACCGACTCGAACGGCTATAATGTGACCACACTGTATGCCCACTGCGCCGAGTTGTATGTCTATGAAGGGCAGAGTGTCTCGGGTGGCGAATCCATTGCAGCCGTCGGCAGTTCGGGTAACTCCACAGGCCCTCACCTGCACTTTGAGGTGCGCATTGACGGTTCGGCGGTCGACCCCATTTCCAACGGCTATGTCTCCACAAGCGGCATCATCGTTGACGAATCTCTTTAAGGATTATAAACGGGCACAGCAAGGTTTTTCCTTGCTGTGCCTGTTCTTTTTGGTTGACGAAACCGCCCGTCTGCTGTATAATAAGCGATGCTTTTGGATTTTTTTGCAAAGGACGGATATGTGTTATGACTGCCATTCGCGCGGTAGGTCGTTTCTTTCGTCGCAATGTTGTGATGTCGGTGGCATTGCTTGCCGCCGTTGTAACAAGTGTGTTCGTACCGATCGATGCCACCTACCTGACCTACTTTGATTTCAAGACGCTCACCTGCCTGTTCTGCGTACTGGCAGTCGTGTGCGCGCTTCGCAACATCCGCTTTTTCTATACCCTCGCCAAAAAGATTGTACAGATGTTCAAAAACGCACGAATGAGCATATTGGCGCTGGTATACATCACCTTCATCGGATCCATGCTGATTGCCAACGATATGGCACTGCTGACATTCTTACCGCTTGGCTATTTTGTGCTGTCGTCTACGGGCAAAGAACGCTATATGGCGTTCACCTTTATTATGCAGAATATCGCCGCCAATCTCGGCGGTATGCTCACACCCTTCGGCAATCCGCAAAACCTCTATCTGTACACCAAGTTCAACATCCCCAACGGCGAATTTATGACCATTATGGCGCCGCCTTTTGTGCTGTCGGTGGTGCTTATCACCGTCTGTTGTCTTATATTTGTCAAACCCGAACCGCTCACTGTGGAGGAGGATCACACGGTGTTGCCGCTCGGACGGACGATTCTGTATCTGTGTCTGTTTGTGCTGTCGATTGCCATTGTGTTTCGCACCATCCCCTACTGGATCGGTCTGATCGTCATTCCGCTTGTGTTGCTGTTTGCCGACCGAAAGGCTCTTGCCAAGGTGGATTATCCGCTTTTACTGACATTCGTGTTCTTCTTCATCTTTGCAGGCAATATGGCACGCATCGAGCTTGTGCGCGAAGGCTTCTCCCTGCTTCTTAACAAAAGCACACTGCTGTTCAGCACGCTGTCCTGCCAGTTCATCAGCAATGTTCCCTCGGCGATTCTGCTGTCCCAGTTCACGGAGAATTATCGCGACCTGCTTGTCGGTGTCAACATCGGTGGCACCGGTACACTGATCGCCTCGCTTGCTTCTCTGATCACCTTCCGTGAATACACCAAACATAATCCGCAAAAAAGCGGCTATTATGTAGGACTGTTTTCCGCTTTCAATTTCAGCTTCCTTGCCATCCTGCTGATATTTATGATGCTGTGGACATAATCAAAAACACCGTACATCCGACGATGTACGGTGTTTTTTCTTACCGTTCTCTTGATTTTCACGCCATCGGGTGTATAATGATGGTATATTCTTTTATGAGGTGTAGTATGAATTTCCGCGAATTTTTACAACAGCATATTGTCATTCTGGATGGCGGAATGGGCACGCTTTTGCAAGCACAAGGACTGCAGGCGGGTGAATATCCGGAGCGGTGGAATCTGACCCGTCCCGAAGTCATCACAGCGGTGCACAAAGCCTATTACGATGCGGGCAGTCACATCGTCTCCACCAACACCTTTGGCGCCAATGCGCTCAAATTCTCGGATGAGGAGCTCGAGAGCATCATCTGTGCCGCGGTCGCCAACGCCAATGCGGCAAAGGCACAATGCGACGGCACACAACCGCGCTTTGTCGCGCTGGATATCGGGCCGACGGGCAAGCTGTTAAAACCGCTCGGCGACCTTGATTTTGAAGAGACGGTCGCAATCTTTGCCAAGACGGTCAAGCTCGGTGTGAAATACGGCGTCGATGCCATTCTCATCGAAACGATGAACGACAGCTATGAAACCAAAGCGGCACTTCTTGCGGCAAAGGAAAACAGCAATCTGCCCGTGCTCGTTTCCAACGCGTACGGCGAGGACGGCAAGCTGATGACAGGCGCTACCCCTGCGGCGATGGTCGCAATGGCAGAGGGACTGGGAGCAGACGCCATCGGCGCCAACTGCTCCCTTGGCCCCAAACAGCTTCGCGGGGTCATGGAGGAACTGTTGTCGGTTGCCTCAATTCCCGTGATTCTCAAACCGAACGCAGGTCTTCCCAAGGTGGTGGACGGCAACACCGTGTTTGATATCACGCCTGAGGAATTTGCCGATGAGGTCGCTTCACTGCTGAACAAGGGTGTGCGCGTTGCCGGCGGATGCTGCGGCACCACACCGACCTATATCGCTTTGCTTGCACAGCGTGCGGCGAAGATCGCGCCCGTACCCGTGACAAAGAAAGCGCTGACGATGGTATCGTCGTATTCCCACGCCGTGGTGTTTTCGGACACACCTGTGCTGATCGGCGAGCGCATCAACCCGACGGGCAAAAAACGCTTCAAGCAGGCACTTGTCGAACAGGATATGGATTATATTCTCAACGAAGGCATCCGTCAACAGGAAAAAGGTGTCCATATTCTGGATGTCAATGTCGGTCTTCCCGAGATTGACGAAACAGCGATGCTTACCCGCACGGTTTGTGAATTGCAGGCAATCCTCGATCTGCCGTTACAGATCGATACTGCTGATTCTGCGGCGATGGAAGCGGCACTTCGTCGGTACAATGGCAAGGCGCTCATCAACTCGGTCAACGGCAAGCAGGAGAGCATGGCGGCAATCTTCCCGCTGGTCAAAAAATACGGCGGTGTGGTGGTCGCGCTGACGCTGGATGAAAACGGCATTCCTGACACCGCTCAGGGACGCATTGCGATTGCACAGCGCATTTTGCAGACTGCCGCCGCATACGGCATTGACAAGCACAACATTATTTTTGACACACTGGCCATGACGGTCAGTGCGGATAATCAGGCGGCGCTTGCCACGCTCGCTTCCCTTCACCACATCCGCCACACGCTCGGCTGTCATACTTCGCTGGGTGTATCCAATGTCTCGTTCGGACTTCCCTGCCGCGACGCGATCAACAGCACATTCTTTGCAATGGCGTTGCAAGAGGGACTTTCTGCCGCGATTATGAACCCTCACTCGGCGGATATGATGAAGGTATATTACGCGTACAAGGCGCTTAAAGGACTGGACGAAAACTGCGCGGACTACATCCGCCACGCCGACGAATTTGCCGTCACGACCGCGACCGCGACAACGACCGCATCGGTTACAACAGATGCTGCAACGGCACTCCAACACGCCATCATCAAAGGCTTGCAGGATAAAGCGGCATCGCTGACAAAGGAGTTGTTGACACACACGGCGGCGCTGGAGATTGTCAACGGGGAAATCATCCCCGCGCTGAACATTGTCGGTGACGGCTTTGAGAAAAAGACTGTGTATTTGCCGCAGTTGCTGATGAGCGCCGAAGCCGCCAAAAGCGCGTTTGAAGTGATCAAATCCACCATGAGTGGTGACAGCACCACAGCAAGCGGTACGGTGATTCTTGCCACCGTACACGGCGATATTCACGATATCGGCAAGAATATCGTGAAGCTGCTTCTCGAAAACTACGGGTTTCGCGTGATCGATCTGGGCAAAGATGTGCCGCCTGAAACCGTTGTATCGCAGGCAATTGCCCATCACGCGCCGCTTGTGGGACTCAGCGCCCTGATGACCACCACCGTTCCCGCAATGGAGGAAACCATCCGACAGCTTCGTGAGAGTGCTCCTTGGTGCAAAGTCGTTGTGGGCGGTGCTGTGCTGACACAGGATTATGCCGACCGCATCGGTGCGGATAAATATGCCAAAGACGCCATGGAAACCGTGCGTTACGCACAGGAGATTATAGGATAAACAAAAAAGACCTTGTACGGAAATCCGTACAAGGTCTTTTACTATGTGTGATTAGTGCTTGCTGCCAAACAGGTGCATGATGTCGCCGAAGCCCGAATCGTCATCGTCGTCCGCCGAAGCAAAGCTCATCGGAGTGGAGCCGGGGATGCCGCCTGCATTCTCGTCAAAGCCGGTTGCCACGACCGTCACGACCATCTCGTCGTCGAGCGTATCGTCGAATGCCATACCCCAGATGATGTTCGCATCGGGATGCGCCGCCTTCTGGATGGTGCTTGCTGCCACATCGACATCCTCGAGGTCGATGTCGGGGGAAGCGGTGATGTTGATGATGACACCGCGAGCACCCTTGATGGAGGTCTCAAGCAGGGGGCTGGCGATTGCGCGCTCAGCTGCGTCGGAAGCCTTTTCCTTGCCTGCTGCACGGCCGAAGCCCATATGTGCATAGCCGGCGTCCTTCATGACCGCGCTCACATCCGCAAAGTCAAGGTTGACCATTGCCTGCTGGGTGATGAGGTCAGAGATGGACTGCACGCCCTGACGGAGAACATCATCCGCCATGTTGAAAGCGTTGGCAAGCGTAATGCGCTGCTCGCTGATGAGCTTGAGGCGCTCGTTGGGGATGACAAGCAGGCTGTCCACATGCTCGCGGAGGTTCGCGATACCCGCTTCAGCTTGCTCAAGACGACGGCGACCCTCAAAGCCGAAAGGCTTTGTCACGATGCCGACGGTGAGGATACCGAGATCACGAGCAATGCTCGCCACAACAGGAGCCGCACCCGTACCGGTGCCGCCGCCCATACCGGCGGTGATGAACACCATATCGGTGCCCTTCAGCGCAGCCTCGATCTCCTCGCGGCTCTCTTCCGCAGCGCGTTGGCCCTTATCGGGGTTGGCGCCTGCGCCCATGCCGTGA
>JAZRTC010000107.1:0-4285 GCA_045651865.1 Acutalibacteraceae bacterium
GGAAAGAGCATCCATCATCTGCTGGGGTTGTGCACTGGTTGTGATGTCGACATCATCGGGTGTGACCCCGCGCAAAAGATCCCGAACACAGCCTCCGACCGCAAAGGCTTCAAAGCCTGCTTGTTCGAGTTGTTTGATTACCGCATAGGCGCCGTGTGAAAGCATGAACCGTCACCTCCTTTGTGAAGCCAGTATACCATATTGGTGCAAAAAAAGAAAGGGTCTGTTTTTGAAACAGACCCTTGAAAGGTTTATTTTTCACGCACACGGAAGCCGAAGTTCCACACCGTTTCCAGTGCGACAGCCGTGGCTGTCAGCTTGCGCCGTAACCGTTTGGCGGTATCGTCGGCAACGCGGGTGTTGTTGCTGTTTTCATATCCCCATACGACTGCCAGCAGTTCACTGCGCGACACGGCGCGGTGAGCGTTTTGGATCAGAAACGCGAGCATCGAAAACTCATTCGGGGTGAAGTGGATGTTGACACCGTCATCGGTATAGGCGGTAACACTGTCCAGATCCATCGTGAGATCACCGAGTGTCAGGCGGTTGGTATCGGGCGCTTTCTGACAGCGCAGTACCACATCGGCACGAATTCGGTCTGAGACTGTACTTGAGGAAACGGACTCCGTGTGATAGCCGTGCTCCCGCAAGGCGTTTTCCACGATGGGGAGCAGTTGCTCATCGCCGTTGTCAATATAAATCCATTTTGCCACAAGATCATCTCCTCTTATGCCGCATGATACATCAGCATACAAGGAAATTGTGAAAACTGTGTGAAAAACAACAATTTAACCGTTGGCGGCGGAGCATGCCTCGCGAAGCAGACGCTGTTTTTCGTCCCACAGAGGCTGTGAGAGATCGACATAATATTTGTGCGGGAACTCGAAACGCTTGACTTCTTCCCAGATCGTCTCCAGCTGTTCCTCGCAGTAGCGGCGGATCTCCTGCACAGAGGGGGAGGTGTAGACACATTCGCCGTCAATAAACAGCGGTACTTGCAGTTTCACCGCGTGAAAATCCGTCACGGTCTTGCGCTTCCAGATGTGGTCGGGGTCAAAGATCTCATAGGGCGCGTTTTCGTCGATAACTTCGTCGTGGAGCGTGATCACATCGGCAATGGCTTTGCCCGTGCTCTTGTCATACAGTCTCCACGGCGTTTTGTAGCAGGGGTTAGTGATCTTGGCAACATTTTCGCTGACCTTGATACGCGGGGTGATGTGACCGTTATCCTCTACGGCAACCAGCTTATACACACCGCCGAATACGGGGTCGCTCGCCGCGGTAATCAGGCGTTCGCCGACACCGAAGCTGCCTACCTTGGCACCCTGAATGATCATATCGCGGATGATGTATTCATCCAGCGAGTTGGAGGCAACGATGGTGCAGTCCTCATAACCGGCTTCATCCAGCATTTTGCGTGCTTTTTTGGAAAGATAGGTGATATCGCCCGAATCGATGCGCACACCCTTCGGACGGCAACCAAGAGGCTTCAAAACCTCGTCAAATGCTTTGATCGCATTGGGAATACCGCTGTGAAGTGTATCGTATGTATCCACAAGCAGTGTGCAGTCGTTGGGGTATGTGCGGGCATAAGCCTTGAAAGCGTCCAGCTCATTGTCAAACATCTGCACCCAGCTGTGTGCCATTGTGCCCATTGCGGGAATGCCGAGTTCGCTGCCGCAGATGGTGCAGGCGGTGCCGGCGCATCCGCCGATGTAGGCGGCTCTGGCGCCGTAGATGGCACCGTCATAGCCCTGCGCGCGACGCGAGCCGAATTCCATCACGGCACGACCGTCCGCCGCGCGTACCACGCGGTTGGCTTTCGTGGCAATCAGCGATTGATGATTGACCGACAAAAGCACCATCGTTTCGATGAATTGCGCCTGAATGGCAGGGCCGCGTACAGTCAGGATGGGTTCGTTCGGGAAAATGGGTGTACCCTCGGGAACAGCCCACACATCGCACGCAAAGCGGAAATCGGCAAGGTATTGCAAAAATTCCTCGCTGAACAGTTGCCGCGAACGGAGATAGGCAATATCTTCCTCGGTGAAGGACAGGGATTGAATGTAAGCGATGACCTGTTCAATACCTGCCATGATAGCAAAGCCGCCGCCGTCGGGGACGCGGCGGAAAAACATGTCAAAATAACAGATTTTGTCTTGTAAACCGTTCTGGAAATAGCCGTTTGCCATCGTGACTTCATAGAAATCTGTCAGCATTGTCAGGCGGTTGCGGTCCATAGTTGTCACCTCTCAGCGTTTTCCGCAATAATGTTTGCGGTATTCTTCCATGCAGTGGCTGATGATATCGACAGCCTTGTCGTGACCGAGTGCCGTCTCGACTTTTGTGATTTTGCTGTGCTCCAGCGTTTTGTAGATCGTGAAGAAATGTTCAATTTCCTGGATCGTGTGGCTGGGGAGTTCACTGATTTCACGGTAACACGCAAAAGACGGATCCTGATGCGGCACCGCAATGATCTTCTCGTCCACCGCCGCGCCGTCCACCATCTGAATGACACCGATGGGGTAGCATTGCACCAGCGTCATCGGTACAATCGACTCCTGACACAGCACCAGCACATCCAGCGGATCGCCGTCATCGGCATAAGTGCGGGGGATAAACCCGTAGTTTGCGGGATAATGGGTAGCGGTGTACAGCACGCGGTCAAGGCGCAGAAGTCCCGTTTCCTTATCCATTTCATATTTATTTTTACCGCCTTTGGGGATCTCGATGACAGCAGTGAAGCTCTCGGGTGTGATCCACGAATCGGCAATATCGTGCCATATATTCATATATAACGCATCCTTTCCTGAGGAATATATATATTATATAGTGAACAGCACCGTTTCGCAAGTGGATTTGTCAAAAAAACGGAAAATCCGCTTACACATGTGTGTAAGCGGATTTGATTCCGTTATGATTGCAGGAAGTGTTCGGCATTACACCGCACGGGTAACCTTGCCGGAACGCAGGCAGCGGGTGCAGGCGTAAACCCTTTTCGGAGAACCGTTCACGACAGCCTTGACGCGCTTGATGTTGGGCTTCCAAGTGCGGTTGGAGCGTCTGTGCGAGTGGGAAACGCGAATACCGAATGTCACACTTTTACCGCAGAAATCACATTTTGCCATTGATCTGCACCTCCTTTGAAAACTCTTAAAGAAAAACAACAGTCGTATTGTAACAGATAACTTCGCAAAATGCAAGTGTTTTTTTGATTTTTTTCGTCTTTTTTAAGAAATACTTGACGGCGGGCAAAAAAGATGCTATGAGTGGAACAGGACGGGTTGAGAAATAAAAAAACTAAAATGAGTGTACCCTTTCAACGGTAGATGTCGTATATACATTTGGAAGACAATGGAAGGAGGCGTAATGTGTATGGACGATCGGGAGATTATTGAGCTTTATAACGCGCGTAACGAATCGGCGATCGACCGTACTGCCGAAAAATACGGGTGTTACTGCCGTGCCGTTGCCTTTCATATCCTGCAAAACGACGAGGATGCCGAAGAATGTGTCAACGACACCTGGTGGCGCGCATGGAATACCATTCCGCCGCAAAGTCCGCCGTGTCTGCGCCTGTTCCTCGGCAAGATCACCCGCAATCTCTCCTTGGATTTGTTTCGGAGATTTCATCGCGAAAAACGAGGCGGTGACACGCTGACATTGGTGCTTGACGAGCTTGAGGAGTGCCTCCCTGCCCGAAACACCACCGAGGAGCAGGTGGACGAAGCGTTGCTGACCGAGGCGATCGATCGGTTTATGAGCACGCTGTCCGAGCGGGAGCGGTGGATCTTTTCCCGTCGCTACTGGAATACCGATTCCGTGCAGGAGATTGCCGATGCATTGGCGATGGACGCCAACACGGTGAAAGTGATGTTGTACCGCACCCGCAAAAAGTTGCGGTGTGCCTTAGAGAAAGAAGGTTTTTAAGTGAGATCGGAGGATCTGTATAGCGCGATCGGCAATATGGACGATCGCTTTATTGACGACCGCCCCATCGGGGAGGTCACAAAACCAAAGCGCCTGCCGCTGTGGAGTAAGCTTGTTGCTGTCGCTGCCTGTATCGCGCTGATACTGACAGGCGTAACGGTATGGGAGCGGGAGACGACGGTGATCGTGTATCCGACAGGCAATATGCAGTCACCTGTAGCAGTTTCGGGTGTGAATATGAACGCGGGGCCGTTTTACCTGAATTATGCTGATCTGGCGGCGTTTGCGGATATTGTTGTGGTTGCGGATGTAGCGGATACTTTTCAGGAGATATCGTCCAAAAAGAACGATATTG
>JAZRTC010000108.1:0-4839 GCA_045651865.1 Acutalibacteraceae bacterium
CATACGCCTGATGGCGACGATCGGATTTAAACTTACCATCCAGTCGGCTGAACCCCGCCACGTCCGTGCCGGGATTGGTTTCATAATACCAGTCGATCTGCGAGCCGTTTGCGTAGGTATCCACATCCGACTTAACGCCGCGAATCACCACGTTCGTATCCGGCGTTTTGCCGCCGATCGGATACTGCACATCCAGAATATCCATCTCCGTGATGCACAAGGATGTATCATATTCAACATACACGACCGCGGCATTGCCTGGCAGATAATAATAATGGGAATCCTCGCCGTTGAGCACCGCACCGCGGGAGTCAAGGTTGATCGACCGCCCTGCTGACGGAAGGACACGGATCTCTGCCCGATACACGGTGTTCTTCTTAAAGCACTCATCATAGGCAAGTGAATGGATCCGATACCCGTTGTCATCCAGTTCATACCATGTCACGCCACCGCATTGCGTGTATGGGCTACTGATATCCACGTTAAAATCGGGGGTCTGACCGGGCGCGGGGCGCATCAGTCCGCCGATCTCCACATAATCGGTCACTCCCGTATAGGAGGCATTACCAAGCTCACCGTACACCCACATAACACTCGCCGTACGCCCATCGTCACTGACCGTGATATCGAGTCCGGTCGATCCGTCATATCCGTTGTACAGCATTTCGTTCCCGTTGACCGAGCCGCGTATAGTGACTGCTTGCTCAAACGTATAAGGTTCAACCGTTTCAACACCATATATCACACTATACGAATTGCCTTTTTTGAACGTCGCATTTTCCGCCATAACATAGCCGTTTTCAAGCCATGTCACATCGCCGATCTCCGCATACGGCATCAACGCTTCCGTCAGCGCTGCATCATAATACGGACGCTCTCCGACCGTCGGTGCCACCGCACCGATAATGTCGATGCGGTTGATCGGATCCGGTAATGAGTCGAACGGCATATAAAACGCGGCAACCACAATCTGTTTTGAAGAAACAGGCTGGATCACCGTTTCTACTGCACCGCGGACAGACAGATTGACGACTAACTGATTGTCGTCCACCGCAAAATCACTCAAGGAGTCCGCTGATAAAACGACCATCCACGCATAGAGGTAGCCTTCCTCGAAAACCTCATCTTCGGTCAATTCACGACTCTCAGATCCGCTTTCGTCGATTTGCACCCACATAAGATCCACTGTTTTTTTCGTGGTAGGGATATTCTCTTTATACCCGTATTCTACGGTTGCCACCGTATCCACCGTATTCCCGACTACGGGAGTACGGATATCCGTAAAGGTAATGTCGTCAATGGTGCGGGCTGTGCTGTTACAGGCAGGGAAATCAAATGTGACCTGCACGACTTGTACAGGGCTTTGATCGCCGTATGGTTCGACACGCGCAGGCAATCCGTTGACGGTGGCACGAATGTACGGATCGACCGTGCCGTCTTCGTGCAAAAGGTAACGAAGGCGCGTTTCGTCCTGCAAAACCGATTTTGCTTTCACCAGGACCGTGACGCTGTAATCACTACCCTCGCTGAACACCGAGCTTGTATTGTATGTAAAACCGTGAGTGCGGTTGACCCATTTCACGCCATCGTAAAACCCATCCTCGGTCAGGTATGAGTATTCGCAGTTTTCGCCGTGCAGCGTCGGCTCATATGACATTTTCTTGCCTGCCACGGGATACGGAATATCCAGACCGATATAACCGGCGCCGCCGCCGAGAATATCGGTCTCGGCACAGACAAACTTGACACGAAGCTTCAGATAACGACTTTGATCCTCTTCTTGTGCCGAGATATTGACAGCTTCCATGCCCTCGACAGTTGCTTTCACAACGCTTTCTCCGTCCTCGGTTGCAAAGCGGTAATGGCCTTTGGCTTTCAACTGCATCTCCATGGTATAGGTTTCGCCCGCTTCGAAGGTGTCGCTTTCATCTAAAATAGAATACGTATTGCTGTTATACCACGCAACACCGTTGATAAACGCCGTGCCTGCGTAAAGATCCGGCTCCATACGCTCGTGATCGTATGCCAGCGTAAAGACGGGAGCCTGTCCCGCAACGGGACGAAGATTACCGCCAACGGTCACTTCGGTAATATCGGGAGGCGGATTTTTACAAACACCGAAATCGTATTTCACCACGGTTTTACTGGTATATCCCTTCACAACAACCGCAGGTTCGCCGTTGACTGTCGCTTCCAGCGAGGAAGAAAACTGATAGAAATAGTTCTGGACATACACCGCCACATGCACCGTATATTCGTGTCCGGCAACGAAGCAGTCCCCTTCTTCCAGATAGCGCCCGTCGGTATAATCGTACCAACCTACACCGCGATGGTAGTGGAGATTATCCTCTTGTTCCACATATACGCACGCGGCATTGGTCGGCAACGCGCCCACACCGACATCGAAGTCCGCTTCGCGCCCCGCCATCGGCTCATCTGCGTATACTTTTAAAAATGTCAGCGTTTCAATATGCAGTCCCTCTGCAAACGCCGACATCGGTAATACGCCGCACAACAAGGCAACCACCGCAACGATTGCTGTTATCACTTTCCGTATTTTCATAATATATTCCTCCTTTGTGATAGTTTTTTACAATTATATTATATCGTATAAAATAGAACCGAAAAAGTATCCCAAGGATACTCCTGCACGCATTTCGATGGTATCCTGAGGATACTTTTTGCTTAAAACAAGCAAAAACGACCGTTTTCGGCGTTATTTTCCCACTCTATCGATCATTCGAAAAAACAAAAAAGCGCAATCGATCGTAAAATCGATTGCGCTTCATTTTATTAGGATTATTCATCGCCCTCGTCGCCGATCAGCTCATGCAAGCGATCGCAGCAACGGAACATTTCGATGTAAAGCATCAATTCATCACGCGATGACACATGTAATTTTTGATAAATACTGCGGTTATGTTTTTTGACGGTGTTGATCGTGACAAAGGCAAGTTCGGGAATATCCGCCGTATCATAGCCGTCAATATAATACCGCAAAATGCGTCGCTCTGCTGCGGAAAGTGTGGTGACTTTTTGTGCGAAATCGCCGAACAGTTTTTCCATATCCGGCGGCAATTCTCCCGACACATATCGCGTATGTAATTGCGTTAACATTTGCACGCTGACCACTTCGCCGTCGGGACGGACAATGCCGTAATCCCGAAGCATACTGTAAATCGCAAGGAGCATGATTTCTGTCGCCACATACGACAGCGACAAAAATTCAAACTCCACATCAATGATCTGTTCGACACCCCATACGATGAGATTTGCCAGCACGACCGCCGCCAGAAATGTTGCATATTTCGGAGACGTGAGTGTCTTTTTATAAAGTGCATACACGATCACGACGATCATAACCACGAAATACGACAGCAGATACACGGGATACAGCATGTGAAGCGGGCCGTAATCCTTGATCAGACGCGTGACACCGTTGACCGTTTCGATGGATACCGCTTCGTAATACAGTCCGCCCCAATCACCGCTTGCCGCAAGCAAAAAGGCAAGCGTGCTGACGGTGAACAACAACACCGTTAATCCGCGAGATCGTTTGACCTGACAAGTATCCATCACGATGAGCAGCATCAGCAACATCGAGTATGCCGCACCCATATAGGATAAGCGGTTCGCCATCATCGCACCCGTGAGCGTGTTGGAAACGGATAAGAAAAAGTAGCCTCCGTTGACCGCAACAATACTTGAAAACAACATAACAAACAAATTGTCTTTTTTCTTGCCGAGGAACAAATACCCCGCCAGAAGAAATGCCGATATTACAGCCATAATGCAATACGCGATCGCGACATTGCCCGCTTTATCCGAAGTGACGCTGTTGTTGATGTCGGTTGCCGCTGATTCAAACAAAAGCGGCAAAAAGAGTGTCGCAAATATGAACACAAACACCGCGACCGTTATGATAATGGTTTTATGCTTTCGTATAAAAAAATTCATTGTTTTGTACTCCTCAATAAGATATGAGATATTATAACACAACTCGCCATGTTTTGCAAAGATTTTAAGAAACTTTGGCACAAAATCTCTGGACTTGTGGGAAGTGTTGTGGTATATGTTTGTGTTGCGAAAGAAAGGAGTGCGATGCACATGACCGCGCTGGAAGATTTGTACTACGGTAATATCCACCCTTGCGAGCGAGATATGCCTCACGGGTCGGTACGCAAGGCAGCCTCTGCCTCGTTTATTGGTTCATGTAAAATCACCGCTTTACTTCACCCCACGCCCTAAAAACAGTCCACCGGACTGTTTTCTTAACGGGCTTTCAAGTCCTCTTCCGCAAATACAAAAAAACAAAAGCACACCGTTTGGTGTGCTTTTGTTTTTTGGTGCGGATAAGAGGACTTGAACCTCCACCGAGTTGCCCCGATTAGAACCTGAATCTAACGCGTCTGCCTATTCCGCCATATCCGCATATTCACTTCGTCGCCATCAGCGACAGGTGATATTATAGCGCGGGTACGCAAAAATGTCAAGTGGTTTTTTGCAAGAAAAAGAAAAATTTTTCAGCCGATCAGTTTTCGGCGCATCTGTGTGAGGATTACCCGCTCGCGGCGCGAAACCTGCACCTGCGTCATCCCGAGCTGTTCGGCGGTTTTTTGCTGGGTCTGACTGCGGATATACCGCAACACGATCAACGCGCGGTCGCGTCCCTCCAGCTCCGACAACACCTGTTGCAAAGCCAGCCGATCGGTGATGCGCTCCTCAATCGGCTCGGCAGGCAGATCAATCTGCTCACCGTCATCCTCGCCTTCTCTTGTCAACGACAGTGTCGAAGTCGGAGGCCAAGCGGTCTTAGGAAGAGAATGTCATAAATCAAGT
>JAZRTC010000109.1:0-7264 GCA_045651865.1 Acutalibacteraceae bacterium
GGAATCGCGCCGCTTGTTGCTTCACTGACCACCGTCAATACCCCGCACCGCGGATGCGGCTTTGCGGATTATCTGCTCGGCGCGGTTCCGGAAAAACTCAAGCAAAAAATCACCGCGGCATACAATACGGCGGCACATAAGCTGGGGGATGAGGAACCGGATTTTCTGGCGGCAGTGACCGATCTGACGGCGAGTGCCTGCGCCGTTACCGACAAGGAGTGGACAGTGCCCGATGGGGTGCTGTGTCAGAGTGTTGGTTCGGTGCTTGCCAAAGCACGGCACGGCCGTTTTCCTCTGAATGTGACGAGAGGCTTTGTAGCGTATTTTGACGGTGAAAACGACGGGCTTGTTGCGGAGGATTCCTTTGCCTTCGGCGAACACTACACCTTGCTTCGTACCGTGAAAAAACGCGGCATCTCGCACATGGATGTGATTGATCTCACGCGGGAAAATCTACCCGACTTCGATGCCCGCGAGTGGTTTGTACAGCTTGTTGCAGAACTGAAAGAAAAAGGGTTATAAAAAAGGAAACGGCTGATCATCAGCCGTTTCCTTTTTTTATAACGATGTGTTTTCTGCCATATATTCTTCCAAAATTTGTGCCGCGATGCGGACATATTCGCCGCACGGGCGCTTTTGGTAATACTGCGCGGTGCGTGCTTCGGGTGTGCCGCCGACCTGCGCGCCTTCGAGAAGCTCGCGGCAGATGATCGATCCGTTTTCTTTACGGAAGCGGTCGGCAAGTTCGCGCACGCGCTCATACAGCTCCATCTTCGGTGCGCCCGTTTCGGGGTTGTCGTAGCCGTAAAGCAGACCTGCCGCCATAAACATACCGCTGCAAGCGCCGCATACCTCGCGCATTCTGCCCATGCCGCCGCCGAAGGAGGAGGACAGCTTCATTGCCGTTTCCACAGGCAGACCAAGCTCCTCAGCATAGGCGACGAGAACCGCCTGCGCACAGTTGTAACCTTCTTTGAACAATGCTTCCGCTTTTGCTCCGTGATCCATAGTTGTTTCCCTCACTTTCGTTTTTTACGATTATACTACCACGCGGAGGGTGTGTCAATGTACAAACGGAATACTAGCCAATTTTCCGCACAGAACGGAGCGGGAATTGTCACTATAAACAATTTGCATTTTTTTATCGAAAAGACTTGATTTACGGGCGAAAAAAAGGTAAAATATATGTAATCTTTTTTATTGTGGGGTGGAATGGGTATGAAGCAGCGTTGGTCTTGCACAGTGCAGGTTGTTTCGTTGCGTCATTCTGCTCATCTTACCCGATTTTCGGGCATTTTTGCCGCAAAATAAGCGTGGTGTACCGCACCGCGCTTTTTTCATTTGTCTAACCCAAGGAGGATGTATCATTATGGCAAAAAAAGTAGCAATCATTATGGGAAGTGACAGCGACCGCCCCATCGTTCAAAAAGCGATGGACAAGCTCGCAAGCTTCGGTATTTCCTATGAGACTCATATTTTCTCCGCACACCGCACTCCCGTGCAGGCGGCGGCATTTGCAAAGTCTGCGCGTGACAACGGCTTCGGTGTTCTGATCGCTGCGGCAGGTATGGCGGCGCATCTGGCAGGCGCTCTTGCCGCGCAGAGCACGCTGCCCATTATCGGCATTCCCGTCAAGTCCTCGACATTTGACGGTCTTGATGCACTTCTTTCAACCGTGCAGATGCCCTCGGGTATGCCGGTTGCAACGGTTGCCATCAACGGCGCTGAAAACGCGGCGATTCTCGCAGCGCAGATTCTGGCGCTGTCGGACGATGACCTTGCCGCAAAGCTTGAGACAATGCGTGAGGAGATGACAGCGGCGGTGCTCAAAAAAGAAGCCGCTTTGCAAGAAGAACTCAGCGCCAACTAATCCAGCCAACAGATGGGAGCAACAACTATGATGGAGAAACTTCACGAAGAATGCGGTGTCTTCGGCATCTTCGATCACGAAGAACCCGATATTGCAGGACTGACTTATATGGCGCTGTATGCGTTACAGCATCGCGGTCAGGAAAGCTGCGGTATCGCCGTGAATGATGACGGTGTCATCACCGGTTATAAAAACACAGGCCTTGTCGGCGATGTGTTTACCTCGCAGAACCTTGCGAATCTTCCGCACGGTCAGATGGCAATCGGTCACGCGCGCTACGGCACGCGTGACAACAAGGGCCACATCAACGCGCAACCCCTGATTGTTAATCACTGCAAAGGTTGCATGGCGATTGCCAACAACGGTAGCCTGACCAATGCCGCGGCACTCCGCAAGGAGATGGAGCTCGACGGCGCGATTTTCCACACCTCAACGGATGTGGAGGTTATTGCCCATGCAATCATCAAGGAACGCCTGACGGCAGGTTCTATTGAGCAGGCCATCGAACAGGCGATGTACAATCTGGAAGGATGCTACACGCTGTGTGTGATGTCGCCGAAAAAGCTGATTGCCGCGCGCGATCCCAAGGGCTTCCGCCCGTTGTGCATCGGCACGACGGAGTCGGGCGGTTACATTTTCGCATCGGAATCCTGTGCCATTGACGCGGTCGGCGGCACCTTCCTGCGCGATGTCGAACCCGGTGAGATTGTCATTGCCGAGAAGGACGGACTCCGTTCCATCAAGACGCATTGCAATGACCCGAAAACGGCGTTGTGTGTGTTTGAATATGTCTACATTGCGCGTCCCGATTCCGTCATTGACGGCACAAGCGTGCATATCGCCCGCAAGAGAGCGGGTGAGTACCTTGCCAAGGAAAGTCCCGTGGAAGCGGATGTGATCATCGGTGTTCCCGATTCGGGTCTTGATGCCGCACTCGGTTATGCGCAGGCAAGCGGTATTCCTTACGGCATCGGTTTCCTGAAAAACAAATACATCGGCAGAACCTTCATTCAGCCGACGCAGAAGCAGCGTGAACGCGCCGTGCGCATCAAGCTCAATCCCATCGCGGAAACGGTGCGCGGCAAACGCGTGGTGATGATCGACGATTCCATTGTGCGCGGTACAACCAGTGCACCGATCATCAAACTGCTCCGCGAAGCAGGTGCCGCAGAAGTGCATTTGCGTATCGCTTCGCCTCCTGTCAAGTGTCCGTGCTACTATGGTGTGGATATTTCGTCCTCGACCGAGTTGATTGCCAACAAGCACACGATCGACGAGGTCTGTGAGATCATCGGTGCCGACTCGCTGGCGTATCTGTCGGTGGAAGGCGTCCGAAATCTTGCCAAAGAAACCAAAACAGGCTTCTGTACCGCGTGCTTCACGGGTGACTATCCCGTGGAAGTGTCCGAAGAAAATATGTTTATCAGCAAATACGAGCGCAAGCTCAGTGAAAAGAAAAAGTAAAGGAGATCGGAGTTATGGAAAAGAGTTTCAGCGAAAGCTATAAAAACGCAGGTGTCGATATCACGGCGGGTTATGAGGCAGTCCGCCTTATGAAAGATCATGTCAAGCGCACGCAGACGGCGGGCGTGATGTCGGGTATCGGCGGCTTCGGCGGTCTGTTTGCCCCGAATCTTGCAGGCATGACCAAGCCTGTGCTGGTCAGCGGTACCGACGGCGTCGGCACCAAGCTCAAGATCGCCTTTTTGATGGATAAGCACGATACGGTCGGTATCGACTGCGTCGCGATGTGTGTCAACGATGTTGTGTGCTGTGGCGCTGAGCCGCTGTTCTTCCTCGACTATGTCGCGGTGGGTAAGAATGTGCCCGAGCGTGTGGCGGCAATTGTCAGCGGTGTTGCAGACGGTTGTGTGCAGGCGGGCTGTGCGCTCATCGGCGGTGAAACGGCAGAGATGCCCGGTTTCTATCCCGAAGATGAGTACGATCTTGCCGGTTTCACGGTGGGTGTTGTTGATGAGCCGAAGATCTTTGATAACACGAAGGTCTCCGAGGGCGATGTGATCATCGCGCTTCCCTCGAGCGGTGTGCATTCCAACGGTTTCTCGCTCGTGCGTAAAGTGTTCGACATCGAGAATGCCGATCTGAAGATGTACAGCAACGAACTCGGTATGACGCTGGGCGAAGCGCTGCTGACCCCGACCCGTATCTATGTCAAACCGATGCTTGCCCTTGCGAACGAAGTCACCGTCAAAGCGGTGTCGCATATCACGGGCGGCGGCTTCTATGAGAATATTCCGCGTAGCCTGCCCGCAGGCTTTGCCGCGAAGATCGACCAAGCGGCATTGCAGATCCTGCCCATCTTCACCCTGCTCCAAAAGACGGGCAACATCCCCGAGCGCGATATGTTCAACACCTACAACATGGGTGTCGGCATGAGCATTGTCGTGGCAAAGGAAGAGGCTGACAAAGCGCTCAGCGTCCTTCGTGCGGCGGGTGAAAATGCCTACATCTGCGGCGAGATCGTCAAGGGTGACGGCGTGATCTTTGCCTAAGAGGTGCACTATGAAAACAGTGAAAGTTGCAATTTTGTGCAGCGGCGGCGGTACCAATCTGCAGGCAATCATCGATGCGCACGCGCGCGGCGAATTGCCGCACACCGAACTGGCGCTGGTTGTCGGCAGTAAAGACGGTATCTACTCGCTTGAGCGTGCCGCTAAGGCGAATATTCCTGCGGCGGTCGTGGCGCGTAAAGCGTATGACAACGCGGCGGATTTTGAAGCGTCACTTGTGGCGTTGCTCGACGAACACGGCATCGAAGTGATCGTGCTGGCAGGCTTCCTGACGGTGTTGTCCGAAAGCTTTGTCAAGCGCTATCCCGAGCGGATTCTGAATGTGCATCCGTCGCTGATCCCGTCGTTTTGCGGCGACGGCTTCTACGGACTGCGTGTGCATGAAGCGGCGCTGGAAAAAGGTGTCAAGGTCACGGGTGCTACCGTGCATTTTGTCAACGAGATCACCGACGGCGGCCGCATCATCGCGCAAAAAGCGGTGGAGGTGCAGGAGGGGGATACCCCCGAAACCCTGCAACGCCGCGTGATGGAGCAGGCGGAGTGGCAGTTGCTTCCCGCGGCTTTGGAAATGGTTTGTAAAGACATTACCGAACAATAAAGGAGATATAGACATTATGGTTAATTTTCTCAATGAACTCGCGGGCAACAGCTATCCCGGCCGCGGCATTATGATCGGCAAATCGGCAGACGGCGCTTCGGCGGTCATTGCGTATTTCATCATGGGCCGTTCGGTCAACAGCCGCAACCGCGTGTTTGTTCCCTTCGAGCAGGGCATCCGCACGCAGGCGCACGATCCCGCGTTGCTGTCCGACCCGTCTTTGATCATCTATGCACCTGTTCGTGTGGTAAACGGTCAGACCATCGTCACCAACGGCGACCAGACCGACACGGTCTACGATTTCATGAAGGACGGCAAAACCTTTGAGGAGGCGCTTCGCACTCGCGCGTTTGAGCCCGATGCACCGAACTTCACCCCGCGCATCAGCGGTCTTGTGATGCCCGCAGACGGCGATTTCTCTGCGAAAATGAGCATCCTCAAGAGCGATGACGGTCGCGAGTCTTCCTGCGTGCGTTACACCTTTGATTACGATAACATCACCGCAGGTGAAGGCCGTTTCATCCACACCTACATCGGTGACGGCGATCCGATCCCGTCCTTCGCGGGCGAACCCAAGAAGGTGTCCATCGAAGGCGATATCGATACCTTTACCGCCGCGGTGTGGGAGAACCTCAACGAGGACAACAAGGTGTCGCTCTTTGTACGATACATCGACCTGAAGAACGGCGGGGAAGAAACCCGCATCGTCAATAAGTTCAACTAAGGAAAGGATGACGGTCTGTTATGAGCAACGAACTCGAACTCAAATACGGTTGTAACCCCAACCAAAAGCCGTCCCGCATTTTTATGGAAGATGGCAGTGACCTGCCCATCACCGTGCTGTGCGGCAAGCCCGGTTTTATCAACTTTTTGGATGCGTTCAACAGCTATCAGCTGGTGCGCGAGCTGAAGGCGGCAACGGGTCTGCCCGCGGCGACCTCCTTCAAGCATGTCAGCCCCGCAGGTGCGGCAGTCGGTGTGCCGCTCGACGACACCCTGCGTCAGATTTATTTTGTCGGTGATGCCCAGCTGTCGCCGCTTGCCTGTGCATATGCGCGTGCCCGCGGCACGGACCGTATGTCCTCGTTCGGTGACTGGATTGCGCTGTCCGATGTGTGCGATGTCCCCACCGCGAAACTCATTCAGCACGAAGTATCCGACGGCGTGATCGCTCCCGGCTATGAGCCCGAAGCACTCGAGATCCTCAAATCCAAGCGCAAGGGTAACTACAACATCGTGCAGATCGACGAGAACTATGTTCCCGCCGCGATCGAGCGCAAGCAAGTGTACGGCATCACCTTTGAGCAGGGCCGTAACGAGCTGAAGATCGACGATTCGTCCTTCGACAACATCGTTACCGATCTCAAGGATCTTCCCGAGGATGCCAAGCGCGATCTGATCATTGCGCTCATCACCCTGAAATATACGCAGTCCAACTCGGTTTGCTACGCCAAGGGCGGTCAGACCATCGGCGTCGGCGCGGGTCAGCAATCCCGCATCCATTGCGTGCGTCTGGCAGGTAACAAGGCGGATATCTGGCATCTGCGTCAGCATCCGAAAACGCTGGCACTCCCGTTCCGTGACGATATCCCGCGTCCCAACCGCGACAACGCGATTGATGTGTACATCTCCGACGAATACGAGGATGTCATCGGCGACGATGTGTGGCAAAATACCTTTACTGAGCAGCCCGCACCCCTCACCCGTGAGGAGAAAAAGGCATTCCTTGCTACCTTTAACGATGTGGCACTCGGCTCGGATGCGTTCTTCCCGTTTGACGACAACATCGAGCGCGCTCGCCGCAGCGGTGTGAAATACATTGTCCAGCCCGGCGGCTCCATTCGCGATGACATCGTCATTGAGGCTTGCAATAAGTACGGTCTGACGATGGCATTTACGGGTATCCGTTTGTTCCACCACTAATCCGAAAGGAGACAACAACCGATGAAACTGATGGTTGTCGGTGGTGGCGGCAGAGAGCACGCCATCATCAAAAAGCTCAAAGAAAATCCTGCAGTCGAGACGATTTTCGCACTGCCCGGCAACGGCGGTATCGCTGCCGACGCAACCTGCGTGCCGATCAGCGCAACCGACCTCGACGGCATTGTGACATTTGCTAAAGAAAATGCCATTGACTTTGCGGTGGTTGCACCTGATGATCCGCTGGTGCTCGGCTGTGTTGACCGCCTTGAGGAGATCGGCATTCCCGCCTTCGGTCCGAAGGCAAACGCCGCGATCATCGAAGGCAGTAAGGTGTTTTCCAAA
>JAZRTC010000110.1:0-10354 GCA_045651865.1 Acutalibacteraceae bacterium
TCCTGCGTGAGCGTCTGGTCAATGCGCAGACCGATTTCTTCGCCGACGACCATATTGCCGCTGACAAGATGATCGCGGATACATTTTTGTGCTAATGTCAGACCCATAGGTATCACTCCCAGTGAAAAATTTGCAATATTCGATTTATTATAACAAAGTGGATTATGTTTTGTCAATTGCTTCGATATATTTTAAGGAACAGAAAAAAATACTTGTGAAATGCAGTAAAAAATGATATACTGTTTTCTATATATAGATTCTTGTATATCTGCGGCGTTCCGCGTCCACAATATAGTGGACGAAAGGAGGCGCAGTTATGAAAAAACCGTTTTTCGGCGCAACCGATACCGCTTCGCAGGATGTAGCGGCGGCAAAGGAAAGCGCCTTGCTTCACACGCAATTCAAGGATCTTGTGGAAACAGGCTCGGTTACAACCTTCAACGGCAGGCATATGATCTATTGCCTGACCATCATCGGACAGATTGAAGGACATTATGCCCTGTCACCTGACAACAAAAGCACCAAATATGAGCATGTCATCCCGCAACTCGTCGCGATTGAAGAAAGCGAAACCATTGACGGGTTGCTGATTTTGCTCAACACTGTCGGCGGGGATATCGAGGCGGGTCTGGCACTCGCTGAGCTTGTCGCGGGGATGAAAAAACCGACGGTGTCGCTGGTACTCGGCGGTGGTCATTCCATCGGCGTACCGCTGGCGGTTTCGGCGAAAAAATCCTTCATCGCACCGTCTGCCACGATGATGCTTCATCCTGTTCGTACAAACGGTATGGTGCTTGGCGTACCGCAGGCATTTTCCTATTTCCGGAAAATGCAGGAACGCATCGCCCGCTTTGTGACGGACAATTCCAGAATGTCCTTTGCTCGTTTTGATGAGTTGTGTATGGAAACCGATGAGCTTGTCACCGATGTCGGCACCGTGCTGGAAGGGGAACAGGCAGTAGCAGAGGGACTCATTGATTCGCTCGGCTCACTGTCGGATGCCTTTGAGGCACTTTATGAAATGATCGAACAACAAGGTTAAGGCGCAGTAGCGCCGTACATAGAAGGGGAACAGTATGGCAAACAAAAAACAAACGAAAAAAACAACAAAAACGAACACCAAAAAGGCAACCGCCGCACAAAAGAAGACGGAACCGCAAGCACCGCGTCTGAATAAGCAGGGTGGTGCAGTCATTCTCTTCGCGGTGGCACTGCTGTTGCTGTGCGCGGCGCTGATTCCCGCTCCCGATGCGGCGCTGTGGAACGCTCTGCATATTGGGTTGCTGGGCGTGTTTGGTGTGTGCGCCTATCTGGTGCCCGTTGCACTCGGTGCGACGGCAGTCATGATGGCGTGCGATATGGACATCAAAGCCATTGTGAAGAATGTCTGGATCTTCGGTGGCGCGCTTGTATTGCTGGAAGCGGTGCTGGAGGTGTTTATCGCCACAGTCGATCAGTCGTTCTGGCAGGCGGTTGCAACGGCGTTTGCCCGTGGCTCGGCATTGTTTGCGGGTGGTGGCTTCAACGGCGGTGCGCTCGGTGCCATCATCGGCTATCCGATCGAATATCTGCTTGGGGATATCGGTGCGAAGATCACCCTTCTGCTGTTGCTGTTTGTCATTGTAATGCTCAAAACGGGAGCTACCCTGCTGTCGCTGTGGCATCCTGTTAAAAAGACGGCGGATTTCACGCGTGAAAAGCTCCGTCAGACCCGCGATAAGATCGAAAATGCTTTTGATGAAGCAGAAGCAGAGGTTCCTGCCGCTGTGAAAGCTGCCCCTGCGAAAACGGCACGCAATCCTCGCATTGATATTGCGCTCGGAGACGGCTATCCCGAAGAAGAGGATACACCCGCCAAGCAGGCGTTTAAGCAAGCGGTCAAGGAGGTCAATGAGGAGCAGGACCGTCCTCAGCTCCGCATTGACGACATCATCGGTCGCGCAATGGATCACAAGGAAGCCAACGCTCCTGCCGATGTGGAGGAAGAGCCGCAGGGCATGACCAAGGAAGAACTTCGCCGCGCAGAAGCGGAAATGGCGAAGGAAGTGGAAGCGGCGGAAGAAGTCAAAGAAAGCTATACATACCCGCCGATGTCGCTTCTCAAGCGTCCCACTCCCGTGGACGACCGCATGGCGCGCGAAGAAATGCGTCAGAATTCCGAGCTCCTTGTGCAGACACTCAAGGAATTCGGCATCAGTGCCAAGGTTATTGATATCTGCCGCGGACCGTCGGTCACGCGTTACGAATTACAACCCAATGCCGGTGTGAAGATCAGCCGCATCACAGGTCTTGCCGATGATATCGCGCTTCGCCTTGCCACAACGGGTGTGCGTATCGAAGCGCCGATCCCGAATAAAGCGGCGATCGGCATTGAGGTGCCCAACAAGGTGCGTGGCTCGGTGTGCCTGCGGGAGTTGATCGACAGTGATGATTTCTCGTCCCAGCAAAGCCGTCTGACGGTGGCGCTCGGTCGCGATATCAGCGGTCAGGTCGTGACCGCCGATCTGGCTTCGATGCCGCACTTGCTGATTGCCGGTACAACCGGTTCGGGTAAATCGGTGTGTACCAACTCGATGATCCAGAGCATTTTGTACAACAGCTCGCCTGAAGAGGTCCGCATGATCCTCATCGACCCCAAACAGGTCGAATTCAGTATGTATAACGGCATCCCGCACCTGCTGGTGCCCGTTGTCACCAATCCGCGTAAAGCGGCGGGTGCGCTCGGCTGGGCGGTCACGGAGATGCTCAACCGTTACAACACCTTCACTTGTACGGGTGTGCGTGATATCAAGTCGTATAACAAGCTCGCCAAGGAACGCGACGACCTGCCTACGATGCCGCTTATTCTCATCGTTATCGATGAGCTGTCCGACCTGATGATGGCGGCAGGCAAGGAAGTGGAAGATGCGATCGTGCGTCTGGCACAGATGGCGCGTGCGGCGGGTATGCACCTTGTAATTGCGACCCAGCGTCCGTCGGTAGATGTCATCACGGGTCTGATCAAAGCGAATATCCCCAGCCGTCTGGCACTGACGGTCGCCTCGGCAGTCGACTCGCGTACCATTCTTGATACGGGTGGCGCGGATAAACTGCTCGGTCGCGGTGATATGCTGTTCCATCCCGTCGGCATGCCCAAGCCCATCCGTGTGCAGGGCTGTTTCGTGTCGGATGATGAGATCGCGGCGGTGGTCGAGTTCCTCAAGACCTCGTCCACGGCGCAGTATGACGAACAGGTGGTTGAGGAGATCGATCGTCAGGCGGCGGCAAACGATAAAGCAGAAGCCAAAGGCGGCGATGTCGACGACGATGACGCGACCGACCCGATGCTTCCCCAGGCAATCGAAGCCGTTGTGGAGGCAGGACAGGCGTCCACCTCGCTTCTCCAGCGTCGTTTGCGCGTCGGCTATGCGCGCGCGGGCCGTCTGGTGGATGAAATGGAGCGTCGCGGCATCATTGGTCCGCACGAAGGTGCCAAGCCGCGTCAGGTGCTGATCACCCGCCAGCAATGGCTGGAAATGCAGGCAGGTCAGCCCGACCCTTCCGAAAGCTAATTTGAAATTGAGGAGACGATCCCTATGAACCGTTGTGCAGGCGCACTGATGAATGTGTCGTCGTTGCCCAGTCCCTACGGCATCGGCGTGTTCGGTAAGGAAACAAAGGAGTGGATCGACCGTCTTTCGCAGATGCGGTTTTCCGTGTGGCAGGTGTTGCCGTTCAATATGCTCAATATTGAAGGCTCGCCTTACGGAAGTTGCAGTGCGTTTGCGGGCAATGTGCTGTATATTGACCCGCGTGGTCTTGTGAAGATGGGTCTCGTTACCGAGGCTCAGGCAAAGAGCTGTGAATACGACGGCAGTCCGTATACCACCGACTATGCCTTTGCCCGCGAAACCCGTATGGCGCTTCTGGAACTCGCGTTTCAGGCGGTCGATGCGAAAACACAACAAGCGATCAATGTGTTTTGTGCGACTCACGAATGGGTCGAACCTTTCGCCTTGTATATGGCGGTGAAGGAAAAGAACAACGAGACCCCGTGGTGGGAATGGGATAAAAGCGAGGCAAGCTATGCCGCTTGTGTGGAAAATGCGGATCTCTACCGTGAACGGGCGGATTTCTGGCGCTTTGCGCAATACCTGTTCTTTGTGCAGTGGGAGGAGATCCACACCTATGCGCAGGCGAAGGGCGTGCGTGTTCTCGGTGACATGCCCATCTATGTGTCGATGGACAGCGCCGATGTGTGGAGTCATACTGATCTGTTTATGCTTGATCAGCGCACCTACCGTCCCGATAAGGTGGCGGGTGTGCCGCCCGATTATTTCTCGGAGGACGGTCAGCTGTGGGGCAACCCGCTGTATGACTGGGACGCCATGAAGAAAACAGGCTATCAGTGGTGGATCGACCGCGTCAAAACCGCACTCGAGCTGTACGACAGTGTGCGCATCGATCATTTCCGTGCCTTTGCATCCTATTGGGCAGTACCCGCAACGGCAAAGACCGCCAAAGAAGGTAAGTGGGAGATCGGCCCGCGTCAGGAACTGTTTGATGCGATCGGCGCGGCGTTTGACGAACCGCCTTCCATCATCGCTGAGGATCTTGGCTCGTTCGGTGAGGATGTCATTGCACTGCTGGAATCTTCGGGTTTCCCCGGCATGCGTGTCATTCAGTTCGGCTTTGACCCTAATGGTGACAGCACCCACTTGCCGCATAATTATCCGATGAACTGCGTTGCCTATGTCGGCACGCACGATAACAATACCCTTCTCGGCTGGCTGTGGGAAGCCTCCGAGGACGAACGCCGCTTTGCGCTGGAATATTGCGGCTTTGACGGACATGACTGGGGCGAGGGTGGCTATCACAGCCGTTCCTGCCGCCGCATCATTGAGACTGTTTGGAAGAGTGCGGCGAAGCTCGCTGTGATCTCTTTCCAGGATATGTGCGGTTTCGGCAGCGATGCCCGTATGAATATCCCCGGAATTGCCGAGAAAAACTGGCGTTTCCGTACCACAAAAGATACTATTGATGCGATGGACCGTGACTATTTCGCACACATTAACCGATTGTTCCGTAGAGGATGAGGCTTATGTCGTTTTTACCGTTGACAGTTGAAGAAATGCACGACCGTGGCTGGTACTATGCCGATGTGGTGATGGTGACAGGCGATGCTTATGTTGATCACCCGAGCTTTGGCACGGCGATTATTTCGCGTGTGCTGGAGGCGCAGGGACTTCGCGTGTGCATCGTATCTCAGCCGCAGAGTGCGGAGGATCTGATGCGGTTTGGCAAGCCGCGCCTCGGATTCTTTGTGAACGGCGGCAACATCGATTCGATGGTGGCGCATTACACCGCCGCCAAGCGCCGCCGCAGTCAGGATGCGTATACCGCAGGCGGCGTGGCGGGTCGCCGACCCGACCGTGCCACGATCGTCTATTGCCGCCAGATCCGTGCGGTGTATGGGGATGTTCCCGTTGTCATCGGCGGTCTGGAAGCATCGCTTCGCCGTTTTGCCCATTACGATTATTGGGATGACCGCGTGCGCCCGTCCATCCTTTCGGACAGCACGGCGGATATTCTTGTGTACGGCATGGGTGAAAACCAGATGGTTGAGATTGCCCGCCGCCTGAAAGCAGGGGAGAGTGTCCGCACGCTCACCGATATCAAAGGTACCTGCGTGATGATCCCGACAGCGGAATACAAGCCGCGTCCGTGTGCGGAATGCCCGACCTATGAGCAGGTCTGTGCCGAGAAATCCCAATACGCGATCTCTTGCCGCATCCAGCAGGATGAGCAGGACGATGTGCGCGGTAAAACCGTCATTCAGCGTCACGGCAATGCGATCCTGGTGCAAAACCCGCCGATGCCGCCGCTGACAACGGAGGAGTTTGACCGCGTGTATGAACTGCCTTACGAGCGTCGCTGGCATCCGTCCTATGATGAACTCGGCGGTGTACCCGGAATCGAAGAGGTGCAGTTTTCTATCACCCACAACCGCGGATGTTTCGGTGCGTGCAATTTTTGTTCGCTCGCGTTTCATCAGGGTCGACGCATCGCGGTAAGAAGTGAAGACTCTGTTGTTCGTGAGGCGGAAAAACTGATTGCCATGCCCGAATTCAAGGGTTACATTCACGATGTCGGCGGGCCGACCGCCAACTTCCGTCATATGTCTTGCAAGAAGCAGGAAACGCAGGGACTTTGCAAAGGCAAAAAATGCCTCGCACCCTCGCCGTGTCCTGCATTGCAGGCAGACCATACGGAGTATCTGCATATGCTCCGCCGTTTGCGTTCGCTCAAGGGCGTGAAAAAGGTGTTTATCCGCTCGGGCATCCGCTTTGATTATCTGCTGTGTGATAAGGATGAAACCTTCTTCAAAGAGCTTGTCAGGCATCATATCAGCGGACAGCTCAAGGTTGCACCCGAGCATTGCTCCACACCTGTCCTCGGTGCCATGGGTAAGCCGTCCATTGCGACTTACCGCCGTTTCCAGAAGCGGTTTTATGAGCTGACCGAGAGTATGGGCAAAAAGCAGTATCTGGTGCCGTACCTGATGTCGTCCCACCCGGGAAGCACGATCAAAGATGCCATTGAGCTGTCGCTGTTCCTCAAAAAAGAGGGCATCCACCCCGAGCAGGTGCAGGATTTTTACCCCACACCGGGTACCATCTCCACCTGTATGTTCTACACGGGTCTCGACCCTTATACGATGAAACCGATCTATGTGCCGCGCACGCCGCAGGAAAAGGCACAACAGCGCGCACTGTTACAATATTTCAAGCCCGAAAACCGCGAGATCGTCTTAAAAGCGCTCCGCGCCGCCGGTCGCCACGACCTGATCGGCAGCGGTCCGAACTGCCTTGTCAAGGACGACCGCCCGCAGCCTAAGAAACCTGCGGCCGCACCCCGCGGTAAAGCAAAACCTATTCGTAACTTAAAGAAAAGGAAGCATTGATCTATGCTCGATTTCCGTCCGATCACAACTGAAGATTTACCGAAAATCGTGCCGTACCTCTCGGGGAACGGCGCGCATTTTTGTGATTTTTCACCCGTCAATCTCTACATCTGGTCGGGGTTGATGTTTGATGCCTATGCCGTTTTTGAGGACACGGTCGTGTTCCGTCTCAAAACCTGGCGTGGCCGTATCGCGTATACCGTGCCGATGGGAGCGGGGGATACCCGCCGTGCATTGCTCCGCTTGCAAGAGGAAACTCAGACATGCGGTCAGCCGTTGATATTTTCACTGGTATCGGCAGACGACCTGCCGCTTCTTCGTGAGGTGTTTGGCGAGATTTCCGAGCCGCGCACCAGTGAAAACTGGCGGGATTATATTTATGACGCACACAAAATGGCGGCGTATGAAGGCTCGGCGTATGCCAAACAGCGCAACCATGTCCGTCGCTTTTGCAAACATCATCCCGAGCACCGTGTGGAGATTCTTCAAAAGCATCATCTGCCCGAAGTGGAGGCACTGCTTGAGCGGTTTCCCGTGCAACGCGGCAAAACCGACGACGATGTACTCGAAGAAGTAGAACGCACGAACGAGGCGCTTCGCCTGATGGACGAGCTGTATTTATTCGGTGTGGTGCTGTATGTCGGGGATCTGCTCGTCGGCGTGTCCGCAGGAAGTCGCGTCGGCGATATGCTGTTTGTGAATTTTGAAAAAGCTGACACCGCGTTTGACGGGGTGTATCAGATGCTTGTGCAAGCATTTGCTCAGCAGTATGTAGACGATACCGTCCGCTATATCAACCGCGAAGAAGATTGCGGCGACGAGGGAATGCGCAAGTCAAAGCTGGCGTATCACCCGATCGATCTGTTGGCGAAATATACGGTGGAGGTTTCGGTATGACGGATATATTGCACTATGTGAAATCGCATACCGACGAAGCGGTCACGCTGTTAAAAACGCTCGCCCAGATCCCCGCACCCTCGGGGCAGGAGCAGGCACGGGCGGTGTTCTGCCGCGACTGGCTCCGTTCGCAAGGCGCGACGGACACCTTTATCGACGAGGTGCACAATGTAATCTGCCCGATCGGTGTCACGCAGGATAACCCGCTCGTCGTGGTCTGCGCCCACAGCGATGTTGTGTTTCCCGACACCGACGCTTTGCCGCTTTGCGAGCGGGACGGACGGCTCTATTGTCCCGGAATAGGGGACGATACAGCGAATGTCGTTGCTTTGCTGATGGCGGTGAAATACTGTCTGGAATCCGCCAAAACACCGCGGTGCGGATTGCTGTTTGTCATCAATTCCTGCGAGGAAGGTCTGGGTAATCTGAAAGGCACCAAGCACTTGATGTCTGTTTACGGCTCGCGCGTGAACGAGTTTTTATCGTTTGATTGCTCGGCGCGTGAGATCATCACGGATGCTGTGGGTTCTCGCCGCTTTCGTATTTGTGCCGATACCGTCGGCGGACATTCCTATTTCAATTTCGGTAATGAGAACGCCATTGCGGTATTGTCGTCACTGATCACCGAGCTGTATCGGATGGAGGTGCCGTGCGGTACGACTTTCAATGTCGGCACGGTCACGGGCGGTACATCGGTCAACACCGTTGCCCAGCACGCGGAGATGTTGTTTGAACTTCGCTCGGATCATTTTGCACATCTTGAACAGTTACAGGCGCAGTTTGATGTCATCCTGTCGCGCTACAACGGAGTGTCCGCGGAAATCGTCGGCGAGCGCCCTTGCTCTTGCGGTGTGGATAAAGTTGCACAGCAGGCTCTTGCAGAAAGAGCGGCGGGGGATATCCGCACGCACTTCGGTTCTGATCCTGTGTTGAAAGCCGGTTCGACCGATTGCAATGTGCCGTTGTCAATGGGCATCCCTGCGGTTTGTTTCGGTTGTGTCCTCGGTGAAGGCATGCACACCCGCGAGGAATATGTGGAGCTGAACAGTATTCCGAACGGTCTGGCACTCGCGTTGCAAACCGTGTTATATTATTTTGATTAAAAGAACACCCCCGTGGAAAATTGGCTTTCCATGGGGGTGCTCTTTATTTCTGTGTAACCGCAAACGGTGTGGTAACAGCATTGTTTGCAGCGTCGATGGCGAGCAGTTGTTGTTCTTCGGTCACATTGTCGGGTTTCCACGAGATCGTCGAAATATCCAGACCTGTCACGGTTTTAAAGAAGGTCAGTCCCGCAATATAACAGCCGAAATCTTCTGTCAGATGATATTTATCCCGCGTCAGAACACCTGCACCTGCCGCGCGTGCATTCTGGATTGCCGTACCCGTCGGGCTGACTGCGGAAAGACCCTCCATCGGTACGATGAGTTGCTCGGTCAACGAAGCGATCGCCTGATAATAGTTCAATTGATTGTTTTTAAACGCGATCATTTCCTCGTGGGAATTTTTCTCGCCGACCCAGGTCATATTGAATGTGATCTTCGTCTTTTCGCTTGCAATGCCGCGGATATAGGCAATCAGTGCAGGGAGCTTTTTGTAGGACTCTTCCTCGGCATATCGACTGCCGTCGAGCGTACCGTGCTGAACCGCAATCCAGTCCCATTCTTCGCTTTTGATCGTGTCGCTGATACAGTGGTGGAGCGCTTTGGTAAAACCGTTACCTTTATTGAGATGATATTCATACACCTTATAATCGTTGACGGCGTTATAATAGTGTTTGTTGATGGAACAGCCACCGATATACAGGTTGCCGACCGTCACGGATTGTACACCGAGCGACTGCGCGATATCGGCGAGATGGAGCGATGTATCCGCCGAAAAGCTGTTGCCGATAAACAGGATTTTCAGCTCTTCGGGAGGCTTCGGGGCGGCATCCCCACATGACGGAAACAACATCAATACACATAAAATCGTCAGCAGAACTGCCAGCATTTTTTTCATTCTTTGCACCCTCTTTCACATCCTTTGTTCATTATAGCGGATTATTTTCTGCCTGACAAGATTACAGTTGACTTTTGATGCGTGTGAGTGCGCCTTTTTCAAGGCGGCTGACCTGTGCCTGCGAAATGCCGATATGCTTTGACACCTCCGTTTGCGTCAGGCCGCAGAAAAACCGCAGACGCAGAATGGTTTTCTCGCGTTCGGGCAGAGATTTGATGGCATCTTTGAGCGCCAATTCTTCCAGCCAGTCGTGATCACTCCGATTGTCGGACAGCTGATCCATCACATAAATCGCATCACCGCTGCCGTCGGCATATACAGGTTCGTACAGGGATATCGGGGCGGTGACGGCTTCGAGTGCGGTGACAACCTCTTCTCTTGAAAGCTCCACCGCTTTGGCAATTTCTTCAATGGTCGGATCGCGGTCGAGTTCTTTCTGAAGCTGTTCCTTCGCCTGCATTGCGTGGTAGGCAATATCTCTCAGGGATCGGCTGATCCTCACCGCGTTGTTAT
>JAZRTC010000111.1:0-7354 GCA_045651865.1 Acutalibacteraceae bacterium
CCTGCATATTCACGCCGTCGGCGTTCCAGCCAACCTCGGCGCCGTAGCCGCTGGTGCAGCACACCTGAATGTCCATGCCCAGCGCTTTGGCGGTCAGGTAGGCATAACTTTTGGTGCCTGCCTGACGCACAGGGTGGTCAACGGGGTCGCCGTCATCGGCATACGAGAACGGATATGCGCCGTAGCCCGTTGTGATGGAGTCGCCGACAAATTCAATCAGCATCGGTGCATCGACAACAGGGGTCATCGTGCCGTTAAGCGCGATGCTTATAAATTCGGCATACGCGTTGACTTCTTCGGTCTCGCGCAGGATCTCAATGCGGTGCAGACCGGGTTCCAGACCTTCCGCCACTGTGAGCGTTTCGATCACGGAACGGTTTTTGATGCGGTGGAAGAGTTCCACACGCTTGTGCATCTCGCCGTCGACATACACGATGAAATACTGGGCATCGAACAGATTTTTAGATCCCTTGATTGTCAGGTCAATGTTGCCCGCACAATCGCTGTAAAACGCGATACCCGAAGCCGTCGTGTGCGGCACGATGCCCGTGTCGCTCACTTCGGTACGACCGACCAGTTTGACGCAGTCGGCATACTCGCTAAGGGGATAGGTTGTCAGTTCTTCCTCCGCCATTGCCGCCATCGGCACACAAAGAAGCATCAGTACCAGTGCCATCAGTACGGCAAGACCGCTTACCATCCGTTTCATACAATCCACCTCTTGTTTATGTTTTCTTTGATAGAATCAAGGTTCCGAAAAACACCGCCGCCGCACAAAGCACGATCATCGGGCCTGTCGCGACTGCGTTGTAAAACGACAAAAGAAGTCCCAGAACACCCGCAAACACGCCGAACAGCAGTGCCAGCGCGTGATAGCTTCGCATCGACCGCGCCACATTGCGTGCCGCCGCAGCAGGAAGCACCAGCATCGCGTTGATGATGAGCAGACCGACAAGTCGGATCGTGATCATCACGACAACAGCGACGATGACAACGAACAGGTTGTCATACAGCTTCACGGCGATGCCGTGCGTCTTTGCCAGTGTCGGGCTGATGTTTACCGCCAGAAAACGGTTGAAGCACACGATCCACAACAGCACCGTTGCCGAAAGCGCCGCTACCAGCACCCACAGCTGATTGGCGGTGATGTTGAGAATGTCGCCGATGAGCAGACTCTGATAATTCTGGAAACTGCCGCCGTGTGACAACAGCACCAGACCGAGTGCCACACCGCATGCGGAAAACACGCCGATCACCGTGTCCGTTCCCGCCGCGCGGGAATGGCGCACACGGTTCATACACAGCGCGAAAATCACCGCAAAGACGATCATCGGCAGTTGGTAGTCACTCATGCCAAGGATGACACCAAGTCCCACACCTGTCAGCGCCGAGTGTCCCAGCGCGTCCGAGAAAAAGGACATGGAGTTGTTGACGACCATTGTGCCTAAAATCGAAAACAGCGGCATAATCAGCAACACAGCCAGAAGCGCCTGCCGCATAAACGCATAGTCCCAGAAAGACAACAGCAGTTCCATTACGCCTGCGCCTCCTTTCGTGCTTCCACGGGGAAGGCTCGTGCGAAGGCATCGGTTCTGAATACATTGTTGGGTGTTCCCGCCGCGGCGACTGTGCCGTTTTCAAGAAGCACCACACGGTCTGCGTGTTCTTTCACAAAGCTCAGGTCGTGCGAGATCAGCACCGTGAGCATATCCTGCTTGCGCAGGGAGTCGATCAGCTGGTAAAACGAAAGCAAGCCCTCGTTATCCACACCCGACACGGGTTCATCCAGAAGCACCAGATCGGGTTTGTTCCAGGTGGCAAGCGCCAACAGCACGCGTTGCAGTTCGCCGCCCGACAGCTCACCGACGCGTTTGTTCAGCAGGCTGTCTGCGCCAAAAGTCGCCAGATGGGATTTCAGCGCTTCGATCGTTCCGGCACGGCGCGGGAAGAACACAGGCAGCCGCGATGTGTAGCACAGCAGCATATCCCGCACCGAGGTGGGAGAACTGCGATCGATGCTCAGCGATTGCGGGACATAGCCGCATCGTGGCTTGTGCGGGGTCGGTTCACCACCGTGGCCGCTGAAGGTGATACTGCCGCTGTACGACAGCTCGCCGACCAGCGCTTTCATCAGGGTGGATTTACCTGCGCCGTTGCGACCGATGATGACGGTCAGCTCGCCGCAGTGCGCGTGAAGCGCGATATTGTTCAGAATGGTGCGACCGTCAATGACCACCGACAGATCCTTGATCTGCAGGCAGTGCAGGCCGCAGGTATGTTTATGACTCATCGTGCATCCTCCCATGCTTCGCACAGCGCCGTCATCGCATCAAGCCAATGCGATTTCGCGCCGTCTCCCGTTACGCAGGTATCGACTTCCACGACAACGGTGCGATCACAAAGCGTTTGCAAGTAAGCATAATTGACCGCAGTATACTGCGAGTCACATAAAAACAGGGCAAACGAGGCGTCCTTGAGGGCATCCTCTGCCGCCGATAAAGTCGCCGCCGATACACCGCTGTCCTCGCCGACATTCAGCGCCGCCGCCACGGGCAGCGAGAGATCCTCGGCAAGATACGCCAGCGAGTCGTGAAGCAGCACCGTCTTTGCCGCGGCAAAGGGTTTCACCGCCTCCTGCAGGCGGGCAAAGATCGCGTCGATCTGCGACAGATACTGTGCGGCATTGTCGCGATATATCGCCGCATGAGCGGGGTCTGCCGCGCAAAGCCCGTCGCGGAGCGTTTCAATCTGCTGACGGTAGCGAAGCGGCGACACCCACAGATGATCGTTGACCGTGACTAAATCGTCTGTCGCTTCGTGACCGTGGTCGTGTCCGTCGTGTTCGTGGACATGACCGCTTTCAAGAAGCGGGATCCCGTCCGACAGATCAATGACCGTCGGCGGCGCATGGTGGCTGAGCACCGTGTCGAGAAACGGCTCAGCTCCTGCGCCGTTCATCACAAAGATATCCGCGCTTTGCAGTGTCACGCGGTCGGCAGGGGACATCTGGTAATCGTGCAGGCAACCGAACTGCCCGTCCACCATATTGACGACCTCCACGCCGTCCACATCTCCGGCGATATTTTGCACGGCAATGTATACGGGGTAGAAGCTCGTGACGATGCGCACCGCGTCGGTTTTATCCGTACGCGGCGCCGTCAGCACCGTGATACCGGCACCGAGAAGCGCAATCACCGCGAGCATCGCCGCGATTTTGATATATAGCGATCGTTCCATATAACACTCGTTCCTAATATATATTATTCTAAAATTATTGTACACTATAAATCTAGAAAAATCAAGTAGAATCCAAAATCAAATACCACACAATAAATAAAAAAGGACTGCTCATGAAGCATTCTCCGTAAAGAAGGAGCCTCACGAGCAGTCTTTTTTGTGCACAAATCAGATTTCCTGAATTCCTGCAAAGCGCAGGAGCTTGTTGACTTCACTCTTGGTATTGTCCGAAATGGCGACTTGGGTAGCAAGAGCTTTCAGCAATTTACCGATATCGGCATAGCGCGCGGCAATGCGTTGTTCGGGGGTGGGCAGGTTGCTGCCGACATTTTTATCGGTCGACATATGGATCTTCGAGGTCTTGCCGTCGTTGTATTCGAGCAGAATCGTGTACGATTCGCTTGCATCGGAAGAAGCGGTGAAGCTGAAGGTTTTGATTTCATCCTTGATCACCACTTGTGCTTCCAGCTCGGTGAGTTTGATAAACACCAGTTTTTGCATCGGGTTGTCCATCGACACCTTGCAGTTGTTATGCTCGCCTGCCGTAACAGTACCGTAGGAATGAGCCGCCGCCAACGCAGCACTGCCCAGAGCTTTCTTGCCGATGTCTTTGAGTTTGTCCATAAATCCCATTTTTATATTCCTCCTGAATGTAAATGAATATTGTTATGTGGCAATGCACATAATGTCGTTTGGATTATCGCCTTTCCGCGACAAATGCACCGCAATTAGGAATGCCTCTATTGGTTCCGCACGCAATACGGTTGGCACATTTGGCACAGCGGTTCATCGCCTTTTTGCGGGCTTGCGCATCTGCGTGCATCTGTTCGGATTGTTGCTTGTCAGCGGCTTTTTTCTCGGCGCGCACACGCTGGTATTCCATATCCTGCGCTTGTTTGCGAGCCATTTCCGCCTCGCGCTCCATTTGCTCGTTGTGACGGCGTTCTTCTGCCAGCTGGCGTTCGAGTATGGCGGTGCGGCGTCTTTCCTCTTCTTCAATCCGAGCGGCTTCAAGACGGCGCTCCTCTTCTTCAATCGCCATATTCAGTGCTTCTTTATAGCTGTCGGCGCGTCCGGATCTCATCAGATCATAAACCGTCGGGATGTATTCGTGATAGCTTTCGGGTGCAAAATCGTACCCGTTGATCGCTTGCTCAACCGCATCGAGTTCTTCAATCGCACGGTCTTTTTTCTTGTTAGCATTCATCACGCAAACAACAGATTCGTTAAAAGCTTTACGATAATCAACGCCGTATTCCTTGGCAGATGCCAGACCGCGTGCTTTTTCGTCTTCGTAGCATGCCAGTGCGGTCTCAAAGGCTTGCATAGAGGTGTGATAAGTTTCCACAGTGCGGTCGTAAATTTCCTTTTTCTGCACGAAGAACTTGTTTGCAACGGAGTATTTGTTGCCGAGGAAGAAGGTTGTCAATACACCGACGACACAGGGGATCAGCAAAAAGTCCCAATGGAACAGCAGGTAGCAAAGGGTGCATACGGCAGTCGCAGCACCGATGGGGAGAAGCAGTTTTTTAACGGAGTCTTTTTTGAGCTCCTCGTCCTTGTGATAGTCTTCGCTCAGCGGAAAAACAGGAAGGTTGTCAAATACCGACGGCACATCGGGGAGTTTGCCCAAATTATAATAAATCGATTCCAGTTGATCGGTGGTTTCTTCATCACAACCTCGCCCGATAAAATAGCGCAAGGAATTCCGCTTTTGAAGCAACTCGTTGAGTGCTTGCACATCCTCGAGTGTGATCTTTTGCGAGCCGTTTTCATCAAAAAATTGTGCGTTAAACGAATTCATCAGGAATCCTCCCTTTCGAAAAGCCACAGAATTTCAAGTTGGATCATCCGAAGATCGTCTTGGATTTCAAAAAGATCGGGGTCAAGACGGAGGATAGGCAGATCGTTGTCGGCGTAGAATTTGTCAGAATACGCCAATGCATCCATATCGCCCGTGTGCGTCAGCGGATCACAGATGCCGTGGAGGATGGAGAGGAAGACGCACAGCAGATCTTTCGCAGAAGGTGCAGTTGTGATCTGGGTAATATATGCCACGAAGGGATTTTGCTTGCGGTCGATGACCGCAGGATAGGCGGCGTAGGGAAAAGCGGAGCCTGCAACGGCATCTTCCAAAAAGAAAGCAACCTTGATCAGATGTTTGCTGCTTTTTACAGAAGAGGTGCATGCGGCCTTTAAGTAGGAGTATAAGAAAATTGTGCGGTCGCCTTTGGTGGTAAGCGTCTGAAAAGCGCCGATACCTTCCTCTGATGCAAACCAGTCGGCATTTCGTTCAATTACATCCATAAACGGTCATCCTTTCGTGTGAAAATAAGATTGTGAAAAGTGTAAACCCCTCACCAATGGTGAACACTATTCACCAAATATATACGCATTTTAGCATACAATAAATGAAATGTAAATAGTGTTCAACAAAAAATGAGGGATTTTTATGTTTAAGATTAAAGCGGCAGACGGAACGAACAACATCACAGGACAGCGACTGGCATCGCTCCGCAAGGCGAAAAAGCTGTCGCAAAGGCGGCTTGCCTCCAAAATGCAGCTTCTCGGATATGATGTGGATCATTATTTTATTCGCCGTGTGGAGAACGGCGAGCGCTTTGTTACCGATATTGATCTGGTGATTTTTTCCCGTGCGCTGGAAGTGCCGACGGCAGAGATCCTCGGCGAGTGTGAGGGGAATGTGTAAATACAGCTTACTTTGCCTTCCTCTTCGGAGGAAGGTGTTTTTATTATAGAGCACCTGCTTTCAAAAGTCCTATGCTGACAGCATAGTTGAAAAAATTTGTCGAATGTGGTACACTTCCCAAAAAGGAGTGAACGCAAATGGCAAAGGACACGGCAAAGATCGTAGAAGAATTGGGACTGTGTGACGATTTTCGCACATTTTACGATGAGCATAAGGACTACATGATTGAGGACAGTCTCAGCGCACTTCTTGACCGTCTGATGAAAGAGAAGAGTCTGAAAAAATCGCAGGTCATCAAGGCGTCGGAATTGTCTGAGGTGTATGCCTATCAGATTTTTTCGGGCGTGCGCGTACCCGAGCGCAAAAAGCTGTTATGTTTGGCAGTGGCGATGAAACTGTCCATTGAGGAAACGCAGACATTGCTCAAAACGGCAGGGTATGCGCCGTTGTATGTTAAACTATCTTTTGACAGCATACTTCTGTACGGCCTTTGCAAGGGATTATCGGTTGTACAGATCAACGAGCTGTTGTATGAATATGATCTGGAGACATTGGGGTAACCGTTATGAAAAATTGTCCGCATTGCAAGGCGGCGATTGAGGAATCGTCGCGTTTTTGTTTATACTGTATGTCCTCTCTGGAAGAGAAGACAGCGGTTGTGCAACCGATAAGGAACAAGACGATACCGTGGATTATCGCGGCGGTGATCGCGGCGATATTGCTGATAGCAGCGGTTGCCTTTTGGCCAAAAACCTCCGCCGATCCGTCGGATGCACAGGGGGCGAAAACGACAACCACAACTGCGATACCCTCGTCGCCAACCAAAACAGCAGTATCCGCGACCGCTATCGGGACAACGCCAACGACCGAAGCATTGGCAGATGTTGTCACGACCACAGGTGCGTTGCAGGAACAGCCTTCTTCAACGCAAAAGGAGACTTCTTCAATCACCGGAGGAGGAGCAACTTCGACTACACACACAATAAAACCAACCACGACCAAGACGGCGGTAACGACCGCAAAAACGAGCAAAAAATCCACAGCAACTACTGTAAGCACGACATCCGCTGTCAGGACGACCGCGACGACGGCGGTACAGACGGATATGTATACCTATCGCGAGGCGGTGCACGACGATCTGTATTTGGATATGACCATTGCGGTTCCCCCCGACACGGTGGTGATTACAGGTGTCCGTACACCGTCTGCAGACGGGATCTACCGTGTCCCCAATGTGATTGACGGCAAGCGCGTGGTGGCGATCGCGGCGGGAGCGTTCGCGGGAGAGGATGTGCGCGTCGTGGTGCTTCCTGCCAATATGGCGACGGTCAACGAATACGCCTTTTCAGAATGTCCGAATCTGACGGATATCTATTACGCCTCGAATGCGATCTACACATATCCTGC
>JAZRTC010000112.1:0-4288 GCA_045651865.1 Acutalibacteraceae bacterium
TTATCCCTTTGCGGATGCGGTGCTCGGCTTTTTGTGCGGCGGCACGGCAAAGTGGTTCAATTCCTCGGTGGCGACCATCGTGGAGCATTATCCGCCGCAGGTCACGCGACTGTTGATGAATCATATCGGCACGCACGATACCGAACGCGCACTGACGGTGCTGGCGGGCGAGCCCAGTCATGGACGCGGCCGCTCGTGGCAGGCGCACCAGCGTCTGAGCGATGCCCAGCGTCAAAGAGGTCTGCGTCTGATGCGGCTGGCATCGGCGTTGCAGTTCTGTCTGCCCGGTGTGCCGTGCATTTATTACGGCGACGAAGCGGGTATGGAGGGCTACCGTGATCCGTTCAACCGCGGCACCTATCCGTGGGGACGCGAGGATACCGAGCTTCTCACCTGGTATCGCCAACTTGGCAAGCTCCGCAAGGTGGCGGGCGCACTCAAAGAGGGCGATTTCCGTCCGTTCCCGACGGGAATGGATGAGGTCGTGTGCTTTGAACGCGTGGATGGCAACAAGCGCCTGCTGTGCGCTGTGAACCGCAGTGATAAAACGACCTGCCTGTCGCTTCCGTTCCGCTGGCACGGCTTTACGGTCAACCTCGGCGGTGGTATTCCCGATGTTAACGGTATCCTGACGCTCCCGCCGTATGAATGTGCAATCTTCGTCGATAACGACGATTATTAAAGGAGACTTTGTTATGGAGATCAGAACCGTTTATACCAAAGAACGATTGATGAAGTTCACAACGGCGGTTATGCTGTCCAGAACATTGCTTTGGGTCACATTAGCGATCTGCAATATATTAGTGTTTTCTTGCTTTGGGTGGCTTGCGGCAATGGGCGATGTTTCCGACATCACCAAATTCGGAGTGAAGTTGATTTCGGTAATGGATGTCACCGTGCTGTTCATGGCGTTTGGGTTGCCGAAGTTTACAGTGCCCAAGTCGAAAAACCTGAACCTGGCGGTTACATCTGTTTTTTCGCAGGATGAGATTCGTTTGGAAGGTAAAAATGAATTCATCGATTCATCCACGACGATAAAGTATCCGCTTCTGATGAAAGTTCTGAAAAAAGACACGGAGCTGTATTTGTTCATCTCTCACCGACAAGCGTATATTGTGGATTTGTCGACGCTGAGCGAAGAGGAACAGACCGAATTAAAGGAATTGCTGTTAAGCAAAACAACCGTAAAATCGTTCAAATGGAAGTGAAAATAGCGTTCGACCTGTCCCGTAAACACACACAAAGCCGCGCCAACGGTATTGATAGCACCCGAAATCGCCGCCCCATTTGGCTCCCCTTGAAGCAAGGGGAGCTGTCGAGCGAAGCGAGACTGAGGGGATTTTAAAACATCCACCGTCTTTGAGGCAACGCGGCGGTACCACGGCACCGCCCTACGCCCACACCCCAATTACGCAGATTTCAGACGATAAAAAAGCTCCCGCTCGTTTGCAAACGAGCAGGAGCTTTTTTATCGTTTTATCAGTCTTTCCACGAAACGCCCGAAGAGAGGAGCGTGACGCTGTTTTGCGACACGGTGAGCAGTCCGCCGTCAAGTGCGGCGAGTTTTTCGCCGTCATCGGGGAGGACGATCTTCGCGTCGCACGGAACCACCGCCGTGATAAACGGGATGTGGTCGGCTAAAACTGCCAGCTCGCCTTCGGTGCCGCGCACGATCAGCGCTTGTGCCTGACCGCGGAACAGGTCGCCGTCGGGGGAAGAAACGATCAATTCAAAGGTTTTCATTGTGCCATCTTCGCCGCCTTTTCAACCGCCTCGTCGATCGTGCCGACAAAGAGGAACGCGGATTCGGGCAGGTTGTCGTGCTTGCCCTCAATGATCTCCTTAAAGCCGCGGATGGTCTCCGACAGCGGCACATAGGTGCCTTCAATGCCGGTGAACTTCTCGGACACAAAGAACGGCTGGGAGAGGAAGCGCTGGATCTTTCTGGCGCGTTGCACGAGCATCTTGTCGGTGTCGGACAGTTCATCCATACCCATAATGGCGATAATGTCCATCAGCTCCTGATAGCGTTGCAGAATACGCTGAACCTCACGCGCGACATTGTAATGCTCCTCGCCGAGTACATCGGGCGAGAGAATACGGCTGGTGGATTCGAGCGGGTCGACCGCGGGATAAATACCCTGCGAGGCAATGCTTCTGGAAAGAACCGTCGTGGCATCCAAGTGCGCGAAGGTGGTCGCAGGTGCAGGGTCGGTCAGGTCGTCCGCAGGGACATAGACCGCCTGAATTGAGGTGATGGAGCCCTTCTTCGTCGAGGTGATGCGTTCCTGCAAGGCACCCATTTCGGTTGCCAGCGTCGGCTGATAGCCAACGGCAGAAGGCATACGGCCGAGAAGTGCCGACACCTCCGAGCCTGCCTGCGTGAAACGGAAGATGTTGTCAATGAACAACAGCACATCCTGACCTTCGGTGTCGCGGAAATATTCCGCCATCGTTAGACCGGAGAGCGCCACGCGCATACGCGCTCCGGGCGGCTCATTCATCTGACCGTAGACGAGACAGGTGTTGCTGAGAACGCCCGACTCGGTCATTTCGCAATAGAGGTCGTTGCCCTCACGGGTGCGTTCACCGACGCCCGTAAAGACCGACAGACCGCCGTGCTGTTTGGCGATGTTGTTGATCAGCTCCATGATGAGAACCGTCTTGCCGACACCGGCACCGCCGAACAGACCGATCTTACCGCCTTTGGAATAGGGGCAGATGAGATCGACGACCTTGATGCCGGTTTCGAGAATCTCACGGGAGGTGGACAGCTCATCGTACGCGGGAGCAGGGCGGTGAATATCCCAGCGCTCTGCCGCCTCGGGAGCGGGTTTGTTGTCCATAGGCTCGCCCAGGACATTGAAGATACGGCCGAGCGTCTCACGACCGACGGGTACGCTGATGGCTTTGCCCGTGTCGGTGACGGTAGTGCCGCGCTTGAGACCGTCGGTGGACGCCATCGCGATACAACGGGCGACATTGCCGCCGATGTGCTGAGCGACCTCAACGGTGAGAGTGCGGTCGTCGATCGGCATGGTCAGGGCGTTGAGGATCGCGGGAAGCTCGCCCTCGTTGAAGCGGACATCCACGACCGGGCCCATAACCTGCGAGACCGTACCGATATGTGGTGTATTCATAGGAGTCACTCCTTTGAAAGTTACTTATTGCTCGCCGCTGCCTGCGACGATTTCGGTGATTTCCTGCGTGATCGCACCTTGACGGGCGCGGTTGTATTGCAGCTGCAGATCGGCAATCATTTCCTGTGCGTTCTTGCCCGCAGAATCCATCGCCATACGGCGGGCGGCAACTTCCGAAGCGAAGCTTTCGCGTACCGCCGCCATCAACACGCCCGATACATATTCCAGCACCGCCACGGGCAGAATGGTCTGCTCATCAGGCTCAAACACGATGCCTGCGCCGTTTGTTTGCTCGCCGCGCTCAAGCGGCAACACCCAGCGTACGACGGCTGTCTGCGTCATCATCGACTGGTATTCCGTGCAAACGATGCCCAGTTTATCAAACTTGCCGTTTGCAAAATCCTCGCACAGCGTTTTGGCGAGAGCGCGTGCCTGAGCAGAGGTGAAATCCTCCGAGGAATTGACCTCACAGCCAAAGCGATCGCAAGCACGCTTGCCGATGGCTATATAGTCCGCTTTTGGCAGACTTGCTACAAGGCGAAAGATATTCGCGTTGTAGCCGCCCGCAAGACCGCGGTCGCCGGCAATGACGATCAGGCGCGTGCGACCTTCCTCGCGCACGGCGAGATAGGGACTTTTGGCGGTTTCGGGGGATGCGGTCAGCATCGATACAGCACCCGTCACCGCGTCGGCGTATTGGCGGCTTTTGAGCATCGCCTCATTCGCGCGGCGGATCTTGGAGGATGCGACCAGTCCCATCGCCTTTGTCAGATGCAAGGTGGAATCGACACTTTTGATGCGACTGCGCAGTAGCTTTGTATTCGCACCCATCTGTTACCACCTCTGCATCGAATTCAACGCCGCTTCAAGCGTTTCGATATCCTCGGGCTCAAAATAGTTGCTTTCAAAGCGCTCGAGGAGTGCGGCATAGGCATTTTCCAGCTTTTCATACAGTGCTTGCTCATAAGCGGGCACTTCTGCAACGGGGACATCGTTCAGGAAGCCGTGGGTGACTGCGTACACAATGGCAACCTGACAACCCACGCGCACAGGCGAGTTGCGGTTTTGCTTGAGCACTGCCACGATGCGCTCACCGAGGGCGAGACGCGCCTTGGTGTCTGCGTCAAGGTCACTGCCGAACTGTGCAA
>JAZRTC010000113.1:0-13270 GCA_045651865.1 Acutalibacteraceae bacterium
GATGAGCACCCTTGGTGCCATCGGTGCAATCCCACTTGCTGCCCTTCCACTCTTCAGCGTTCTTGGGCGGGTTCTTGTCGAGACCTTCCCACCACACGGTGTTGTCGTCGAGGTTACGAGCAACGTTCGTGAAGATGGTGCCCTGCTGGGTGGAGATGAGAGCGTTGGGGTTGGACTTCATATTGGTGCCGGGAGCCACGCCGAAGAAACCGTTCTCGGGGTTGCACGCCCACAGACGGCCGTCTTCGCCGACGCGCATCCAAGCGATGTCGTCGCCGACGCACCAGACTTTGTAGCCCTTGCCTTTGTAGTACTCGGGCGGAATGAGCATAGCGAGGTTGGTCTTACCGCAAGCAGACGGGAACGCCGCCGCGATATACTTGATGTCGCCGTCGGGAGACTCGACACCGAGGATGAGCATGTGCTCAGCCATCCAGCCCTCGTTACGGCCGAGGTAGGAAGCAATGCGAAGCGCAAAACACTTCTTGCCGAGCAGCACATTGCCGCCGTAACCGGAGTTGACCGAGTAGATGGTGTTGTCCTGCGGGAAGTGGCAGATATAACGCTTCTCCTCGTCGATGTCGCACTTGCAGTGAATGCCGCGGATCCAATCCTCGTTGTCGCCCAGAGCCTCAAGGACATTCGCGCCCACGCGGGTCATGATTGCCATGTTGAGCACAACATAGATGGAGTCGGTCAGCTCGATGCCGTACTTGGCAAACGGTGAGCCGACAGGGCCCATCGAGTAGGGGATGACATACATCGTGCGGCCTTGATAGCTGCCGCGAGCGATATCGTCAAGCATTTTGTACGCTTCAGCGGGATCCATCCAGTTGTTGGTGGGTCCTGCTTCCTCCGCAGTGGGAGCGCAGATGAAGGTGCGGCCTTCCACGCGCGCCACATCGTTGACAGCGGTGCGGTGATAGTAGCAGCCGGGGAGTTTTTCTTGGTTCAGTTTGATGATTTCGCCGGTGGAGCAAGCCTCAGCGCGCAGTGCTTCGAGCTGCTCCTCGCTGCCGTCGATCCACACGATCTGGTCAGGCTTCAGAAGCGCGACTTTCTCGTCGATCCAGGACAGCACGGACTTATTGGTAGTCAGAGCCATGGGGTTCTATCTCCTTTCAAAATTAAATCCTTGTTATCCCATTTTCATGGTTGTCTTTAGTATACAGTATTTCCGTAAAAATAGCAAGAGGTCTGTGTGAATATTTTGCTAATTTTTTCACAAAGTCCAAAAAAGCCGCCCGAAGGCGGCTTTTTGATGCGTTTTTATGCGTTGTGTTCTTTGATAGCGCGCTCGGCATCGCGTTTCATATCGCGGCGCGCGGCGTCCTCGCGCTTATCGTACAGCTTCTTACCGCGGCAGACGCCGAGTTGGAGCTTGACGCGCGAGCCTTTGAAATACAGCGAGAGCGGGATCAGGGAATACCCCTGCTGTTTCACCACGCCGAGCAGGCGGTCAATCTCCCGCTTGTGCAGAAGGAGCTTGCGCACCCGCATCGGGTCGCGGTTGAAGATGTTGCCCTGCTCATACGGGCTGATGTGCATGCCGTTGACAAACATCTCGCCGTCCACGATGGCGCACCACGAATCCTTCAGATTGACCGTGCCACGGCGCAGGGATTTGACCTCGGTGCCGCACAGCTCAATGCCCGCCTCCAGCGATTCTTCCACAAAGTACTCATGGAAAGCTTTTTTATTCTGCGCAATCGTGCGCGATTCCGTCGGCTTCAAGAACAGCACCTTCTTTCGTTCGGTAAATAGCAGGGTGTGCAGAGTATGCCCGCCCTGCAATATTCATACAATTACAGTTTGCTTCGGTTTTCCAGCGAGCGGCGCAGGGTGATCTCGTCGGCATATTCCAGATCGCCGCCCACGGGAATGCCGTAGGCAAGACGCGTCACGGGAATGTCGAACGGCTTGAGCAATTTGGCAATGTATGCCGCCGTTGCCTCTCCTTCCACTGTCGGGTTGGTCGCCATGATGATCTCGCGGATATCTTCGTTTGCCACGCGGTAAAGCAGCTCGCGGATGCGGAGCTTGTCAGGGCCGATGCCCTCCATCGGCGAAATTGTGCCGTGGAGCACATGGTACAATCCGTGATATTCCCGCGTGCGCTCAAACGCACCGACATCCTGCGGGTCTTCTACCACGCACAGTATCGAGCGGTCACGCTCGGTATCGGTGCAGATGGGACACTGCTCACCTTCGGCAAGGTTGCAACACACCGCACATTCGTGGATTGTCTCGCGGGCATGCACGATTGCTTCTGCAAACGCCTTCGCTTCTTCCTCAGGCGCGCGCAACACATGGAACGCCAGCCGCGTCGCAGACTTTCGTCCGATCGACGGCAAGCGTTCAAACTGATCGATCAAGTTTTCCAACGCGGGTACCTGATGAGCCATAGCGTTCTCCTTACCTTTTCACTTTTACTTGCCTTTAAAACATACCGGGGATATTCATACCCGCGGTGATTGCGCCGAGTTCCTCTTCAGCGGTATCCGCCGCCTTGCGCACCGCTTCATTGACAGCGGCGGTGATCAGATCGGCGAGCATCTCCACATCCTCGGGATCGACCGCTTCGGGATCAATGGTCAGCGAGCGGATGAGATGCTTGCCGTCCACAACGGCGGTCACCATGCCGCCGCCCGCAGTTGCGGTGTATTCGCGTTCCTCCAGTTCCGCCTGCTTGGCGGTCACATCCTCCTGCATCTTCTGCGCCTGACGGAGCATCGACTGCATATTGCCGGGGCCTTTGCCCATGCCTTGCGGTAAACGAGCTTTCATAATCTTTCTCTCCTTTTATTTACTCAGTTTGTACGCGTAACAGGTATGCCGCCTTCTTCGCCTGCGCGAAGCAACGATTCCAGCGGATCGTCCGCCGCCACAGCCTCGCTCGGGGCAGATTGCGGGGCGCGTACACCCAATTTATAGCGTTTGCCTGTCACTTCCGCGATGGCGCCGAACAGTGACGCTTTGTTGTTGCCGCCCGAAAGCAGCACCCTGAACAACGGGTTATCGGTGTAAATGATCACATGTGTACTGTTGATCACCGCCGAGGTATTTTCCAGCACACCGAACAGCGGTGCGCAAGTCTCACGCAATTGCTCAAGCACATCTCGCCACTGCGCAAACGGACGCTCTTCCTCGTTTTGCTCGGGTTCCGCGGCGGGCGGTTCAGTCACCGCAGGAGCGGGAGGTGCCGCAGGTGCCTCGACCGTCGGCTCTGCCTGCACAGTCGGCGCAGGAGCAGGTGCCGGTGCGGGTGCCGCCTCCTGTGCGGGCGCGGGTGCGGTCGCAGAGACCGACGCCGCAGGAAGTCCCGCCGACAGTCTGCGGAGTGCTTTTTCCAGCGTTTCAATGCGGCTCATCAGCGCCGCAGAAGAAGAATCCAGACTCGGGTCACACAGGCGAAGCGCCGCCATTTCGGTTTCCAGACGGCGGTCGGCACCTGTTTGCAACCGCTGACACGCCTGCTGGAGCGTATCCATCGCATATAATACGGCGGCAAGGTCATACTGCGCCGCCTCCGCCTTGAGCCGTTGAAGCTCCGCGTCCGTGGCAATGATGATATCCTGCGGCCGTTCCACACTCTTGCACAGCATCAGCTCGCGGTAAAACCCGAGCCACTCGGTGCAAAGCCGCGCCAGATCCTGCGATGCGTTATAGAGCTTGTCGATCAGCGCCAGCGCATCGCCGCTGCGATGCTCGCGCACAGCGGCAGACAGCGCATACAAATGCTCGCGGCCTGCCAGTCCCGTGGCACTCGCCACGACCTCGGCATCAATCTCACGCGAGCGCGAGAGGCATTGGTCGGTCAGCGACAGCGCATCGCGCATCGCACCGTCGGCAAGACGCGCAAGCAACATCGCCGCCTCGTCGGTCAGCGTGAAATTTTCCCCGCTCGCCACCGTCTGCAAACGGGCGGCGATATCCTCGGGAGCAATACGGGCAAAATCAAAGCGCTGGCATCGCGACAAAATCGTCGCGGGCATTTTGTGCGCTTCGGTGGTTGCCAGAATAAAAATGACATGAGGAGGCGGCTCTTCAAGCGTTTTGAGCAAGGCGTTGAACGCGCCGTCGGAGAGCATATGCACCTCGTCGATGATATACACGCGGTATTTCGCCACGGCAGGGGTGAAGTTGACCGCTTCGCGAAGCTCGCGGATGCTGTCAACGCCGTTGTTGGAGGCGGCGACAATCTCCATCACATCCAGAATCGAGCCGTCGTCAATGCCGCGGCAGTTTTCACATTCGTTGCAGGGGTCGCCGCCGTTGGGGTGCAGGCAGTTGACCGCCTTGGCAAGAATCTTCGCGCAGGAGGTCTTACCCGTGCCGCGCGAACCGATAAACAGATAGGCGTGTGCAGGACGGCCCTCACGCACCTCATTCTGAAGCGCGGCAACAATATGCGGTTGACCGCTGACATCGGCAAAGGTCTTCGGTCGCCATTTACGATACAACACCTGATAGGTCACGGTGCACACTCCTTTTTACAACATAAAGAAAATTGCGTACCCTCGGGGACACGGACGGACAGGTTACCTGCGGCGCACGGAGAGCAACCGCTTAATGCTGCTCGGTTCCCCGCCTGACATGGTTCACGGTGTCCCGTCGCACAGGACCCGCCCGCCCGCATCCCCGAAGGTACGCAGTGTATACTGTCATAAAAGTATACACCATTTTTTTGCGTTTGGCAAGAGGAATTCTCGGGAAATTATGTTAAAGCAGACAACAACTTAAATTTTTTGTAAAAAAGTGTGGAATTTTTCAAAAATGTTTGTTATACTGATAAAAAGTCAGTTGAATCCGACCGCAGAAAGGAATGGTGATCACGATGGATGAAACCGTTTTCCGCACACGCCTGTCCATGCTCCGCAAGGAAAAAGGGCTGACGCAGGAACAAATGGCAAAAACACTGGGCGTTTCCCGTCCCAGCTACACCTGCTATGAACTGGGCAACTCTCTCCCCACTGTGATCACGCTGTGCAAAATCGCCGATTTCTTTGAGGTCAATCTGGACTATCTTCTGGGCAGAACCAACGACCCTGCTGTTAACGCGGCGGAGCCGGAAGTCGCCCGCCAGGAAATCTATATGATCGACCATTTCCGTCGACTCTCTCCCGAGAAGCGTGAAAAGCTGTGCGGGATGATCGACCTTCTGATGGACTGACCGAACAAAAAGGAGATTGCTATGAGACTGGTTGGAAAAAAGGGGCTCTCGGGCGCACTGGAAATCGCCATGTGGGTACTGATGGCAATGACCGTTGCCGTGCTCGTTACTCTGCCCTGGTTTGTCGACAACTTTATGATGCCGTTCAACAACAATCCCGATTTCTGGCGCCCGCGCTATCTGGTGACGCTCGGCGTGTCGGGTGTGATGGCACTGCTGGTGCTGTGGCAGGCGCGCGGCATCCTGCACAACATTAACATCGGCACCATCTTCTCCCTGCACACCGTGCGGCTGATGAAGGTGCTCGGCGTGGAATTTCTGGTGCTGGCACTGTTTTACTTTGCCACGCTGTTTTTCGGTATGACCAAATTCTCCATCGTCCTGCTCGGACTGGTGTTCCTGATTGCCGGACTGGTGGTGTTCGTGTTTTCCGAGCTGTTCAAGCAGGCAACCACCTACAAGCAGGAAAACGATATGACGATCTGACAGAATTTAACGGAAAGTTGGTGAGAAACCCGTGGCAATCATAGTCAATCTGGATGTGATGATGGCAAAGCGTAAGATCGGTCTGACCGAGTTGTCCGACCGCGTCGGTATCACGCTTGCCAATCTGTCGATTCTGAAAAACAACCGCGCCAAGGCCGTGCGTTTCTCCACGCTCAATGCGATCTGCCGCGAGCTGAAATGCCAGCCTGCCGATATTTTGGAATATGTCGATGACCCCGAGGGGATCGAGATCTCGGAAGATTGAAAAACGGCCGCTCTCTGAGCGGCATTTTTCGATTTTTCCGCGTTTTTGTCGCAGGATTTATGCCATAAGGGAGATTATAGTATGAAAATCGGAAATCTTGAGATACACGGGCACGCGGCACTCGCGCCGATGGCAGGCGCGGGCGACCGTGCCTTTCGCCGTTTGTGCGCCGATCACGGCGCGGCGTTTGTCACCACCGAGATGGTCAGCGCCAAAGGTCTGTGCTACGGCGACCGCAAAAGCCGCGAACTGCTGGTGCTTGACGAGGGTGAACATCCCGCCGCCATCCAGCTGTTCGGCGACGATCCCGACATTATGGCAAAGGCGGCAAGCCTTGTGATGGAATTTCACCCCGATGTCATCGATGTCAATATGGGTTGCCCCGCACCGAAGATCGCGGGAAATTCCTGCGGCAGTGCGCTGATGCGCAACCCCGACCTTTGCCGCCGCATCATCGAAGCGATGGCAAAAGAAGTGGATGTCCCCGTCACCGCCAAGATCCGCAAAGGCTATGACAAACAGCATGTCAACGCCGTTGAAGTGGCGCTCGCCGTCGAAGCGGGCGGCGCGGCGGCAGTGACCGTGCACGGTCGCACCCGCGACCAGATGTATGCCCCGCCTGTTGACCTCGACATCATCCGCGAAGTCAAAAAAGCGGTATCCATCCCCGTCATCGGCAACGGTGACATCGTGGATGCCCGCTCGGCGGCGGCGATGTTTGAACAGACCGATTGCGATATGGTGGCGGTCGGTCGCGGCGCGCTGGGCGCACCGTGGATCTTCACACAGATTGAAGCGTATCTGACCCACGAAGCCAATCTGCCCGACCCGCCTGTTTCCAAGCGACTGGAGCTGTTGTTCCGCCAGACGAAGATGGCGGTCGAACACAAAGGTGAAAAAATCGCGCTGTTGCAGGCGCGCAAGCACGCCGCGTGGTATATGCGCGGTCTGCAGGGCGCGGCCAAGCTCCGCACACAGGCGTGCTCCATTGAGACGCTTGCCGATCTGGAGCGCCTGTGCTTTGAGGTTATGAAGGAGAACATGTGATGAAACTTTACCGCACATTTGTGACCTGCATGGCGGCATATCTGCGCGGCGAAACCGTCGCACCGACGCTGTCTGCCGAGGAATGGGGCAAGCTGTATGCCCTTGCGAAGCGGCAGTCGCTGTCCGGGGCGCTTCACGCGGCAACCGACGGTTGCGACATGCCCGATGTTGTGCGTGACCGCCTGCGCCGCGACGCGTTTCTGACGCTGTCGCGCTATGAAACTCAGCAACAGCTTCTTGCGGAATTGTGCGCCGTTTTAAGCGATGCGGGCGCGACCCACCTGCTGTTCAAAGGTGCTGTTGTGCGCCGCTATTACCGCAACCCGCAGATGCGCACGATGGGCGATATCGACGCCGCCGTGCCGATGATCTGCCGCGAACTCGCCGATACCGCTCTGCTCGGCGCAGGTTTTGAAAAAGCCGAAGAACAACCCGATGTATGGGTGTACCGCAAATACGGCACACTGCTTGAACTGCACACCACCCTGCGCCGCTACAACTGCCTGACGCAGGATAAAGAACCGTACACGGAGGTCTGGACGGATGCGCGGCAAAAAAACGGACTGACGCATCACCTGAGTGACGAAGCCGAAGCGGCTTACACCCTTGCTCACATGGCGTCGCATTTTTGCGGCGGCGGTTGCGGCATCCGCCAGCTGATGGATGTCGCCGTGCTGTACGAACGCTTCCCCGACCCTGCGTTATGGGATGGCGTTCTGACCCGGCTGGAAGCGCTCGCTCTTGACCGCTTTGCACGGCATATGCTGTGGCTGTGCGCGCAGTGGTTCGGCATTACTGTCGATGACACACTCCTGCTCGCTCTTGAACCCGTCACCGAGGAGCAGGTGCTTGTGCGGATGCTGTCCGACGGCACCTTCGGTACGGATGAACGCCGCATGCTCTCAAGGATGCGGCAAGACCGCCGCCTGCAACGGCAAGGCGGCAAAGCGGGAACTCTTGTCCGCTGGCTGTTCCCGACCCCGTCGTATATCCGCCGCCAGTACGCCTACGCCGAAAAGCCGTGGCTTCTGCCTGCGGCATATGCACACCGTCTATTCGACGGCGCCACCAAACACCGCCGCCGTCACACCGCCCGATTCCGATACACCAAAGATCACGCCGACGCGCTGGAAGCGGAAGTAAGCTTGTTTGAAACGATCGGACTGTAAAATCAAAACGCTGTCGCGTTAAAGAACTGCACAACTGTGAGTTGTATCACGATTGTACAGTTCTTTGACGCGGCTTTTTGTTTTTTGTTTTTTCACATTTTCGCAAAAAAATGTTGAATAACCGCTCAAGAGATGATATAGTATAAGTATTATGGAAAAGTGTTTTTTGAGTGCATGCAATCATCAAAAGCATCTTGGATGGAAACGGAGAGAACCTCTATGAGTTTTCGGCGCTGGACTTTTGCGCCACTGGACAAAGCGATTGCCGCCGAACTCGCGCAGGAATGTGAGATCGACTCGTTTGCGGCGTTGCTTCTTGCCGCGCGCGGCATCACCGACCCCGAGCAGGCGCAGGCGCTTCTTCGCGGCGACGAGGAGCTTGGCGATCCCTTCGCATTTGCGGATATGGATCTTGCCGCCGAGCGCGTGCAACGCGCGATTGACGACGGCGAAACGATCGCCGTCTTCGGTGACTATGACGCGGACGGCGTGACCGCCACCGTGCTGATGGTCACTTACCTGCGCGAAAAGGGTGCCAATGTCTATTGCCGCATTCCCCGCCGCGAAGACGAGGGATACGGACTGCATCCCTCCACTATCGATGAAATCGCCGCGGGCGGTGCCACCCTGCTGATCACGGTGGATAACGGCATTTCCGCCGTCGATGAAATCGCCTATGCCAACAGCCTCGGTCTGGATGTCGTGGTCACCGACCACCATCAGCCGCAAGGCGAGCTTCCTCCCGCGGTCGCGGTTGTAGACCCGCACCGCGAGGATTGCGAGAGTGAATTTAAAATGTACGCAGGTGTCGGCGTCGCCTTCAAACTGGTCTGTGCACTGGAAGGCGATGAGGATTGGGCGCTGTCGCGCTATGCCGATCTCGTGGCACTCGGCACACTTGCCGATGTGATGTCGCTGGAGGGCGAAAACCGCCGCCTTGTGCGCGAGGGACTTGACAAAATCAACCGTGGCGACCGTGTCGGCATTGCCGCACTCGCCCGTGAAGCAGGTGCGGATAACCGCCGCCAGACGGCAGGAACCGCCGTGTTCACTTTAGCGCCGCGCATCAACGCCGCAGGCCGTATGGGTGACCCCGATGCAGCACTCCGGCTCCTGCTGTGTGAAACCGAAGAAGAAGCGGCGGAATATGCCGCGCTCATCGGCGGCTACAACGCCGAACGCCAGCAAAAAGAGACCGCCATTATGAAGGAGGTCTATGACTATATCGACAGTCATCCCGAGGTGATGGCGCAGCGCGTCATCGTGCTGTCTGGACTGGACTGGTATTCGGGCGTTGTGGGCATCATCGCCGCCCGCGTGCTCGACAAGTACGGCAAGCCGTGCATCCTGCTGTCGGTTGCCGACGGCATCGCCAAAGGCTCGGGCCGAAGCCTTGCGGGCTTCTCGCTGTTCGATGCGATTGCCTCGTGCGAGGATATGCTCCTCAACTACGGCGGTCATCAGCTTGCCGCCGGTCTCGGGATGGATGCGTCCCGCGTGGACGAATTCCGCGAGCGCATCAATGCGTATGCGGCAGAGCATTATCCCGAAATGCCCGTGCCCGAACTTTCGATGGATTTCCGCCTGATGCCGTCGCAGATCAAAGTTGACAAGCTCGACGCGATGGAACAACTGGAACCCTTCGGCGCCGGCAATCCCGCGCCGCAGTTCGGCTTATTTAAAATGACGGTGGAAAGCGCTTCGCTCGTCGGCACAAAGCACACCCGTTTGACGCTGTCGCGCGACGGTGTGAGCATCAACGCCATCCGCTTCGGCACACCGCCCGAGGTACTCGGACTCAGGCAAGGCGATCTGGTACATCTTGCCGTGTCGCTTGACCGCAACGAGTTCCGCGGAACGGTGTCGGTGTCGGTCATCGTCAAAGATCTGCGTTTTGCCGATACCGTGCAGGAGGATGTTATCCGCGCATCTCAGCTGTTTGACCGCCTGATCTGCGGCGAAGCACTGACCGAAGACGAACGCGCCGCGGTTACCCCTGCCCGTGAACACAGCGCCGTCCTGTACCGCTACTTAAAGGCAGAGGGAGGCTTTGAAGGCTCTCCCGAGCGCCTGTATCATATTTTCCGCGATACCATCCCCTGCGAGAAACTCCGCCCCACCGTGGAGGTGCTTCGTCAGGCAGGACTCATCGCCGTGCAAAACGGCGGTGATCTGCTGACCGTTACCGTTCCCGAGGTGAGCGGCAAAACCGACCTCAACGCCACGCCGCTGATGATGCGGTTGTTGGGGTGAGGGGTTGCCTCCCACGGAACGCGAACCAGTCCCCTGCGCCCACAAGGCGATATCTTTTCTCTTATCTCTTTACTGCCTGAGTAGGTGATACTATGATCTGTGATGCGTTTGAACTGATCCGCATCTTAAAAGACAAACTGGATAAAAGCGACCGTTCCTACGACATCGACGGCATCGACCGTGCGATCCAGCTGGCGGTTGACTGTCACAACGGACAGCGTCGCCGCTCGGGTGAGGAATATGTCTGCCACCCGCTCCATGTCGCCATCATCCTGTGCGACCTCGGTATGGACAGCGAAACCATTGAGGCAGGTCTTCTGCACGATGTGGTCGAGGACACCGAACTGGAGCTTTCCGATATTGAGCGCCTGTTCGGCAAGGATGTGGCACTTCTTGTTGACGGTGTGACCAAGATCACCAAGATCGACTTTTTCTCCAAAGAAGAACAACAGGCGGAAAATGTGCGCAAGATGTTCATGGCAATGGGCAAGGATGTCCGCGTCATCATCATCAAGCTCGCCGACCGTCTGCATAATATGCGCACCAGCGACGGCTGGCCGCCGCAGAAACGCCGCGACAAGGCAAAAGAAACCATGGACATCTATGCCCCGCTCGCGCACCGTCTCGGTATCCGCAGTGTCAAGGAGGAGCTGGAAGATCTCAGTCTGCGCATCCTCGACCCCATCGCCTATGCCGAAATCGAGGAAGCACTGGAAAACCGCCGTGCCACCCGCGCCGATCTGCTGGAAAATGTGCAGGAACGCATCCGCGAGCGCCTGACCGAGCATAGCATCAAATGCTACCTGTCGGGACGCATCAAGAGCATCCCCGGTATCCACCGCAAGATGTTTATGCAGCAAAAATCCTTTGACGAAATTTACGATGTCTACGCGGTGCGCGTGATTGTGGATACGGTCAACGACTGCTACAATGTGCTGGGACATGTGCACGAAATGTTCCGCCCGCTTCCCAACCGCTTCAAGGATTATATTTCCACCCCCAAATCCAATATGTATCAGTCGCTTCACACGACGGTACTCGGCAAGGAAAAAATCCCCTTTGAAATCCAGATCCGCACCTGGGATATGCACTACACCGCCGAATACGGCATCGCCGCGCACTGGAAATACAAACTCGGCATCCAGAAAAAGGATAAGCTGGAGGATCGTGTGGCATGGATCCGCCAGTTCATTGAAAGCCAGCAGGATGTGGATGACCGCGCGGAAATCGTGCATACCATCCGCACCGACCTTGCCGAAGACGATGTGTTTGTCTTCACCCCCAAGGGCGATGTCATTTCGTTGCCCGTGGGCAGTACGATCATCGACTTTGCCTATGCCATTCACTCGGCCGTCGGCAACCGTATGGTCGGCGCCAAGATTGATAACCGCCTTGTCCCGCTTGACACCAAGGTGCAAACGGGTCAGATCGTGGAAATCATCACCACCTCTGCGGCAGGACACGGCCCCAGTCGTGACTGGATGAAGATCGTCAAAACAGGTGAAGCCCGCAGTAAGATCCGCGCATGGTTCAAGCGCGAACGCCGCGAGGAAAACATCGAAGAAGGCCGCAACGCCTTTGAAGCGGAGCTTGCCCGTAACTATATCCGTCTCAATTCCGAGCAGTACGACCGCCTGCTGGAAGCGGAGATCCGCCGCCAGCACTGCTCGAGCGCGGACGATTTCTTTGCCGCCATCGGCTACGGCGGCATCCTGCTGTCCCGCATCATTCCGCGCATCCGCGACGAGCACGCCCGTGCCGCCCGCGAGGAAGCGGCTGTGCGGCAGGTGCTGGAAAAACCCGCCAAGCATAAAGCCCATTCCGGCGGTGTTATTATTGAAAACATGGACAACTGCCTGGTGAAGTTTGCACGGTGCTGTGATCCCGTCCCCGGCGACGAGATCATCGGTTTCATCACCCGCGGCTTCGGTGTGTCGGTTCACAAATGTGACTGTCCGAATGTCCCCCGAAATCTCGAAACCTGCGAACATCCCGAACGCTGGGTTCACGCCGAATGGGAAAGCGAGGTCACTTCGGGCAGCTTTAAGGCAGGTCTGTTCCTCGAAACCAAAGACCGCGACCGCCTGATTGCCGATGTCACGACGCAGCTTGCGCTGATGCATGTGACGATCTACGCCATCAATGCCCGCGAACCCAAGGACGACCACGGCGAGATGCAGATCACCATTGGCGTCAACAGTGTCGATCACCTGGAAATGGTGACCGCCAAACTTTCCCGCATCAGCGGCGTCGTACGGGTAACCCGTACAGGCGCTCACCGATAAACTTAAAACAAATAAGGAGCGATCAAGTTATGAATCTGTCTGTTCTGCGCCGCGTTGCGGCGATCCTCGCCGTAGTGGCGGTTGTGTTCACCATGTCCGCCTGCTACCAGCCTCCCGGCGGTGTCATCGACAACCCCGCCACCACCCCCACGGAAAACGAGCCCACCCCCACCATTCCCGCCAAGGAAGGTCAGCTTACGCTGTCGTTGCTCCTCGGTCTTATGAAACCGGACATGAAGTGGAGCCAGCTCAGCCCCTACACCCACTCGAATGTGGACGACACCCACGCAACCTTTGCGGTTGCCGACAACTACGGCAAGGAATGCACCCTCGCGGTCACCTACGATGCCGCTGCCGATGTCATTTCGGAAGCCAACCTGTCTTACGGCGATGCGTCTGTCAGTGTGCTTACAGATAACACGCTGGTCATCCGCACCATTATGCTGGCAATGAATGAAAATTAAGGAGACTGACAACCATGAAACATATTCTTCGCCTTACCGCCGCTGTTCTCGCCATTGCGATGCTGTGCACCGTGATGACCTCCTGCTATCAGGCGCCGCCCACCATCATAAGTCGGAGGCCAAGCGGT
>JAZRTC010000114.1:0-2415 GCA_045651865.1 Acutalibacteraceae bacterium
ATTGTCTTCCTAAGACCGCTTGGCCTCCGACTTGTCACGGTGCAGACACCGTTGATCGTCGAGTTGGAGGCATAGGAGAAATACTTGACCATGCCCAGGCCGCCCTCTTCAACCTTGTTGTACAGGCTGACGCCGTTCTTGTCCGCATCGCCGTTGGTGACGATCTGCTGCACGCTTTCCTCCTCGTTGAACGGGGTGAAGTCCATCAGATCGGCAAGCAGAAGCGGGCCGTTTGCCGAACCGACATGATAATAGCCGTCTGCTTCGTTGAACACAACATCCACATAAGAATAGGTGTCACCGTCATCATCGGTGGTCGCTGCATAGCTGGGCAGGTAGGTCGGTACATCGATCGTCGACGCATCCACAAGGCGCATATTATCAATATACACCGTATCCTCGCCCTCAGCACCGTCGCCGTCCTTCATAAAGCACAGCGCCACTTCATAAGTACCGTCTTTTTCGGCAACCCAAGGGTAGCAGGTTTGCCATTTTTCCGTCTCGGACACGCCCGAGATCTGATACACATCTTCGTCATCCACAATGATATACAAAATATCGCAAAGGCGCTCGGAAGACACCAGATAATCAAAGCTGAGTGCCTGTCCTGCCTTCATCGTCACATCCGCATACATGATCGCATACGAGCTGTCGATGCCGACATTCGACGCATATACGCAGTCCTGTCCGAGCTTGTTGCCCGCAATGAACGGCCAGATGTATTCGGCGTTTTCGTCTTCGGTCTCGGGACGGTAGGTCACATCGATATTGCCGCTGTTGATAAGCTTGGCAATGTTTTCCGAAGTATCCATCGTATACGACGGCTTCACCTGCGTCACGAGGTCGCCGATGCCGTTTTCGCACAGCTTCTGCTCATAGTTCTCCGCAGTAAAGTGATCGAATGCGCACACAAACGGGCGCTTGCTGGTGATTGCACCTGCCTCCACAAGGCAGATAACGCCGTAGCGATCCACAAACACCGAGGTCGGATAACCCGTCACGCTGAAGGTGTTTGACCACGACGACGGACACGCCGTCATATTGAAGGTGTAGCCGTATTGCTTCTGGAAGCCATCGACCACATTGTTATCTTCCATCGGGTTGAGCGCAATGAACACCGCATCGTCCGCATATTCCTTGGAAATCTGCTCCATCAACGGGAACTCTTCCAAGCACCAGGTACAGGTGGTATACCAGAAGTTGAGCACCGCAAGCTTCTTCTCTTTGAGCACCTCGGAGAGCTTGATTTCCTTGCCCGCAGGTGTCGTCACGGTGAAGTCATACATCACATCACCCAGACCGAGCGTTGCCGTGGAGAGATCTTCATCTGCAATCAGCGACGAAGTCAGCACGATCGACGCGCTTTCTCCCTCGAACGCATAGCTTTCCTGCACATCATAGCCCTTCTTCACACCCGACAGCACGATCGCGTACTTGTCGCTCTTGGGCATGTTGAAAGAGACGGTGCCCTCGGCATTCGTCTTGGCATAATCCTGCATATTCTCGCGGGAGCTATCGGTGTAAATGTACACATCGATATCGGCAAGTGCCATGCCGCCTGCGGTCTTGACGCTGACCGTATACGCGGTCGGCTCACCCGTCGGCGTATCGCTGTCGCCGTTCGGCTTTTTGTCGCACGCAGCAAAGGATGCCAGCATGCAGAACACCAGCAACAGTGCTGTCAGTCGGCTTGCAAGCTGTTTGCCAAAGCTATGGTTTGTTTTTTTCATTGTTTCCACCCGTTCTTTCTTTAGTGTAAAAAATAGGTACAAAAACTCTATTATCCATAGAAGTTTACCACAAATCTCCCGCATCCGTCAATAGTTTAAAGTAATAAAAAGGAAAAACGATAAAAAAGTCGGGATGCACAGGGCATCCCGAACAGGTTGGGTGGGTATTTTGAAAATATTTATCTCGTCTTTCGGTTTATGTAAAACCACTGATTGGGTTCAAATCCACAGAAAAACTTGCTCGCCTATTATTGCACAAAAAACGGAAGTATGTACAGCGGGACGTTTGCAACAGCGGTTCGCTTTCGCCGCAAGGTTTTGCGGCTCACCTCACCTTGTTGCGGCACAGCCCGTCGTGCTCCTTGTTCCGTCCACAGGACGCAGTCGCACTCCGGTTCTTTCGATCCCTCCCGTACCAAACAAAAAACCACACCTTGCGGTGTGGTTTTGTTTGGTGGAGACGGTCGGTTCTGATTTTAACGGTAGTTTTCATCTCGTCTATTGGCGTGTCTGAAAGGAGGCAGTCTCTTCAACTCCACGCCCTAAAAACAGTCCACCGGACTGTTTTCTTTACGGGCTTTCGATCCCTCCCGTACCAAAACAAAAAACCACACCTTGCGGTGTGGTTTTGTTTGGTGGAGACGGTCGGTTCTGATCTTAACGGTAGTTTTCATCTCGTCTATTG
>JAZRTC010000115.1:0-38906 GCA_045651865.1 Acutalibacteraceae bacterium
AGGGCGAGCGTGAGTTTGCCGCGGACAATAAGACCCTCGGTATGTTCCGCCTCGACGGCATCGCACCCGCTCCGCGCGGCATCCCGCAGATCGAAGTGACCTTCGACATCGACGCCAACGGCATTGTCAATGTCAGCGCGAAGGATATGGCGACCGGTCGTGAGCAGAAGATCACCATTACTTCCAACACCAATATGTCCAAGGAAGATGTCGAGAAGGCAGTCAAAGACGCCGAGGCATACGCGGCAGAAGACAAGAAGCGCCGCGAAGCAGTTGAAGCCCGCAACGAAGCGGATCAGGCGGTCTACCAGTGCGAAAAGGCGCTGACCGATTTCGGCGACAAGATCGGCGAAGACGACAAAGCGTCCGTGCAGGCGAAGATTGACGACCTTAAGGAAGCGCTCAAGGGCGAGGACATCGACGCGATCAACTCGAAGAAGGAAGAGCTGATGAAGGTGTTTGGCGAAATTGCCACCAAGGCATATCAGGCGGCGAACCCGCAGGACGGCGCAGCACCGAACGGTGCAGGCGACGACGGCTTCTACGACGGCGATGTGCAATAAGAAATACAATTGATATAGGAGCGGACTTTGTCCGCTCCTATACCGATGTTGAGGAGAATCTCCATGGCAGAGAAACGCGATTATTACGAGGTGCTCGGACTGCAAAAGGGTGCTTCGGATGATGAGATCAAAAAAGCCTATCGCAAAAAGGCAAAGCAGTATCACCCCGACCTGAACCCCGATAACGCGGAAGCAGAGGCAAAGTTCAAGGAAGTCAACGAGGCGTATGAGGTGCTGTCGGACAGCCAGAAAAAGGCGCGCTATGACCAGTACGGTCACGCAGGTGTCGACCCGAATTTCGGTGCTGGCGGCGGTGGCGCTTACGGCGGCTATGGCGGCGGAATGGATTTTGACTTCGGCGATATCTTTTCGTCCTTCTTTGGCGGTGGCGGCGGTCATCGCAGCAATCCGAACGCGCCGCGCCAGGGTGGCGATGTGGCGGCATCGGTGATCCTCTCGTTTGAGGAATCGGCAAAGGGTTGCAAGAAGCAGGTCGAGGTCACGCTTGTGGAAAGCTGTCCCGATTGCGGCGGCAGCGGTGCGAAAAAAGGTACATCCCCGAAAACTTGTCCGCAATGCGGCGGCAGCGGTCAGGTGCGCCGTCAGCAGCGCACCCCGTTCGGCATGATGCAGACGCAGGCGGCGTGTGACCGTTGCCGTGGAACGGGTCGCATCATCGAAACGCCCTGCGGTACCTGCAACGGCAGCGGTCGTGTGACCGCCCGCCGTACGGTCGGTGTGAACATACCCGCCGGCATTGATGACGGTCAGACCATCATCATCCGCGGTAAGGGCAATGCAGGTCAGAACGGCGGCCCTGCGGGCGATCTGCAGGTGCGTGTGACGGTGCGTCCGCATCCGTTGTTTGAGCGCCACGGCAACGATATCTACTGTGACCTGCCGCTGACCTTTGTGCAGGCGGCGCTCGGCGCGGAAATTCAGGTGCCCACCCTCCACGGCAAAGAACCGTTCACCATCAAGGAAGGCACGCAACCCGGCGAACAGCTCCGCATCAAGGGTAAAGGCTTCCCCGATGTGCACGGTCGCCGCACAGGCGATCTGATCTTCCGTGTCACGATCGAAGTGCCGCGCAATCTGTCGCACGATCAAAAGGAATTGCTCCGCAAATTTGACGGCACAACTTCCGAAAAGAATTACCAGAAACGCGGAACTTTCTTCAAAAAGCTGAAGGATCTGTTCAACTAAGCAAAAAAAGACTGCTCATTCCCATGAGCAGTCTTTTTTTATATGCTTTTTGCCGCTTTCATCACCATCTGTGCATAGGCTTCCTTTGCTTCCGCAGGGGCAAGAATACGGATATCACCGCCGAATTCAAACACCCAGCCGTAAAAAGTGGGGGACAGCGAGATGGGCGCTGTGACTTTAAAACTTTGCTCGTCGAGGATTTCCGTTTGTACATCCTCGCCGAAGCGGTCAATCACCGCTTTCATCAGCTCGTTTTGGCACTGGAGTTCCACCGTCACTTCCTTGCCCTTATACATCTGGAACACGCTTCTGGTGTATTCCCCAAGATCGAATCCAGCAGGGGGCGGAATGGCGCTTTCGTCGGCGATTTCGGGCGGCGCGGTGATGCGGTCTACGCGGAACACCGTGATATCGTGTCGCTTGTGACTCCAGCCGATCACATAGTAAAAGTCGCCGTTCCACACGCATGCATACGGACTCAGCGTGTAAACTTCGCCGTCACCGCGAAGCACGCGTTGCTTGTCGGCGGTGTAGTCGTAATAGGTGAAACGAATCGCTTTGTTGCGGTCGATGGCATGGTTGATGGCATCGATAATGTAATAGATATTTTCGTTTCTCGGTTTGGTGACGCTGACTTCAAGGGTGCGCTTGCGGAGAAGCGCCGCCTGATGAACGCTGACAAGGGAGCAGAGCTTATCGGTCAGTTCGGCGCTTTTCTTTTCGGTCAGGCATTTGGAAGAGCCGATCGCATCGGCAAGCAAACGAAGCTCGGGTGTCTGAAACACGCGCTCTCCGATAAAGAAGCGGTTTTGTGTGGAGCGCACCGAGACGATGTCCACCCCAAATGCGGCAAGCTCATCCAGATCGCGTTGCAGGGTGGTGCGATGCGCGGCGATGTCATATTCTTCTTTTAAAAGATGGATCACCTGAGCAAAAGTCAGTGGGTGCTGTTCGTCGGAATAGGTCTCCAATATTTTTAAAACCGCCAGAAGACGCGGCTTTGCCGTTTTGTCCATTCATCAGCCCTCCTTGTTTTTCTCTATTATACGCGTTTTTTGTCGCGAAAACAAGGAAATCGCAAAAAAATGTTGCATTTTGTTTACTGAATTAGTATAATAAAGTATCTTTTTTTGAGAAAAGGAGATGGGCAATTTGGAAAAAACACGCGATTCGTTCCGATCCCGCTGGGGATTTATTCTGGCCTGTATCGGCTCGGCGGTCGGCATGGGCAACATCTGGATGTTTCCGTCCCGTGTATCGATGTACGGCGGCGGTTCGTTCCTGATTCCGTATTTTATCTTTGTCATCCTGATCGCCTCGACCGGCGTGATCGGTGAAATGAGCTTCGGTCGTGCGACGCGCTCGGGACCGATCGGTGCGTTCGGTGCAGCGTGTGAGCTTCGCGGTAAGAGAAAGCTCGGCGAAGCATTGGGACTCATCCCGACACTTGGTTCCATGGCGCTGGCAATCGGCTATACGGTCGTGATGGGCTGGATTTTGAAGTATATGATCGGCACCTTCACGGGTGCAACGCTCGCGTACGATTCGCCCGATACCTTCGGGGCGGCATTCGGTCAGATGGCGAGTGGCTTCGGCAACAATTGGTGGCAGGCGGCGGCGCTGGTGCTGGCGGTGCTGATCTTGCTTCTCGGTGTCGGCAAGGGTATTGAACGCGTCAATAAAGTGCTGATGCCGCTGCTCTTTTTCCTCTTTGTCGGTCTTGGCGTATATGTGGCGTTCCAACCGGGTGCTGCAAACGGCTATAAAGAAATTTTCCGTGTCGATCCGCAGGTGCTCGCCAATCCCATGACATGGATTTATGCTCTCGGACAGGCGTTCTTCTCGCTGTCGGTGGCGGGCAACGGCACGCTCATTTACGGCTCGTATCTGTCGGATAAAGAAGATGTGCCGAAATCGGCGCGTTCGGTGGCGTTTTTTGATACACTCGCGGCACTTCTGGCGGCATTTGTCATCATCCCCGCCATGGCGGTCGGTCTGGCGGGAACAGAAGGTTCGATCGTCAGCCAAAGCGGCCCCGGTCTGATGTTCATTGCGTTGCCGAATCTGTTTAAAGGTATGCCGGGTGGTGAATGGGTCGCCATCGTGTTCTTTGTGGCGGTGTTCTTCGCAGGCATCACCTCGCTGATCAATCTTTATGAAGCGCCCATTGCAACGCTGCAGGAAAAGCTTCGCCTCGGCCGTATGCCCGCCGCGTGTATTGTGGGCGGTACAGGTCTTGTCATCTCACTTCTCATTCAGGGCATTGTCAGCGGTTGGATGGATATTGTCTCCATCTTCATCTGTCCGCTCGGTGCAGGACTTGCCGCGGTGATGTTCTTCTGGGTTGCGGGCAAGGCATTCGTCTCGAAGGCAGTCAACAGCGGCCGCGAAAAGCCGATCGGCGCCTGGTTCTATCCGCTGGCAAAATACGGCTTTTGCGGATTGTGTGTGCTGGTGCTGGTTGTTGGTACGGTGTGCTACCTAACAATGGGCTCGGGCATCGGATAATACGAAACAAAAAAGCCGTCGGGTCCAAACGGAACCGACGGCTTTTTGCTGTCTGTTTTTATTTGTTGGGTTCGCCGTTGGTGGCAACTGCCAGCTTGCGGATCACAACGGGAACATACATGCCGCCCGCGGCGTAGATCTTCACACCCGAAATGAGCGTGTTGCCTTTTTCGTCGATGGCGGTCTGGGGGATGATGTCCTTGAGGTCAATGGTTTTCTGCACTTCCTGTCCGGAGCAGATGTCGTCAGAGCCGGGTTCGGTCTTGACACCGAGGTGGGTGTTGATCACGACATACTGACCGGTAGTGGTAGCAAACGGCGTCGCACCGTTGAAGAACAGGATGATGCTGGTGTTGACACCGGGGGAGGTGAAGAAATCGCACACCAGCTGGGTGCCTTCGACGGGGACATACACCGAGGTGTCCGCCGCGTAGTGTGCATCGGGCCATCTGCCGGTGGTGTTGGAGATGAGCAGGTGTCCTTCCTCGTTCTTGTCGAATTCCATTTCGCCTGCATTGGGGGTGTCCCAGTCAGCGGGGTCATAAGAGATGATGTCCAGCTCCGCAGGTTCAGCAGGAGAGGAGACGCAGGGGAAGCGGTTTTCAATCTTCTTGGCACGCGGATTGTTGCCGTACTTATCCTGCAGATGCTTCGTCAGCAACTCGGCGTACACCTGATTGCCGAGATCGGCAAGATGCACACCGTCGTCGGTCAGGAATTCGGCAACATCGTATTCGTCGCAGGCTTTGCGGATGTCGACAAAATCGTAATTGCCTTCTGCGGCAAGTTCACGCACCTTTTCGCAGTATTGCTCCAGCCACTCATAGGGTGTGCCCACATTGGCATAGTGGAATGTTTTTTGTCCTTGCGACGACCACCAGATGGATTCGTTCATATAACTGCAGGTCATCAGAATCGGGATGGCACCTGCGGCGGTGATTTTCTCGCACATGGTTTTCAGGTTTTCCTTGAATTGGTCGGGCGTGACCTGCGGCTTGTCCTTGCCTTGCATCAGCAGATCGTTCTGACCGAAGCACAGCGTGACAAAGTCTGCCTCGCGCTCGATAACATATTTATCAAGGCGCTCGAGTGCTTCGGTGGTGTTAATGCCGCCCACAGCACCGTTGAAGAGATACATATTGCAGTTTTCGGCAGTGGTCAGTGGCCAGGTGCCAAAGGCGGTCAGGCTGTCGCCGAAGGCAACGAGCTTTTTGCCGTCAAGGGCGTTTTCGTATTTGTCGCTGCAGCCGGTCATACCGACACAACCAAAAAGCAGTGTGCCGCAGAGCATAAGAGACAAGATCCGTTTCATATTCATAAGTACCATCCTCCTGGTAAAGATTGTATCTTCAGTATAACACGCAGTGGCGCTGTTTGCAAGACAAAAACCAACAAAGCGCCCTGCAAAAATTGCAAGACGCTCTGTCGGTTGAGAAGAAAATGAGGAGAAATTGTCATTCGCCTGAAGCGAATAACGAGGAGAAAGCAAATGAAAGTTCCAGCGTTTTCGCTGTATCTACAGTATACCGCATTGCACCGCAGAATTGTTGAACAAACCGTAAAGGTCTTATGAAGGTTTTTTGAGTTTTTCGTGAACAAAACGGGTTCTTTTGTCGAAAAATCTTGACATTGACAGCGGTCGGTACTATGATATAAATTGAGAAAGAATGTAAGAAAGGCGGTGTGAATATGGCAAGACCTCTTCCTGCGGCGGCGTGTATCAACGACCTGTCGGGCATCGGACGGGCATCTTTGACAGTGGCAATTCCCGTGCTGAGTGCCATGGGTGTGCAGTGCTGTCCGCTTCCGACGGCGATCCTGTCGGCACAGACGGGCTTTGCCAATTATTCGTTTGTGGATTTCACACCGCATATTCGGGACTATTATGCCAACTGGCAGAAAGAGGATATGCCGTTTGATGCGCTGTACACAGGGTTTCTCGGCTCTGCCGAGCAGATCGCCCTTGTGCGGGAGATCGCGGCAAATATGCCTGCAAAAGCGTTTATACTGGTGGATCCCGTGATGGCGGATAACGGCAAGGTCTACGCGACCTACACCGAGGAGATGTGCCGCGGTATGCGTGAACTTGTGAAAATTGCGGACATTGTCACACCGAATATCACCGAAGCGTGCCTGCTGACCGATACCCCTTATACGGGTGAGGCGATTGATCTTGAAACGGCACGGCGGCTGTGCGAGGGCGTTGCGGCACTCGGGCCGCAAGCGGTTGTGCTCACGGGGGTACGGGTATCTCAGACGCATATCGGATCCTGCCTGTACCGTGCGGAAAACGGAACGCTTTGCATGATTGAAAAGCCGTTGTCGACGGGGCGTTACCCCGGCACGGGTGATCTGTTTGCTTCGGTGCTGTGCGGTGCGTTGCTTCGCGGCGACACCTTGGAGGCGGCGGTGGATCTGGCGGCAGGATTTGTAGCGCGCACAACCTCCTATACCTTTGAAAAAGGTGCAGACCCCAAGCATGGGGTGCTGTTCGAGCACTGTCTGAAGGAGTTGATTGATGTATGAAAAGCAAGACGATCCAGTACATGACAATGGCGGCTCTTTTTGGCGCAATCGTTTGTTTGACAACGGCATTTTTATTTCATATTCCAATCGGCACAGCGGGAGGTTATGTGCATCTTGGTGATGCGTTTATTTATCTGGCGGGCGCATTTCTGCCGATGCCGTATGCCATGGCGGCGGCGGGGATCGGATCGGGACTTGCCGATTTGCTGACGGGTGCACCGCATTGGGTGCTGTTTACTGTGATCATCAAGGCGGCAATGGCGGCATGCTTTACCTCCTCCAAAACCAAGGTGCTGTGTCGTCGTAATGTGTTCGCCGCTTTTGGCGCCGGTGTGATCTGCATTGTCGGTTATTACTTTGCAGAAGTGATGCTCTTCGGCAATTGGATCACCCCGTTGCTCACCATCCCGACAGGCGGATTGGTGCAATCGGGCGGCGGTGCGGCGTTGTTTTTGCTGGTTGGTGCGGCATTGGATCGTGCCAAGCTGAAAACGCGGTTGATGTCATAAAGGAGAAAAATAGTATGATGATTTTATATGAATATGAAAAAGGATTGTATGTCAATTTGACCAATCGTTGCACCTGCGCGTGCACCTTCTGCATCCGTCTCGGACACGATGGGGTCGGCACGGCAGACAGTCTGTGGCTTGACCGCGATCCTTCCAAAGAAGAGGTGCTTGCCGCCTTTGCGGAGAAGGATCTGTCAAAGTATGACGAGGTCGTGTTCTGTGGCTACGGTGAGCCGACTGAGTCGCTCGAGGTGCTGATTGCGGCGGCGCAGTATGTCCGCTCGGTCAGCGATATCCCCATCCGCTTGAACACAAACGGTCTTGGTAGCCTGTCCACCGGCAAAGATGTCCCGAAACTGCTGGAGGGATTGATCGATGTGATGTCGGTGAGCATGAACGCCCCGACCGAGGCCGAATATCTGGATGTGACCAATCCTTGCTTCGGTGAGGGTGCGTTTGAGGCGATGCTTGAGTTTGTGCGGGAATGTAAGGACTTGTTCCCAAAAGTGATGGTCACGGCTGTCGATGTCATCACCGCGGAGCAGGCAACGCGCTGTCAGGCGCTTGCCGATGAGCTCGGCGTGCCGTTCCGCCTGCGCGAGTTTTCGTGATCAGCCTCTGAGCGTTGCGGCCTACATATTCCTATGAAAAGATCGGAGGAGATCCTATTGGGACCGTTTGAATATATCGTCACCCGCATTGACGGGGATTATGCGCACCTGAAACGCACGGACATCGACAGCAACGACGATTTGCTGGTAGCCAGAGCGCTGTTGCCCTTTGAAACGGACGAGGGAACGCGGCTTTTATACGAATGCGGCATTTACAGCGTACTTTGACTTGACAGCGACGATTATTTTTTGTATACTACATAAATGGCTATATATGTACAGTTATATGTACTGAAAGGATGATAGAGTTATGGCAAAAGAAATTTTTGTTACCGAAGAAGGTCTTAAGAAACTGCAGGAAGAACTGGATTATCTCAAGACCGTCCGCCGCGACGAAGTCAAGGAAATGATCAAAACCGCCAAATCGTTCGGCGACCTGTCTGAGAACAGCGAATACGACGAGGCGAAGAACGAGCAGGCAATCGTGGAAGCACGCATCGCGGAGCTTGAAGAGCAGCTGAACAATGTCCGCATCGTGGATGCGTCGGCACTGGAAAACGATGTTGTCCGCGTGGGTCTTTCCGTGAAGATGAAGAATGTCGACTCGGGTGAGTCGGAAGAGTACCGCATCGTCGGTGTGACCGAAGCCGATCCCTTTGAGGGTCTGATCTCCGACGAGTCGCCGATCGGTAAAGCACTTCTCGGCCAGAAGGTCGGCGCGGTGGTTGAGGTGGAGATCCCCCTCGGCACAGTGAAGTATAAAATTACGAAGATTTCCAAATAAGAAAGGCAGAATCCGTTATGAGCGAACAACCGCAGGTTCCGCAGGAAGAGATTTCCGAACAGCAGTTGAGCGAGCTGTTGCAGATTCGTCGCGACAAGCTGACGGCACTCCGTGAAGCGGGCAAGGATCCTTATACCATTACCAAGTTCGACCAGACGCATCACGCGGCTGAGATCGTGGAGAATTTTGAAGAGCTCGAAAACACCGAAGTGATCGTTGCCGGCCGTCTGATGACCTGGCGCGATATGGGTAAGGCGAGCTTTGTTGATCTGCGTGACGGCTCGGGCCGTATCCAGATCTACATCAAAATCGATGATGTGGGCGAGGACGCTTACAATGAGTTCAACACCTGGGATGTCGGTGACATCATCGGTGTCAAGGGTATTGCGTTCCGCACCCGCCGCGGTGAGATCTCCGTTCACGCGAGCGAGATCAAGCTGTTGTCGAAGTCGCTTCTCCCGCTTCCCGACAAATACCACGGCATCAAGGATGTCGACACCCGCTATCGCCAGCGCTATCTTGACCTGATCGTCAACCCCGATGTGCGCGACACCTTTGTCAAGCGCAGCCGTATCACGACGCTTATCCGTCAGTTCCTCGATCAGCGCGGCTTCCTCGAGGTGGATACACCCGTTCTGCACACGCTGGAGATCGGTGCGTCCGCGCGTCCGTTCATCACCCACCACAACACGCTGGATATGCAGATGTATCTGCGTATCGAGACGGAGCTGTACCTGAAGCGCCTCATCGTCGGCGGCTTTGAGAAGGTGTATGAAGTCGGTCGTATCTTCCGTAACGAGGGTATGGATACCAAGCACAACCCGGAGTTCACCTCCATTGAGCTGTATCAGGCATATGCCGATTACCACGATATGATGGATCTTGTCGAGCAATTGTATGTGTGGCTGACCAAAGAGGTTTGCGGCACCGATGTGATTCCCTATCAGGGCAAGGAGATCAACATGGCGTCCCCGTGGGAGCGTCTGACGATGGCAGAGGCTGTCAAGAAGTATGCCGGCGCCGATTACTACGACTGGAAGAGCGATGCCGATGGCGTTGCCGCGGCGAAGGAGCATCATGTCGAGTATGATGAGCACGCCGCGAGCAAGGGCGATATTCTGGCAGCATTCTTCGATGAGTGTGTCGAGGATAAGCTCGTCCAGCCGCCCTCTATTTACGATTATCCCGTCGCGATCTCGCCGCTTGCCAAGCGCAAGCCCGAGGATCCCGAGTTCACCGAGCGTTTCGAGTACTTCATCAACTGCACCGGGTTCGGCAATGCGTTCTCGGAGCTCAACGACCCGATCGATCAGCGCGGTCGCTTTGAGAAGCAGGTTGCCGAGAAGCGCGCACAGGGCGCTAACGCCGAGGTGGACGAGGACTTCCTCACCGCGCTCGAGTACGGCATGCCTCCCACGGGTGGTCTGGGCTTCGGCCTCGACCGTCTGGTGATGCTGCTGACCGACAGCGGTTCCATCCGCGATGTGTTGTTGTTCCCCACGATGAAGCCTCTCGCAGACGGCAAGAAGTCCGATTTGCCGCCCGTGGCAACGGTGGAAGCCTCCGCCGCTGTGACGGAGGAAGCGGTCGAAGCGGCACCCGTCGCAATCGACTTCTCCAAAGTGGAGATCGAGCCGCTGTTTGAGGATTGCGTCGATTTTGAGACCTTCAGTAAATCCGACTTTCGTGCGGTGAAGGTCAAGGCTTGCGAGGCGGTCAAAAAGTCCAAGAAGTTGTTGCAGTTCACGCTGGATGACGGCACGGGCAACGACCGCACCATCCTGTCGGGCATTCACGCGTATTATGAGCCGGAAGAGCTTGTTGGCAAGACGCTGATTGCGATTACCAACCTGCCGCCGCGTGCCATGATGGGCATTGAGTCCTGCGGTATGCTCCTTTCCGCCATCCACAGTGAGGAAGGCGAGGAGAAGCTCCATCTGCTGATGGTGGATGATCACATCCCCGCCGGCGCAAAGCTGTATTGATAACAATAAAAAAAGCACCCGTTGCAACGGGTGCTTTTTTTATTTATAACCGTCGTAACCCTTTCGGGTATTTATTTTTCAGTACACCGCCGCTGACCTTGCCGAAGCCGCAGGGGACACCTTCGATGGCAACAAGCGCATATCCCTTGTCGCAGGAGACGGCAATCTCCTCGCCGTGCAAAAACGCGAGCGTGCGGTCATCATCAAGCGCGAGGTCAACCACGCGTCTGCAATCAGCGGGGTCTGCCGAGGCAAACAATGCGTGGTGCGGCTCGAGACGGTTTTTGGCAACTGTGCCGACAGGAACACCCGCCGATAATACCGCGAGCTTCTGCACAGCGGGCAGGTCGTCGGGGACAAGCCGCACCGTATCGCCGTAGCGCACAAACTGCCCGTTCGGTTCACAGCGGAAGCATTCCTCCCACAGCGCCTTGGCGGCGCGGATGGCATCGTCGGGTTTGACTTTCGGTGCGGCGTGTGTGCGTCGTGCGCCGTCGCCGCGTTTTCGGAGCAAGGCGATGAAATGCCCTTCGCCACCGGCGGCAGGGAAGATGCGGCGGCATCGCTCCAGCGGCAGGTCAGGCGGTACATCCTCAAACGCTGCCAGTTGTGCGGCACGAAAGGCAGGTCTGCCGAAACTTACGCCGCAGTCGAGCAATTCAAAATCGGGATGTGTCTGCAGGAAATGCGCAATCTGCAGTTCGTTTTCCTCGGGAGCAAAGGTGCAGGTGGAGTACACAATGCGTCCGCCGTCGCGCACAGCAAGGGAGGCGTTGTGCAGGATGCCTTCACCGCGTGCAGCACATTCTGCGACCAACGCTTCGCTCCATTGGCTCAGCGCGACCTCCTCTTTGCGGAACATGCCTTCACCCGAGCAGGGTACATCGGCAAGCACCGCGTCAAAACAACCTTCCAGCTGTGCGCAAAGCGGCGTGGTGTCGGCGTTGGATACAACGGCATTGCGCACGCCGAGCCGCTCGAGATTTTGCAACAGAATTTGCGCACGGGTTTTGATATACTCGTTGCACCACAGCAGTCCCGTGCCGCCGAGCGCCGCGGCAATCTGGGTGGATTTACCACCCGGTGCGGCACACAAATCGAGTATATACTCACCTTTTTGCGGACGAAGCACAGTCACGGCGGAGGATGCAGACGGCTCCTGCATATAATATGCGCCCGCGTGATGGAGCGGGTCAGCACCCGCCTTGTGCGGGGCATCCAGATAAAACGCATCATCGGCAAAGGGAGAGGTTTCGAGCGGGTGCTGGAAACGGGCGAGAAACGCATCTGTATCGCACCAAAGGGTGTTGATACGCAATCCGCGGCGAAGCGGCAGATTGTAGCTGTTCAAAAAAGCGTCGGTCTCTTCACCGAGCAGACGGCGCATCCGCTCGATAAAAACAGGCGGCAGGGAAAACTCAGTCATGGTGACAGCCTCCGCCGCAACCGTGGTCGCCGCAGGTGTGACCCTCGCCGTGTGCGTGGTCGTGATGATCACAGCGGGCGTTGGGGTCATAGTCCAGCTTGCCTGCAAGGAACATCGCAACGGCGCGGTCGGCGTCGCCCGACACACCGCCGTAGATGCGGATGCCTACTTCGGCGAGCCCGTCCTGCGCACCGCCGCCGATGCCGCCGCAGATCAGCGTGTTCACACCGCGGTCAGCGAGAAATGCCGACAACGCGCCGTGTCCGCTGCCGTTGGTATCCGCAAGGGAAATGGCGGTAACAGCACCGTCTTCCACGGTATAAAGGCGGAATTGCTTGGTATGGCCGAAATGCCCGAATACCTGTCCGCCTGCATAAGGCACTGCAATAATCATCATAACGCTCCCTTTCCTATATGTAGAAAATATACATATATGATACCGCTTTTCCTCAAATCTGTCAACGAGTTACAAAAATGTAAAAAAATCTATATATTGCGTTCAAAATGGGTTGAAATTTTTATATCTTGTGTTATAATGATAAAAGTATGAGATTACTACAAATCCGAACGGAGGGTGACCGCCTTTGGAAAAGTATCGTATTTGCGGCGGTAAGCCCCTTGTCGGTACGGTGGATATCAGCGGCGCAAAGAACGCGGTGTTGCCGATTCTTGCTGCTGTCGTACTGACGCAAGAGGTTTGCTGCATTGAAAATATCCCGAACATTTCCGATGTTTCCACTTCTTTAGATATTTTGTCGGCGCTGGGTGCCAGAATCCGCCGTCTTGACAATCACACCATCGAAATCGACCCGTCTCAGCTGGTGACCCATGTGGTGCCGCACGACCTGTCGCAACATATGCGTGCATCGTATTATTATCTCGGTGCACTTCTCGGCCGTTTCGGTGTCGCACGCACATCGCTTCCCGGCGGATGCAACTTCGGCATCCGTCCCATCGACCTGCACCTCAAGGGCTTCCGTGCGCTGGGTGCGGAGGTTCCCGATCTGCCCGACAACGGCATGATTGAGGTCAAGGCAAACGGTGAGCTTGTCGGCAACTCGGTTTATCTCGATCAGGTGTCGGTTGGTGCTACGGTCAACATTATGCTTGCCGCTGTGCGCGCCAAGGGTCTGACCGTGATAGAAAACGCAGCCAAAGAACCGCATATCGTCGACCTCGCCAACTTCCTCAACTCCATGGGTGCGGATGTGCGCGGCGCAGGTACGGATGTAATCAAGATCCGCGGCGTGGACTATCTGTGCGGCGCGAATTATTCCATCATCCCCGATCAGATCGAGGCCGGTACTTACATGGCGGCGGCCGTTGCCACGGGTGGCAATGTGCTGGTGCGCGGTGTCATCCCGAAGCACCTTGAGTCCATCACGGCAAAGCTTGAGGAAATGGGCGCCACGGTTGAAGAACTTGAGGACGAGGATGCCATTCGTGTTTCCTGTGATAAACCGCTTCGTCATTGTACGGTCAAAACAATGCCGCATCCCGGCTTCCCGACCGATATGCAGCCGCAGATCGCGGTGCTTCTTGCAATGGCCGAGGGGACAAGTTTCCTGACTGAAAATATCTGGGACAACCGCTTTAAATATCTGAGCGAGCTTCGCCGCATGGGTGCGGATGTCACCGTCAACGGCAATACGGCTGTGTTCCAGGGCGTGGAACAGCTCAAGGGCGCTCCCGTGCGCGCCAACGACCTGCGTGCAGGCGCCGCAATGGTGATTGCGGGTCTTGCGGCAAAGGGTGTCACGCTGGTGGATGACATCTGCTACATTGAGCGTGGCTACGAGGATATTGTGGAAAAACTGCAGGCGCTCGGTGCGGATATCGAGCGTATTTATGTAGCACCTTCCACAGCACAGGCAATCTAAATGTATAAAGGGATCGCTGTGTGATGCACAGTGATCCCTTTGCTTTTCATGTAAAGGAGTTTTCTATGGCACGGTATTGCCCGCTTTTCAGCGGCAGCGACGGAAACTGCACTTATCTCGGCACGGCAAGCGGCGGTGTACTGGTGGATGCGGGCGTTTCCGCCAAGCGCCTCACCGAAGCGCTTTCACAGCGGGGGATTGACCCTGCGACACTCGGCGGGATTTTTCTCACTCACGAACACACCGACCACATCAGCGGACTCAAGGTGTTTTTGAAAAAATATCCGATGCCCGTGTATGCAACCCGCGGCACTCTGGAGGCGGTGCTTGAAAAAGAGGCACTGCCCGCGGGAGCGACGGTGTGCGTGATGGAGGGCACGGTGACGGTCGGAGATCTGAGCGTGACCGCATTTGCGACACCGCATGACAGTCGCGAGAGCTGCGGTTACCGCGTGGTATTTCCCGATGAACGCACCGCCGCGGTGGCGACGGATATCGGGCATCTGACCGATACCGTAAAAAATGCGGTTAACGGTTGCGATCTGGTGCATATCGAGTCCAATCACGATGTGCGGATGCTGGAATGCGGGCCGTATCCGTTTTATCTGAAGGAGCGTATTTTAAGCCGTGTCGGACATCTGTCCAACGAAAATTGCGCCGCGTTGTTGCCTGCGCTTCTGGAGAGCGGTACAACACGCTTTATCCTGTCTCATCTCAGTTGTGAAAACAATACACCGCTCCTCGCGCAAGTGACGGCGCAAACGGCGCTGAAAGCGACGGGTGCGCTGGAAAACCGCGATTTTCTGCTCAGTGTTGCCGCACCGGTCGGGAAAGAGGATGTATTGTTGTTTTAACGCCGATTGTGGCACGGGTGTATAGATTTCGTCCGACCTCTTGTGCAATGCGCAAAAATATGATAGAATTGTAAAAAATGTATGATCGTGAGGACGATATGAGCAAAAAGACTATTCAAAAACCGTGGATGCGTTTTCGTCATCGGGTTGTGCGCAATATTCTCGGCGGTACGCTTGGGATTTATTGCCGCATAAAATACGGCATCCGCGTGGAGAAGTTCCAAAATCAGGGCAAGCGCCCGTATTTGATTCTGTTTAATCATCAGACCGCGTTCGATCAGTTCTTTGTCGGACTGGCGTTTCGCGGGCCTGTCTATTATCTGGCGTCGGAGGATCTGTTCTCCAACGGTTTTGTGTCGTCGCTGATCCGCTGGCTGGTGGCGCCTATTCCGATCAAAAAGCAGACGACGGATCTCAAAGCGATTAAGACCTGCATCCGCGTAGCGCGTGAGGGTGCGACAATCGCACTTGCACCCGAGGGCAACCGCACTTACAGCGGTAAGACCGAGTATATGAGTGATTCCATCGTGACGCTCGCGCGCAAGATTCATCTGCCCATTGCGCTGTATCGCTTGGAGGGTGGCTATGGGGTGCATCCGCGTTGGAGCGATGAGGTGCGCCGCGGCAAGATGCGCGGGTATGTCTCACGGGTGATTGAACCTGAGGATTACGATGCGATGAGCAACGAGGATCTGATGGCGGCGATCGAGCGCGAGCTGTATGTGGACGATTGTGCGGTGGGCGCGGTGTTTGCGTCTGAGAAACGCGCGGAATATCTGGAACGCGCGATGTATGTGTGCCCGTTTTGCGGTTTGTCGCGGTTTGAGAGCCACGGCAATGACATCACCTGCAAGACCTGCGGCAAGACGGTGCGCTACGGCGAGGATCACCGCTTGCAGGGGGTTGGCTTTGACTTTCCGTTCACCTATACCACAGAGTGGTATGATTATCAGAAGGCATTTGTCAACAAACTGGATGTGATGCAATATACAAACGAGCCGCTTTATCGGGATTCGGCAAGTCTGTCGGAGGTTGAGGTTTATAAGAAAAAGACGCTGCTCCGAAAAGATGCCACTCTTGCGCTGTACGGTGACCGTCTGGTGATCGATGAGGGCAAGGGGGAGGAATGGATCCTCCCGTTTGAGGAAATTGCGGCGATTTCGGTGCTCGGTCGCAACAAGCTCAATGTGTATTACGGCAAGACGATCCTGCAAATCAAGAGCGATAAGCGGTTCAATGCTTTGAAATATGTCAACATCTATTATCGCTGGAAAAACATCCGCCGAGGTGACTGTGATGATCAATTTTTGGGACTTTAATGCGTGGGGCTTTTTTAACCTGTTCGCCGTGCTTCTCACGAGTTTGCTCGCCGCGAATATGCTCAAGCGATCGGTGAAGTGGCTTCGCGTGTCGCTGATTCCGACTTCGGTGCTCGGTGGCGCTCTGCTGATCGCAGTGGCGGGTATCTATCGCCTGATCACAGGCGATGTGATGTTTGACACGCCCTTTTTCGGAGAAAACGGCACCAATTATCTGGAGCTGCTGACCTACCACGCGTTGGCACTCGGCTTTATTGCGTCCACCTTTAAGCCGTCCAAAGGCAAGCTGACCAAAGAGCGTACAGCCGAGATTTTTAACACCGGTGTGACAACGGTTTCGACCTATCTGTTGCAGGCGGTTGTCGGTTTCGGTATCACCCTGATCGCGGCATTGGTCGTACCCGGTTTCTTCAAAGCGGCAGGTGTGCTGTTGCCGTTTGGTTACGGTCAGGGTACGGGACAGGCGCTCAACTACGGCGGCATTTATGAAGCGGATTTCGGCTTCGTCGGCGGCAGAAGCTTCGGTCTGACGATCGCGGCGCTGGGCTTCTTAAGCGCCACCATCGGCGGGGTTATCCACCTGAACATTCTGCGCAAGCGCGGTGTCGTCAAGGCAAAAGCGCAGGAGGAAGGGGCAATCTCCTCCGAGCAGATTCAGGGTAACAACGAGATCCCGATGCAGGAAAGCATGGATAAGCTGACCGTGCAGATCGCGCTGATCGGCGCGGCGTATCTGCTGACCTATCTGCTGATGATGGGACTCGGCTCGCTGTTGCCCGGTATGCGTTCGGTGATCTTTGGCTTCAACTTCCTGCTGGGTGTGTTGTCGGCGACGCTGATCAAGACGGTGATCAATTTCCTGCACAAAAAGGATATTATCCATCGCGAGTATATGAATGATTTCTTGATGACCCGTGCCAGCAACTTCTTTTTCGATCTCATGGTGGTGGCGGGTGTCGCGGCGATCCGTCTGGGCGTGCTGAAGGATTACTGGGGCATTATGCTCATCCTCGGTGTGGCGGGATTACTCGTTACCTATTTTTACAACCGCTTTGTGGCAAAGACGCTGTTCGGCGCGTACTGCGAAGAGCAATTCCTGATGATGTACGGTATGCTCACGGGCACGGCTTCGACGGGTGTGATCCTGCTTCGTGAGATCGACGGCGATTTTGAAACACCTGCGGCGGATAATATGGTGTATCAGAATTTCCCCGCGATCGTGTTTGGTTTCCCGTTGATGCTGCTTGCCACGCTTGCGCCTGTCAAGCCGTTGCTGACATTCGGGATTTTGTTTGCATTCTTTGCGGTGATGAACATTATTTTATTCCGCAAGCAAATTTTCAAGAAGAAAAAATAAAGAGAATGACCCGCTGTTTTGTCAAAACAGCGGGTCATTGTTATTTGAGCAACTCTTCACAAAACCGATATACGCCCGCACTCCAGCCCATCATCGGCGGGGTATCGTATTCAAGTGTTGCGGAAACTTCACCTGTGACGACATTGTATTTTTCCCACAGATTGCCCGTGCGCTCAAATTCTCGCGCAACCGTGCGGACATATTTTCGGGCGATGCGCAGAGCGTCTTCCCGATAGCCATAGCGAAGGAGTCCGCTTATGACGATGTGGTGCAGGCACGCCCAGCCGTGCGGATAATCCCATTGCAATTCAAGCAGGTCCTCCCGCTTTTCACAGCAGGCAATGCCGTGTTCATACTCGAGAAGCGGTAGTGCTTGCATGGTGCTTGCCGCTTGCTCATGGGTGGCAAGTCCTGCGAACAGCGGATAGAACGCGGCGGCGGAGACAACCCGATTGAGACAGCCTGAGGGGATGTGACGGTCACAAAAGACGCCTCGTTGTTCATCCCACAGCTGTTTTGTCATGCGCAGCTTTCGTGTTTCGGCACGGGATGACCACTTAGCGGCATCACTTTTGTGAAGAATATCTGCAAAATACGCCATATTGGTTTCCAGCAGATATAAAAGGCTGTTCAGATCGGCAGGGATATATTCGTGTGCGTTCAGCGCGAAGCGGCTTGTACAGTCCCAGCCGCTTTCGGCAAGCGCCATCATACTCTTTCCCCATGCGATGCGGGTTTCGCGGTCGTCGGGAAGCGGACGAGAGATGCGCTTGGCAAAATAATCGGCGATATCGATGTAGTCCTCTTCGCGTGTCAGGTCACAGCCGTAGCGAGTAAGCCCCGACGGGCAGGAGCGGCGTTCCGTCCAGAAGGTGTATTCGGTTTCGAGAGCAGGGTAAGCGTGCTCACCGAGCCACTGCAGATCGTGCGTGACTTCAAAAAGCTCCCGCACCATTTGCGACAGAAACGGCGGCTGAGAGCGGTTGAGATAATAGGTGCGGTTGCCGTTGGGCATCTTGCCGTAGGTATCCACCAAAAACAGCATATTGTCGATGTTGTGCTTTGCTTGTGCGGTCATACCCGACAACAGCAGTCCGACATTGGTGAAGTAGGTGTCCCAATAATACAGCTCCTGAAACATTCCGCTGATGCACGGGGTGGTATAGGGGTAGGGCAGACCGATGAGCGTATCTTCACCCTTGCACGCGGGTTTGACGGTGCGATGCCAGTTGTCACGGATGTAATCGCTGACGGAATTACGCATGTTTTCGCGCTCCTTCAATCACGGTTTTTGCCAGTTGCCACGCAATACTGCCTTCACGAAGCAACGACAGCGCTTCGTCAAACGGTACCCATCGGGCGCTGTCCACTTCACCGGATAAGGTGAAATCGGCTTTTTGCACGCACACTTTGAACCCGAGCATCAACAGTTCCTTTTCAATGTACGGATAACTGCGGATGTAGGTGAGTTGCTCCGCCTCCAGTCCGAGTTCTTCGCGGACTTCACGGCGGGCGGTTTCCTCGGCGGATTCTCCAAGGGTCATCACGCCTGCCACGCAGACATATTTCACCTCGGATACATAGCTCTGACGAATCAGCGCGATCTCATTTTGCTCGTTGACAACGGCGCAGATCACGCAGGTTCTCGCCATATCCCACAAAGGTACACGGCAATTCTCGCAATAGGGGACAAGTCCCTCGTCGCCGATCTCTTTTTTGATGAGTTTCTCGCCGCAATGCGGACAATAGGTAAATCGCATGGTAACCGCCTCCTTTTTGAGCATTATAACACGGATTTGTTTGGTTGTACAGAACAAAAAACAGTTGCGAAAAGCAGGAATGCGTGCTACAATGAATGGTGGAAAATAAGAAATATTGTCGTTTAAAATATTTCTTTATTAAATTGCAGAAAAGAGGACTGGTTTGATGAAGATCGCAGTTGCCGGTGTTGGCTATGTAGGACTTTCCAACGCGATCATTCTGGCGCAAAAAAATACAGTCGTAGCGCTGGATGTGGTCGAGGAAAAGGTAGCAATGATCAACGACAGAATCTCGCCGATCGTGGATAAGGAGATCTCGGAATATCTGGCAGAAAAGCCGCTGGATCTCAAGGCGACGACGGATATGCAGGAAGCGTTTGAGGGGGCGGAATTCGTTATCATTTCCACCCCTACAAATTACGATGAGAAAAAGAATTATTTTGACACCTCCAGCGTGGAGAATGTTATCGAAAATGTGCTTCGCATCAACCCCAAAGCGGTGATGGTGATCAAATCGACCGTTCCTGTCGGCTATACGGAGTCGATTAAGACGCGATATCAGACGGAGAATATTATGTTCTCGCCGGAGTTTTTGCGTGAGGGTCGCGCACTCTACGATAATTTGTACCCCTCGCGTATTATCGTGGGTGAGTGTTCCGAACGTGCCGAAACGTTTGCGCAGCTTCTTAAGGACGGTGCAATCAAAGAGGATGTTCCGGTGCTGTTTACAAATCCGACAGAAGCGGAATCCATCAAGCTGTTTGCCAATACATATCTGGCACTTCGTGTTGCATTTTTCAACGAGCTGGATACGTATGCCGAGCTTCGCGGACTGAATACCCGCCAGATTATTGAAGGTGTTGGTCTTGATCCCCGCATCGGCGATCATTATAACAACCCGTCCTTCGGCTACGGTGGGTATTGTCTGCCGAAGGATACCAAACAGTTGCTTGCCAATTACGCCGATATTCCGAATAACCTGATTGAAGCGATCGTGAAATCCAACAGCACCCGCAAGGATCACATTGCGGCACAGATTCTTGCGCGTGAACCGAAGGTGGTTGGTGTATACCGCCTGACGATGAAGAATAATTCCGATAATTTCCGTCAGTCGTCTATTCAGGGCGTTATGAAGCGCTTGCGTGCCGAGGGTGTTGAACTGATGATCTATGAGCCGACACTTGCGGAGGATGAGTTCCAACGGATCAAGGTTGAGCACGATTTTGAAGCGTTCAAACAACGCGCTGATGTGATTGTAGCCAACCGTCTGTCGGAGGAATTGATGGATGTGAAAGAAAAGGTGTATACGCGTGACGTGTATTCGCGCGACTGATAAAGATGGTTGTTCCCTTAAGGAGGATGTTTTATGAAACTGATTATTCAAATCCCTTGCTATAACGAAGCGGGTACACTGGAGATTGCACTCAACGATCTCCCCAAGCATATCGACGGCATTGACGAGATCGAGTATCTTATTATCAACGACGGCAGTAAGGATAACACGGTGGAAGTGGCGCGCAACTGGGGCGTTCACCACATCGTGCATTTCAAACGCAATAAAGGTCTCGCTCATGGTTTTATGGCGGGCATTGATGCCTGCTTGCGTGCGGGTGCTGACATTATCGTCAATACCGATGCCGACAACCAGTACGTGGCGGATGATATCGAGAAGCTGGTGCGCCCCATTCTGAACGGTGAGACCGACATCGTGATCGGTGAGCGTCCGATCGATCAGACGGAGCATTTTTCGCCGATGAAGAAAAAGCTGCAGCATTTCGGCAGTTGGATTGTCCGTAAAGCGTCCAATTCGGATATTCCCGATGCGCCCAGTGGCTTCCGCGCGTTCAGCCGAGATGCGGCAATGCGCCTGAATGTGACCAATGAATACACCTACACATTGGAAACTATTGTACAGGCGGGGCGCAACAAGATTGCGCAGACGTCGGTGCCGATCCGCACCAACGGCGAACTTCGCCCGTCTCGTCTGTTCAACAGCATGATGGGTTATGTGAAAAAGTCGATGGTCACCATTCTGCGTGCCTATCTGATGTATTCGCCGCTGAAAACGTTTACGATTCTGTCGCTGATTCCGCTGTTGGTCGGCGCAGTTATTGACGTGCGTTATCTGGTGTTTTTGATTATGGGACAGGGCGGCGGTCATATCCAGTCCCTGATTCTCGGCAGTACAATGATCATGGTCGGTGTGCTGATTTTTGTGATCGGTCTGCTTGCTGATCTGATGGCAAAAAACCGCAAGCTGCTGGAGGATATCCAGTATCACGTCCGTAAAATGGATTATGACAAGGACCGTTGAGACGATAAATGATTTTCTTCGTGAAGAGGTAGGAGCTTATGAAGACGTGTGTTCGGAAATGTGCATGGTGGATCGGACGTCACAAATGGTTTTTGATTGGCTTTGTGTTGGTCACATTGTTTGTGTTCAGCAATTATTCGTCGGGGTATCAATTGTCCTTCACCAATGTTAATTATAGCTTTTTACCCTTCAGTACAACGGGCACACAGACAGATGGACCGATGTTGTCGGATGTTGCGGATAGTCATTACCCTTCTGTATATGCAACATTTTATGATGATGAAGGTCTCAATTTCTGGGAAAGCGATGTGTCGCTCGGACGATCTTCGGGCGCCGTGGCATTTTTGATGAATCCTTTGGAATGGGTGTGCGCTTTCCCGTTGTCGGTGGCAATTTTTCTGAAAGCTTTTTTGGAATTTGCTATGGCTTTCGTTTTTATGTATCTGTTTATGCGCTCTTTCGGAAACGGAAGGTTTGCTTCATCTGTCAGCGGTGGTCTATACGCGTTTTCGGCAGTGATTGTCGTTTGGCTCGGCTGGCCTCACAGTGATGTTGCGGCGTTGGCACCGTTGCTCTTTTTTGCCATCGAACGCCTGATTGCTACTGTGCGAATTCGCTATGCCTTGCTGATTGCTCTTGTCATATATGTGATGCTGATGGTGGGGATGCCGACTTATGCGGCATATTTCTTGTATCTGGCGGGCATATACATCGTTGTGTTTACGATTAAACGATATTGGCGCGGACAAATGAAAACGATCTTTGCGGTCGGAGGATTGTTTGCGCTGGCAGTAGTGTTGGCGGCGGTAGCGAGCTTGCCGTACACCTACTCGTTGTTGGAAAGCGTAGCGTCTAACGGCTATATGGATTCGAGGGCTTCTTACGCAGAGGTGCAGTTGCCGTGGAGTTATTTGCGGACGGTTCTCTACCCGTATGTTCGGGATGGGTTGACACTGCATATGAATGAGTCTACGCTGTATGTAGGAGTGGCATCTGTCGTGCTGTTGCCGCTTGCATTGTTCAGAATTCACAAGAAGAAACGTAACGTATTCTTCGTAGTTGCAGCGCTTGTCGTGTTTCTGCTCATCTTTACGGATGTGCTCAATGTGGTGTATGTCCGGATGCCAATGATCAATACGTCTTTGAAATATCGCGTGATCACATTGCTCACGTTTGCGATAGCTGTTCTGGCGGGCATATCGCTCAATGATGTGGTTGAAAATCGAGAGAGATATGTGGCTTGGCGTTTGGTGGCAATTCCGTGTATGCTTTTATGGTCGTATATGGTGTTCTTTTCTATGTCCAAAGGTCTGGTGGAGCAATACACGGAGACGGTGAATACTGTGCTTGGCTGGATCATTGCTGTTGTTGCGTGCACAGCAATTTTGATGTTTCTGAAAAAGAAGCAACGTGTAGCAAACGGTATAGTATGTACCGTTTTGGTAGTGATCGTTTTGTTTGATGGCGCATCGTTTGCACGTGAATATTTGCCTTGGATCGATAAAGAGGCGTCGGTGATTCCCGAGCCGACAGATTCGGTTGGTTATCTTATAGAGAACACACAAGATGAAGCGCGTGTGAGCGGTATCGGACTCTGGACAATGTTTCCGAACACCCCATCATATTACGATTTGAATGATATCCGTTCGCATGGTTTTGAAATGACAAATGACGATATCAAGGCGTACTATACTGCGATTGATTCTTCTGCGTATGATACACGTACGCGTGTGACGATCAAAAACGTGGAGAATGAAGCTTTGCTCCAATATCTTGGTGTGAAATATATTTACGGATCGGACGTCGGGACAACGGTTCCGCTGGTAAGCGATGCGGGACACAGTAAGGTGTTTGGACCGTTTGTGTCAAATACCGTATTGTCTCAGGATTGCTATCTGGCAGAATCTCCCAATGCATTCAGCCTTTTGATGGCAACCTACGGCAACACCCTTCAAAGCGAAGGGGATATCACGCTGTCGCTGATTTCTCAGGATCGCAACGAGGTCGTGATGGAAACGTCGGTAGCGGTCAGGTCAATTACGGATAATTCGTATGTGAATTTCGCTGTGCCGTCAGGGACGGTTATTGCCCCGGGTAATTATAAGATTACGTTGTCGGTGGGCGATCTGCAAGGTGATACTCTTACCGTATGGATGAAGGATGCCGATAACAGTATTGTACAAAGCACGGAACAAACCGTTTCGGGGTGTATGGCGATGAATGCCATCTGTTGTCGAGGTGCGTATCGGATAGTATATAACGGTGAGGATTCTTTGTTGATCGCACAGGCGGAGGCGTATACGGATAAAGCGGAATTGATTGAAACCGTGCACACCTTCGATACGCAGGAGGATGTTTTGCAAGCGATGTCGCAAGGTTATGAAGACAATGCGGCGTTTATGCTCTCCGAGGATGCGGAATTTGAATACGACCGACCCTTGTCGGATGCCGAAGGGGCACAGGTTGTGGAATATCGCGACGATTATGTAAAGGTGAAGTATACGTCGCAATTCGATCGGTATATAACATTGAATGATTATTTTGATAAGGATTGGTCGGTTTATGTGAACGGCGAAAAAGCCGATCTCCGCAAATCCAATTATCTTATGCGTGCGGTAGCGGTCGGTGCGGCGCAGGATGGCTTTGTAGAGTTTTGCTATGAACCCCGTTCCTATTATGGAATTGTTGCCGTTTCTCTTGTGACGATCGTGTTGTCGCTTGTGCTGTTTCTCTTTGCGAGAAAACCGCAAGTACTGCTGGATAAGGTGCTTTTGCCCAAGAATGCAGTTTCAGCACGGACGGAGGAGCAGGTAATGTTTGTAAAAGATACGAAAGACGGTGCGGAATGACAGAATGGATTACACGGATGTTGCTCCGTTCGCGCAACATTCATCGCTCGGCGGTGATCTGGAATGCATTGTCGGCAATGATGAATTCGTTCCAGACGATGGTGCTCCTGATGGTGATCACGCGTCTGGGTACAACGGAAGATTCGGCGATTTTTGTAATGGCATACGCCATCGGTAATCTGATGCTGAATGTCGGCAAATACGGTATGCGGCAGTTTCAGGTCACCGACACACACGAAATCTATGACTTTGCGACGTATCGTCGCTCGCGCGTCTTATCTACGGTGTTGTTGATGATGCTGTCGGCGGTGTACGTCGGTTGGAATTTACTGCGGGATGCGTATACGTTGGAGAAATCCTGTGTGATCCTGCTTATATGCGCTACGAAGGCGGTAGAGGCGTATGAGGATGTCTATCACGGGCGAATGCAACAGATCGGGCGGCTGGATGTTGCGGCAAAAATCCTCGGCATCCGCCTGACGGTGTTCGTGATCGGATGTGCGGTGTTGTTTGTGCTGACACGCCGATTGTTGTTGACGGTCTCGCTTAATCTTGTTATAACGATAGTGCTTGCTGTTTTTCTAAATCGTACGGCGATGAACGGCTTGCCTTTTGCAGGAGTCGCTGAAAACGGACGATCCTTGTCCGGATTGCTGTGGGAGTGCTTGCCCCTGTGTGCATGTATGTGTATGAATATGTATATCGCCAACGCACCGAAGTATGTGATCGATACCGCTGTGAGCGATGAAGTACAGACTAAGTTCAACATTGTGTTTATGCCGGTGTTTGTTATTGCGCTGTTAGCCAATTTTGTGTTCCAGCCGTATCTCAAAAATCTCGGTGACATCTGGAACGGAGGCGATAAGAACGGCTTCACGAAAAAGATCGGCATACTGGCGGTGGTCGTTGTCATGGTTACCGCCGTTATTACGGCGGTCGGCAGTTGGATCGGTGATGACGTTCTTGGTTGGATCTATGGCGTGGATCTGAGCGGATATGTAACGCTCTTGACGATCTTTATGATTTGCGGCGGTATCATCGCCTTGCAAAATCTGTTTATCATGGCAATCACTGTGGTGCGCTATCAGAAATATATGATCATCGGCTATGCCGTGACGTCACTCATTATGTTATCGGCGGGCGGCATGATACTGGAACAATATTCGCTGGAAGCACTGACATTGTTTTTTATGGCGGTGATGCTGTTGTTGTTACTGTACTGCATCGGCTTGACGGCGGCGGCGGTACAAAGAGAAAAGGTGAGTGAAAAACATGACAGCGGTAAACGGTAAACGTGTGTTGTTTATTACAACTAAGAATATCGATTATTTGCGTAACGTGCAGGAAATCCGTCTTTTAAAGGAATCGGCTGAATCGGTGACGGTTCTCGGATTTGCGGATAAGAGTTATATCAAGCGTCTGATCAAGCTGTATGTGCAGTTGCTGTTTGTGTCAACCGCGGCGTTTGATTGTGTGTTTATCGGCTTTGCGCCGCAGTTGATCTTGCCGTTCTTTTCATTCAAATTCCGCAAGATCACGGTGTTGATGGATTTCTTCATCTCGGTATACGATACGATGGTGTTTGATCGCGCTAAATTTAAAGACGGCAGTATACCTGCCCGCTTTTGCAAGTGGTTGGATACCGCTTGCATACGCCGGGCAGACGCCGTTATCTGCGACACCAATGCACACGGCGATTATTTTGCCGAAGAATTCGGTGTGTCGCGTGAGCGGATCACGACGCTGTATCTGGAAGCGGATACGTCCATTTATTATGAACGCAAGGCGGTAAAACCGCCGGAACTTCAGGATAAGTTTGTGGTGTTGTATTTCGGGTCGGTGTTGCCGCTTCAAGGCTATGAAGTGATTCTCGAGGCAATGGCAATGCTCAAAGAACATCGTGATGTACATTTTTATTTCATCGGTCCGATCAAAAATAAGGCCAATGCTGTACAAAGTGACAATATCACCTATATCGACTGGCTGGCACAAAAGGATCTGGCAGAGAAGATCGGATACGCCGATCTGTGCTTGGCGGGGCATTTTCATCCGACAATCATGAAAGCAAAACGCACGATTCCCGGCAAAGCGTATATTTACGAGGCGATGGGCAAGCCGATGATTCTCGGCGACAATGCCGCTACGCATGAGCTGTACAGCGAGGATGAACGGCACTTTTTTGTAGAAATGGGAAGCGCCAAAGCGCTTGCTGATAAAATTCTTGAGGTGAAAGCAACCCTCAGCAAACATTGACATTTTCTTGTTTTTCTGCTATACTGAAGTTGTTCCTGACATAAAGATGCGTTCTGCGTGAAAGGTGCGGCTTATACGAAGGCATAGTTAAAGGTAGGACTGCACCCATTTGTCGGGTGCAGTCCTGTTTTTTACAGAAATGAGGGATCGTTATGGAAACGCGTGTGGCGGTTGTCAGCGCCGTTGTCGAAGACCGCGAAGCGGTCGAAGCGCTCAACGCGGTGCTTCACGAATACGGCGAGTATATCATCGGCAGAATGGGTCTGCCGTACCGCAAAAAGAATATTCACATTGTCAGCGTGGCGGTGGATGCACCGCAGGATGTGATCGCGGCGATGTCGGGCAAGCTCGGCAGAATCAATAAGGTCAGTGTGAAAACGGCATATTCGAGTGTGATCACCAATGAATAAGCTGTATGATTTGATTGATACACTGGCGGCAACACAGTCGTTGTCGCTTGCGGAATATCGGATGTTGCTGGAAGGTTTGTCACCCGATCTTGCCGCCTATGCCGCCGAGAAAGCCCGTGCGGTGCGCGAGGCGGTCTACGGCAAGGATGTGTATATCCGCGGGTTGATCGAGATTTCCAATATCTGCAAAAACGACTGCTTGTATTGCGGCATCCGCAAAAGCAACGCGGCGTGCGAGCGGTACCGCCTGTCGGAGGAACAGATACTTTCTTGCTGTGAGCAAGGCTATGCGCTTGGCTTTCGCACCTTTGTGATGCAAGGAGGCGAGGACGGCTATTTCACCGATGACCGCCTGTGTGCCTTGGTGTCGCGCATCAAAGCGGACTATCCCGATTGTGCGGTGACGCTGTCGCTCGGCGAGCGCAGTCGCGAGAGTTATCAGCGGCTGTATGACGCGGGTGCAGATCGTTATCTGCTTCGTCACGAAACCGCCGATGCGACGCATTATCAAAAGCTTCATCCGCAATCGCTCTCCTTTGATGAGCGGATGCGCTGTCTGCGCGATCTCAAAGAGATCGGCTTTCAGACGGGATGCGGCTTTATGGTCGGCTCACCGTTTCAAACGACGGCAGAGCTTGCTAAAGATCTGAAATTTATTGAGGAGTTTCGCCCCGATATGTGCGGGATCGGCCCGTTTATCCCGCACAAAGACACCCCGTTTTCTGCTCACGCGGCAGGAACGCTCGGGATGACCTGCTATCTGCTGTCACTTGTACGGCTGATCCATCCGCCCGTGCTGTTGCCGTCCACAACGGCTCTTGGCACGATTGACGAAAACGGCAGAGAAAAGGGCATCCTGGCAGGTGCCAATGTGGTAATGCCCAATTTGTCGCCGCTCGATGTGCGGCAAAAATATATGCTCTACAACGGTAAGGTTGCGACGGGGACAGAAGCCGCCGAGGGTCTTGCCGATCTGAAAATCCGTATGACGGTGATCGGCTATGAGGTCGTGACCGCCCGCGGAGATGTGAAAGGATGAACAATATGGCAATCTATGATATGAAATCACGCAAGGCAGAGGAGTTTATCAACCATCAGGAGATCCTCGACACCATTGCGTATGCGCAGGAGCATAAGCACGATGTAGAACTGATCGACAGTATCCTGCAAAAGGCGCGTCCCGACAACATCAGTGTCGAAAACCACTGTGCCGCGCTGACCCACCGCGAAGCGGCGGTACTTCTTGCGTGCGATATCCCCGAAAAGGTGCAGGAGATCATGACCCTTGCCGAGGAAATCAAGCAACGCTTTTACGGCAACCGCATTGTGATGTTCGCGCCGCTGTATCTGTCGAACTATTGCGTCAACGGCTGCGTGTATTGCCCGTATCATCTGAAGAACAAGTGCATCGCCCGTAAAAAACTGACGCAGGACGAGATCCGCGCCGAGGTCATCGCTTTGCAGGATATGGGTCACAAACGCCTCGCTATTGAGGCGGGTGAGGATCCCAAGCACAACCCGATTGAATATATTTTGGAAAGCATCAAGACGATTTACAGTGTCAATCATAAAAACGGCGCGATCCGCCGTGTCAATGTCAACATCGCGGCGACAACCGTGGAGAATTACCGCAAACTCAAGGATGCGGGTATCGGTACTTATATTTTGTTCCAGGAGACTTACCATAAGGAAAGCTATCTTGAACTGCATCCCACGGGTCCCAAGCACGATTACGATTATCACACCGAGGCAATGGACCGCGCGATGGAAGGCGGCATTGACGATGTGGGACTCGGCGTGCTGTTCGGTCTGCAGAATTATCTGTACGAGTTTATCGGTCTGATGATGCACGCTGAGCACCTGGAAGCGGTGCACGGAGTCGGCCCGCACACCATCAGTGTGCCGCGTCTTAAGCCCGCCAACGACATCAATCCCGACGATTTCGAGAATGCGCTGCCTGACGATATCTTTGAAAAAATCATCGCCTGCATCCGCGTTGCCGTGCCGTATACGGGTATGATCATTTCCACGCGTGAGTCGGCGGATATGCGAGCCAAAGCACTGCGTCTTGGCATCTCGCAGATCAGCGGTGCGTCGCGCACCTCGGTCGGCGGTTACACCGAAGAGGAACGCCCGCACGATTCCGAGCAGTTTGATGTGTCCGATCAGCGCACACTTGATGAGGTGGTGCGCTGGCTCATGGAGATGGGGCATATCCCGTCCTTCTGCACCGCGTGCTACCGCGAAGGTCGCACGGGCGACCGCTTTATGAGCCTGTGCAAAACGGGACAGATCCTCAACTGCTGTCATCCCAACGCCGTGATGACACTGACGGAGTTTCTGGTGGATTATGCGTCCGAGGAAACCAAAGCCGTCGGCTTCAAAATGGTGGAGCAGGAGCTTGAAAAGATCCCCAACGAAAAAGCGCGTGCGATCGCGCGTGAAAATGTAGAAGCGATCAAGGCATCTGACCGTCGTGACTTCCGTTTTTAAGGTGGTGTGAACATGAATACAACGCCGTCTGCCGAGCGCTTGCACATCGGCTTTTTCGGGCTTCGCAACGCAGGCAAATCCAGCGTCGTCAATGCCGTGACGGGGCAGGCACTTGCCGTTGTGTCCGATGTGAAGGGCACGACGACCGATCCTGTGCAAAAAGCCATGGAGCTGTTACCGCTCGGCCCTGTCGTCATCATCGATACACCGGGCATTGACGATGAAGGTGCGCTCGGCGAGCTTCGTGTGAAAAAAACCAAAGAAGTGCTGGCAAAGACCGATCTCGCGCTTCTTGTCACCGATATCCGTCAACCGCTGAGCGACACGGAAGCGGAACTTATCCGTTTGTTTGAAGAGCGGGAGATCCCGTATCTGATTGTGTGGAACAAAGCCGATCTTGTCAGCGAGATTCCTGCCGAAACCGACAACGCAATCGCGGTGTCGGCGGTTGCGGGGACGAATATTGACCGGCTCAAAGATAAGATCGGTACGCTTGTGAAAACATCGACGCAGGAAAAGCGCCTGATCGGCGATCTGCTCACGGCGGGGGACACCGTTGTGCTGGTGACACCAATCGACGAGTCAGCACCCAAAGGGCGGCTCATCCTGCCGCAACAGCAGACCATCCGCGATATTCTGGATGCGGATGCAATGGCGGTGGTGACAAAAGAGACGACGCTTGACAACACGCTGCGATCGCTTTCTTCGCCGCCGCGTATGGTGATCACCGATTCACAGGCCTTCGGTGAAGTGGCAACAATCGTGCCGCCCGAAGTACCGCTGACCTCGTTCTCCATTCTGTTCGTGCGGTATAAAGGCGATCTGGTCGCCGCCGCGAAGGGGGCGGCGATGCTCGACCGCCTGCAGGACGGGGATAAGGTGCTGATTTCTGAAGGATGCACCCATCATCGCCAGTGCGGGGATATCGGCACCGTCAAACTCCCGCGGCTGGTGAAAAAACATACAGGTAAGGAGATTGCGTTCGAGTTTACTTCGGGCGGCACCTTTCCTGACGATCTGTCCGGCTACGCGCTGGTAATCCATTGCGGCGCGTGTATGCTCAACGAGCGGGAAATGCGCTCCCGCGCCGCTCGTGCCAATGCGGCAGGGGTGCCGATGACCAATTACGGCATTGCGCTTGCTCATATGAACGGGATTTTGCGCCGTTCCCTTGCACCCTTCCCCGAAGCCCTCGCGATACTCGGATAAATAATAAAAGGAAATATCTGTTTGAATTTACGGCAACACCGTAGGGCGGGGGCTTGCTCCCGCCGCATCGGGAGTTCCCGAAACCGTTGTCCCCCTCTCTGACCGGGGGAGTTTGCAAGTCAGTTTCGATGTACGCAAAAAACTCCCTCCGGTTTCGCTTCGCTCAACCACCTCCCTCGGGGAGGGAGGCTACGCACCCTACGAACACGAAATAAACCTGCTGCAGGGGTCGGTGTCCCCGACGCCTCGCGCTCCGTCGGACGCGGTCGCGTATCACGGACACAAAATGAAATTCTGTGCAAACGGCATCACACATTAAACAAATAAAAACGGTCGTGTTAAGAAAATGCTATCTTAACACGACCGTTTTTTTGTTGTAACACATTTTGCTGTTTTCATCGAAAAACCGATTGTTTTCACAATTGCTCGCGAAAACCCCTCGGTTTTCGCTATACTGTTCCAAATTCTTCCAAAATACCACTTGACAAAACGCGTAATCGGAGTACAATAAAGTTAATATAACTAACATATATAATAAAATGTTAGTTATAAAGAATCTTCGATTACATCCCACAGATGAACCAGCGCGGGTTGCTCGCGGTTGCACAGCCGTGCAAAAGCCAGTGCTTTGCGGCGACGGCAGAAGATATCGGGGATATGCAAAAATAACCGTTTCTGCCGATAAATCTTCAGTCCGAAGGAACGGTACAATCCCAGTTCCCGTTCAAAATGCCATTCCGGACTGATGCGGTATGTAATCAATCAAATTCGCCTCCGTTTCGGTGGGGTGTCGGTGAGCCAGTATAGCACAGTGATTGGGAGAAAACAGAACATATGATGAAAACGGACAGTTTTTTGATGAAAAAAGCGAGGGACAGGTATGTACATAGCAATTTGCGATGAAGACGCAGTACAGCGCCGCGTGCTGACCGATGCCGTTCGGACGGCGCTGGCAAAGGAGTCGCTCTCCTTTCAGATTCGGGAATATGCCCGCGTGCAGGAGCTTTTGTACGATGTGCAGGACGGCGACTGTGTGGATGCGATCTTCATCGATATGGCGATGGCAGGAGGCTGGGAAGGTGTGCTGACACTGCGGCGGTTTGGTTATGAAGGTTTTTTAGTGCTGATGTCCGACTGTCGCGAGAGAATATTGGACGGATATACCGTGGAGGCGGACGGCTATCTGACAAAACCGTTTGATGTTGGTTGTGTCCGCGAACTGCTTGCCCGCCTGTGTCTGCGGGCAAGAAAAGCGTGCCTGACGGTGCGTTGTCATTCGCGTATCGTACGGGTGCCGTATCACGAGATTCTGTACATTGAAAGCCGTAATGCCCGTTGTGTGATTCATCGTCTCGGGCATACGGAGCATATTCTGTATGCGCATCTGGATGATCTGGAACGGGAACTCGCTGACGCACGCTTTTTGCGCTGTCATCAGAGCTACCTTGTCAATATGGATCATATCATAGCGGCGGACAGACAGTTTATGATGAGCAACGGCGATACCGTGTCGATCCGACAGCGGGAATTGCGGCATCTGCGTGAGCAGTATCATCAGTATGTGCGTCCGACGGAGCGGAAAATATAAGTTTTTGTCGAAGATGCCGCCTCTTTCTCTTGCAATACGAATGAAAATCTGTTATGATAAAAGCTAATCCAAGCAGAAAGAGGGAATGGACTTGTGGCGCGTGAAATGGCATTGGCAGGTGTTGACCGCTCTCAGCTGACAGCGCCTCCTCCTCCCGAAAAGCCGCGTACCTTTCAGGAGAAATGGCACAATTTCTGGTATCATTATAAGATTGCGTTCTGGATCGTTGCGGCACTTCTGGCAATTGCGGTGACGATCATCGTTCAGACGGTGACGGCAGACCCTGCGGATTATGAAGTGGTGGTCGTCACAGAGATGGCAATGTATACCACGGAACTGGATGCGCTGGAAGCCTGTCTTGCGTTAAGCGGCGAGGACATTGACGGCGACGGCAAGGTTGAGGTATCGGTGGAAAATCTGGTACCGAGCTTTGATGCAGACGGCACGACCTCCATCGGCTTTGCCGATCAGCAAAAGCTGGTCAATTATATTGCCGCGGGCGAAAAGATGCTGTTTGTGTTTGATGAGCTGAGCTACAAAGGGTTTCGCAACAGCATCGCGCAGGTGACGAGCGAGGATTACGAGTTCTTTGCACCGCTTGATACGACTTCTGCGTCGTACGATCCCGAGCACCACTATGTTTACCTGAAATCGGATGCCCCTGTTGCCGGTCTTGTGATCGGTGTACGCACTCCCGAAGGTACGGCGGGCAACCGCGAAGCGGTAACGCTTTATGAGCAGGGAAAAGTGCTCGTTGAAGCATTGGCAAATTAAGGAATTGGTATATAAAGAAAGAAGGATGTACATTATGCGTAGTGATCTTTTGAAAGAGGGCCCCTCGCGTGCCCCTCACCGTTCGCTTCTCAAAGCGCTCGGTATTACCGACCGTGAAATGAAGCGCCCGTTTGTGGCGGTTGTCAGCTCCAAGAGCGACTATATCCCCGGCCACGCTCATCTTGACACCATCACCAAGGCGGTTGAGGCGGGCATCCGCAATGCCGGTGGTGTGCCGTTCACCTTCAGCACCATCGGTGTGTGTGACGGTCTGGCAATGAACCACAAAGGCATGAAATATTCGCTGTGCTCGCGTGAGCTGATCGCCGATTCCATCGAAGTGATGCTCACCGCACATCCGATGGACGCGGTGGTGTTCATCCCCAACTGCGACAAGATCGTTCCCGGCATGCTGATGGCGGCGTGCCGTCTGAATCTGCCGTCCGTGTTTGTGTCGGGCGGCCCGATGATGCCCGGTCACAACGGCAAAGGCACCCGTATGGGACTTTCCGAGATGTTTGAGGCCGTTGGCAGCTATGCGGCGGGCAAAATCACCGCAGAAGACCTGCACTGTCAGGAAGAAAACGCCTGCCCGGGTTGCGGTTCTTGCTCGGGTATGTACACCGCCAACTCCATGAACTGCCTCACCGAAGCGATCGGTATGGCACTTCCCGGCAACGGCACCGTTCCTGCGGTGACGGCGGCGCGTGTGCGCCTTGCCAAGGACGCGGGCGAGCGCGTGATGGAGCTTCTTGAACAAAATATCCGTCCGCTCGATATCCTCACGCCCAAGGCGTTTGAAAACGCCCTTCGTGCGGATATGGCGATCGGGTGCTCGTCCAACACGATTCTGCATATTCTGGCGATCTCCCGTGCGGCAGGTTGCCCTGTGACGCTTGAGCAGATCGACGCGATCGGCAAGAAAACGCCGCAGATCTGCAAACTTAACCCCGCAGGTACGACATTTATCACCGATTTGAATGATGTCGGTGGCATCCAGTCGATGCTCAAGGAACTTGATACGGCGGGCATGGTGCATCGCGATATCGTCACTGTCAACGGCACGGTCGGCGAGCGCATCGACGCGGCGAAACCCGCAGACGGCACGATCATCCGCAAGCTGGATGATCCGTTCAGCAAGGACGGCGGTATTGCAATCCTGTTCGGTAACCTTGCCGCGGACGGCGCGGTCGTCAAGAAGGGCGCTGTGGCGCCGTCGATGATGGTGCACAGCGGTCCTGCCCGTGTGTTCAACAGCGAGGAAGAAGCTACTTCCGCGATTATGGACGGCAAAATCGTCGAAGGCGATGTGGTTGTCATCCGTTATGAAGGCCCCAAGGGTGGCCCCGGTATGCGCGAGATGCTCACCCCGACCGCTGCGATCATCGGTCGCGGTCTGGGCGAGAGTGTGGCGCTCATCACGGATGGCCGTTTCTCGGGCGCAACCCGCGGCGCATCCATCGGCCATGTGTCGCCCGAAGCGGCTGAGGGCGGTTTGATTGCGCTTGTTGAGGAAGGCGACACAGTCGCCATCGACATCCCGAACCGTTCGCTGTCGCTCCTTGTGGATGAGGAGACGCTCAGCGCACGCCGCGCGGCGTGGAAAGCACCCGAGCGTGAGCTGACGGGCTATGCCCGCCGCTATGCCCAGCATGTCACCAGCGGTGCTACGGGCGCGGTGTTTGACGATATGATCTGAATATAAACAGCAGGGTCGGATCCGCAGGTTGTCGGATCCGACCTGTTTTAATCTCTTGCTTTTTTATTCATGGCGCGCTATAATGAGAAAAAGGGCTCTACGGAAGGAGACAAAGAGTATGAAACATCTGATAATCGGTCTGCTGGCGATTGCGTTGCTGTTGACGGCCGTGCCGTTGTTTTCTACGGCGGCATCTACCTTTACAGTGACATATACATTCAGCGGTAATGATGCCGCGATGGCAGGCTTTGGAGAAGGCACGATTACCGTTACACCTGCGAGCGGTTCGGCCAAAAGCGGGTATTACCTGCTGTATTTTGCCAATGACAGCGGTCTGCTCAGCGGCTATGATGAATTTGCCTCCATCCCGATCACGGGCGGCACAGTCACATATACGGTGAAGGAAGGCACTTTGTTGCCGCCTGCTGCTACAAAACTGGCCGTGTTTGAGAGCAATCAGCGGGTTTTATCCACGCCGCCGTCATACAGTGGGCGTGTGGCAACGGTGGAGATCCCGTCGTACAAACGCGTGACGCTCGGTGAACCGTCGTTTACATTCGGCGCGGTGTCGGATGTGCATGTCAATTATGAAGGGCTTGGTTACGGTGCCCATCGAAAATTGGTAAACACCCTCAATTTCTTTGCCGCGCAAAATATGGATAAGGTGATCATCACGGGCGATATGACGGGCGACGAAGACAGTCAGGCGATGACCGAGCAATACACGACCTATCGCAATCTGATCAATACTTCGAATTATCCGTTTGAAGATATCCACGAATGTATCGGTAACCACGGCAACACGGCGGTCGGACGCTCCCAGTTTGTGCAATACACGGGCGGCGCAGGGGAGACCCGCCCGTATGCCGATTCACCGTGGTTCTCGGTGCTGGTGGAGGGCAAGACTTCAGCTGACCGCGACAATCTGTTTTTGTTTATGGCGCAGGAGATGAACACCCCCGGCGCCAGCGCGCAGATCGACAACTTCTCTGCCGAGCAGATAGATTGGCTTGAAGGAATGCTCAAAACTTACAGCAACACCGACACCAATATTTACTTGATTGAACATTCGCCGTTTCGCAATTACGGAGCAGGTGATCGTTACAACGGCGATTACACGACTATGATCAATTTCTCCTCGCAATTCCCGCAGAATATGCGTCTGAAGGGGTTGCTGGAGACATATAAAAATATCATCCATCTGTCGGGACATACGCATTTGTCGCTGTATGATAACTACAACTATTCCACCGAAAACGGCACATCCTGCCGTATGGTGCATGTGCCGTCGGGATGTCAGCCTGCGACCTATAACAACGCCAACAATAAACTCGGCAGCGGCGACGGCCGTCAGACGGTGAACGCGTCGTACGGCAGCGAAGCCTATACCGTGCGGGTGTATGACGGGTACATCGTGTTCACGGGACACAACCTGACGACGGGCAAGATCATTCCGTCCGCGTGCTATATCCTGCCTACCGTGGTGCAAACGGAAGCAGATAAAGAGCTTGAGGGCAAAGGCACGCTTGCTGACCCCTATCTCATTCAGAATGCCGCGGATTTCAAGGTGTTCACAAACAATATTAACCGCTCCACCTCGTCGGTGCAGTCGGAGATGTACGGCTACGGTCAATATTTCCTGCAAACAGCGGATATTGATATGACAGGTGTCGCCGGTTACAGCGGCACAACGGCAAACAGCAACAGCAAAACCTATTTTGCGGGCATCTACAACGGCGGCGGTCATACGCTGACGGTGGATATTCAGGCGGGCGGTATGCGCTCGGTATTCCCTTATACTTACGGCACCGTTGCCAACCTGCATTTCAAAGGTCGTATTTATGCCGAGGACGGCGCGCAACCCATCCGTTCACTGTACGGCAGTGCGGTGAACTGCTTGGTGGATATGGAGCTGTCGGCGGATTGCGCCAACGGCTTTGCATATTCCAATTACAGTTACACCTACAACATTTACACCCACGGCACGCTGGGCGGCGCTAAGCCCGATGCCTTCACGATTTCGGACTATTCCGACGATTACCACAATCTCTATCATTGGTACACGCTCGCGGATGGTACGGCGGTGACCGATGCACAGGGTGTCCGCAGTAACAACGCGTCTGCGATTGCGGCGGCATTCAACGACCGCGCGAGTACCGATTATCAGACGGCACTTGCGAAACTCGGCGGCTTTGAGCTGGAAGAGGTCGCCGTGTCGGACGGTGAGGTTGTCTTTGGCTGGAAACAGTATGCGATGGGGGATGTGGATATGGACGGCGAGCCTTCCACGGCGGATGCCCGCATTGTGGTGAAGGATCTGCTGCATTCATCGTCGCGTCTGACTTTAACACAAAAGCATCTGGCGGATGTGGATGGAAACGGACAGATCAACTCCCGTGACCTGCGTGTCATGCTGGGATTGCTGATCAAGTAATAAAACAGCACCGACGGTTGAACCGTCGGTGCTGTTTTTTTGTTGTGTGGTACAATTCGGTGGATGTGCGTGCGCTTTTTGGACAGTTGTGGGGTCATGTTTCATACGATCGAAATGAGAATTGCGGAAAATGTCCGATAACCTGCATTATTTGACTATATTTAGCACATTAACTGGATAAATTTTTATTTGCAAATAGCCAAATCACAACAGTGCGGTTTGTGTAAATTTACGAAATTATTGGCATAAGTGGGGAAATTTTGATAAATCCTACAAGAGTCGGTTGACATTATGTGGCGAGTTATGTATAATGATATGTGTAAGAGTTTGCGAAACACTTAAAAACGGAAAGGAAGCAGATAATAATGATGAAGCGCGTTTTGTCCAGCCTGCTGTGCTTGGTGATGGTGGCTATGATGATGCCTGCGATCGCACTTGTTCCCGAATGGGTGTCGGCATCGCCTTATGTAATGCCCTCGCACAACGGCAAAACCAACAACACCACCTTTACCCTCGGTGCAGGCACCGATGCTCAGACGAAGGTGACGGCGGATTTCCGTTCTTCTTTGAGCACGAAATCCTTTAACCTGAAGTACATTATGGTGCATAACACCGGTACCTATGTCGGTACGGCAAACGCCAAGAATGTGCATACCAACACCAACAAGACCAGCACCTCGGCGGCGTGGCACTACACGGTCGATGAGAAAGAGATCTATCAGGGCGTGCCCGATAACAAGTTCGCGGGTCATGCGGGTACTTCCCGTACCTCCACTCCTTCGAGTTCCAATGCCATCGGTATTGAGATGTGCGTGAACTATTTTCCTGCAACCGAGACCTTCGGCGGCGAGAAGTGGAATGACGGTAACGCTATTATGAAATGGTACGAAGAGCGATTCGATCAGACGATGAAGAATACCGCGTACCTCGTCGCGGTGCTTTGTGAGCGTCACGGCCTGAACTATAAGACCGCCGTCAAACAGCACTATGACGCGTTGCAGTACGATCCTGCCACCAACTACGGCAAGGACTGCCCGATGCAGATGCGTGCTACCTACAACGAGTCTACCAACACCTTCAAGAAGGCAGGCTATTACACGAAGGGCCGCGATGGCTATTTCTGGCAGATCTTCTGGAGCTACCTGGAGCAATATGCGGCAGGTGCCAAAACGGTTGACAGCCCGCTGGATCCCAAGCACACGGTCAGCTTTGAGAGCAACGGCGGCACCGCTGTTGACCCCGTCAAGGTGAAAGAGGGCGAAGGCTTCGCGGCGCCGGCTGCTCCCACGAAGTATGCGTTCAACTTTGCCGGTTGGTACTGCAACCCCGAACTGACCGATCCCTACACCTTCGGCACGCCCGTTCCGTATGACTTCACGCTGTATGCGAAGTGGGAGGAACAGTACTGGGGTGCACAGAATAACCTGATGCCAAATTCACAACAGATACAGCTCAATCAGTTCGATGATCAGGGCGGCGCCATCTGGCCATATTGGAACAACGACTCGTACAGTTCGGTCACTTTATATAACGGTGCCGGCGAAGAGGGCGGCTGGACATGGCCGTCGGCGTATATGAGTTATGAAAACAGCTTT
>JAZRTC010000116.1:0-2248 GCA_045651865.1 Acutalibacteraceae bacterium
CGCGGATGCGCCCGATAGTGTTTTCGGGCACCGCAAAGGAAGGTCGTTGGTTCGAATCCGGCCTCCGCAACCAAAGAAACCTCAAATCGCAACAGCGGTTTGAGGTTTCTTCTTGTTATGAAGTCAGAAGCAATCGACGACCTGAGGGTTATGAGCCCGAAGGGCGAATAACTTGCTTCGTTGCCGCGCGCCCGCAGTGCGGGATGCAGCGCGGCATAAGAAACTGCCGCGGTCGAAAACACCAAGGATCAGCGCGGATGCGCCCGATAGTGTTTTCGGGCACCGCAAAGGAAGGTCGTTGGTTCGAATCCGGCCTCCGCAACCAAAGAAATTTCAAATCGCAACAGCGATTTGTGGTTTTTTCTTGTTATGAAGTCAGAAGCAATCGACGACCGAGGGTTATGAGCCTTTGGGCGAATAATCGGGTTTATATTACCCTTCTACAAATTGTAGTACATTTTCCTCTTGCACTTGCGCGGAATATGTGATATAGTGAAATTAATAAAATACAAGCTATGCTTGTTATTTCAAAGGGGGCATTTTGATGAAAAAATCCTACTTAAGCGTTATGCTCACAGTTGCGATGGTGCTGTCGATGCTGCTCAGTGTGATGGTCGTTCCTGCTTCGGCGGCGAATACGGCGACGCTGACGATCTCGGACACAGCAGGAGAACTCGGCGAAACTGTCGAGGTTTCTATTGCAATTTCTGCTGATTCTTACCTTGTCAACGGCGATTTTGATCTGACCTACGATCCCACTGTGTTGCGCTATGTTCCTGATAGTTGCGAGGCATCGGCACTGATGGACGGTGTCTATTGGGCGGCAAACAGCCCGATCGACGGCGAAGTCCGTATGTCCTTTGCTTCGGGTGCGTCGGTCGGTATCACGGCCGCGGGTGCGCTGTTTACCATGCAGTTTGAGATCATTAATAAAGATACCGTGCAGACTTCGCTGTCTTTGACAGCATCGCCGCTTCGCGGCTGCAACGGCGGTGAGGATTTCGATGTGAAGCCGACAGTTAAAGGCGGACAGATTGGTATTGTCGGCGGTGCCGATCCGTGGAATTTCCTTCAGGAGGCATTTCTGGAGAGCGGTCACGAGAATGTTACCGTTGATGAAAACGGTATCTGGACGGTGACGGGCGATTTCACGCTCTCTCCCGATTTCACGATGAATTATACCGACTGGCAATACATTGTACAGAAGTTCACGACCAACACACCCGTGAAGATCACGCTTGTGGATAATGACCCGCTTGGTGTATACGGTAAGCATGAGATCGGTTTGTATGACAACTTTGTCGGTCCGCAGTATTATCCTGCCAAATCGTACGATCAGGTGAACAGCATTCTCGGCATTTACAACTGGAATATTACAAATGCCGGCTGGAAGAACACCGGTCTTGCTACCATTGATCAAGTGATCATCCATTTTGAGAAAGACACCAATGTGTCGGCGGTGTTCACCTCGCTGTATATGTCGCAATCGCCGTCTACCACAGCATCGGTTGTGCGTACTACGGTAACGAAGTCGACTGCGTCTACAACGACGACTACAACAACGACAACGACGACTACAAAGGCTTATCCTGATGTGAAAGAGGGAACCTGGTATTACGAAGCCGTGTCCTATGTGTCGGCAAGCGGCTTTATGTCGGGATATCAGAATGGCCGTTTCGGCCCTGCTGACAACCTGCAACGACAGGATTTTGTGGTGATTCTGGCGCGTGTCTCGGGTGCAGATCTCACACCGTATCAGAATGCAAACGGCGGCTTGACGGATGTCAAAGCGGGCAGTTACTATGCGCCTGCGGTCGCTTGGGCGGTGGATAACGGCATCATCACCGGTTACCAGAACGGTAAGTTTGGTGTGGGCGATGCGATTACCCGCGAGCAGGTATGCACCATTTTCTATCGTTTTAAGAACAAACCTGTGGTGGATAATGTAGCCGGTATTCTCAGTGCTTTCCCGGATCATGCTCGCATCAGCGATTTCGCGACCGATGCGATGGCGTGGGCGGTTAAGAACGGCGTTGTTTCCGGTATGCAAAGCGGCGAAATTTCGCCGATAACGGGAGCGTCCCGTGCGCAGATTGCAACGATTTTGATGCGTATGGATCAAAACGGTCTGCTGTAAACGAATAAAATTCCCCGCGATCATTGCTGGAATAAGTCGGAGGCCAAGCGGTCTTAGGAAGACAATGTCATAAATCAACTCCTTGGCTCACAGAACGCCATGGCTACGATC
>JAZRTC010000117.1:0-13641 GCA_045651865.1 Acutalibacteraceae bacterium
GACATTGTCTTCCTAAGACCGCTTGGCCTCCGACTTTGGTGGTCGGGCGCTCAAGGATAATCACGCCGCCGGGCGTATCCGACTCGATGATATCACTGCCATCACACTTGATCCAGTTTGAATCGGTCACTTCCACAGGCGTGTGATCCGTCTTCTCCTTTGCCACGAAGGTGAAGGTCAGGATCACCTCGGACAAATCCATTTTCACAGCATCATCCATAGCCGTCAGACGCACCGTTCCCGCTTCAGGATCGAAGGTCACCGAGACTTGTTCCATCGTAGCGGTCTTGTCCTTTGCTTGAGCATCCACGATTTCCAAGTAGGTCGTGTCGAAGGAGAACTCAATCTGCATACCGCCGACACACGGCACATTCGTCAGAGAATCAAGCGTCACATCCAAGGTGAGGGTATCCCCGACATATACCTCGACCGTATCAATGCTGATATGCACATACGCCGGCAGTGTCGTGGTAGTTGTGGTAGTCGTTGTAGTAGTTGTAGTAGTTGTTGTAGTAGTAGTAGTTGTTGTAGTAGTTGTTGTAGTCGTTGTAGTTGTTGTAGTCGTTGTAGTAGTGGTAGTCGTTGTAGTAGTGGTAGTCGTTGTAGTAGTCGTTGTGGTCGTGGTAGTCGTTGTAGTCGTAGTGGTCGTTGTAGTCGTTGTAGTAGTGGTAGTAGTAGTGGTCGGGCGCTCGCGGATAATCACACCGCCGGGTTCATCCGACTCAATGATATCGCCGCCATCACACTTGATCCAGTTCGAACCGATCACTTCCACAGGCGTATGGTCCGTCTTCTCCTTCGCGATGAAGGTGAAGGTCAAAATCGCTTCGGACAGATCCGGTTGCACACCCTCGTTGTCAACCGCGCTCAAGCGCACGGTTCCCGCTTCGGGATCAAATGTCACCTGATACTGATCCATCGCCGATGCGGTGCCCTTTGCCTGAACATCAACAATTTCCAGATAAGTCGTGTCAAAGGCGAAGTCGACCTGCATACCGCCGACACACTTCACATTTGTCACGGAATCGAGCGTAACATCCAATGTGAGGGTATCCCCGACATACACTTCGGTCGTATCAATACTGATATGTACATACGCCGGCAGTGTCGTGGTCGTGGTGGTCGTGGTGGTCGTGGTGGTGGTTGTCGTGGTCGTGGTGGTGGTCGTGGTGGTCGTGGTGGTGGTTGTCGTGGTCGTGGTGGTGGTTGTCGTGGTCGTGGTAGTTGTAGTCGTGGTCGTGGTGGTGGTAGTAGTCGTAGTAGTTGTGGTAGTCGTTGTAGTTGTAGTAGTAGTGGTCGTGGTCGTGGTAGTTGTAGTAGTTGTAGTAGTTGTAGTAGTCGTTGTAGTTGTAGTTGTGGTAGTAGTGGTCGTGGTGGTGGTAGTAGTCGTAGTCGTCGTTGTGGTGGTCGGGACAGCGGGTGCCTCCATCACTGCGGCGCTCGACAGCGACACGGGCTGATCCTCAATGCCGATGAAGCTCTGCGCCGCCTTGCGACCGCCTTCAGCTTCATAGAAATAGACACGGGGGCCTGCATCCTGTGTTGCCGTGAACCATGCGCTGAACTCGCTGCCCGTGAAGTTGGTCAGGCGCGCTTCATAGACACCTGTCTGCGCATTATACGACGGTTCACCCACAATTTCGGCACCAACGGGGAAGATGTTGATCTCCACCGGCGAACCATCCACATTCTTGGAATCCACATAATAGGTTACAACAGCAGTCTGATCTTCATAACGCACATCGTAGCAGATCTTGCCGACTACTGTCATCGCTTCGGGTGCTGTGGGATCCATCCAGGTCATATAGCTGTACACATCGCCGATGCGCTGATCCGTTTCCGCGATCACACCCTGATTTTCATAAGTGACCGTACCGCTCACGGCATTGACCTTCACATCCTGACCGGCAGCATTGGTATCGGTGCCGTCATAGGCAGGGAAGTTGTGGTTAACACCATACGCCTTTGTACGCATGTATTGCGGAGTAATGGCGTTGGCATATTGCCACACAGCCATCTGCACACCTGCCACCGCTTCTTCCTGTGTCAGACCCGTCAGGTCATTCCAGGAAATGACAGAGGCAATGGTATCAATAAATTGCTGCAGGTTGTAATCCGAACCTTTTTGCAGGATCGGGTATGCCTTGAGAATGATCGTGCGCAGCATCGCCGCCGCGTTATCATCGAAGAACGGCGATTCTTCCAGTTCCAGACGGCGGAAATTGATGCCTGTGCGCGCTGTTGTATCAAAGTCACTGCAGAATACCTTGATGAAATCACCGGTGTTCTTGTTGTACAGCTTGTAGTTTGCGGGAGCGTAACCAACATTCAGCGCCGCGCGCTGACCGTATTCGTGGACAAGGTGCGGACTGCGGATGTAATACAGATCGTTTACACGCGTCTCATACTCATATCCGCCGCCGTCAAGTGTGTCGGTCTCGATAAAACGCAGGTTTTTCAGCACAACCGGTGCTGTGGTGGGTTCAATGTAAATCGCGCGGATGTTGGCAATGTTGTTTTTATTGCCCCAGCCACCAAATGCGGTGTTATAATCGTAGATTGCCTTGAAACTCTTGGCTTCGTTGAAGGTGCCCGCAGGGAAATGATTTTCTCCTGCCACCCAGTTGCTGTACAGATTGATCCAATGCTCGGCATACTCACCGTCGGGATCCTGATCATAGACCGTGATTTTATACGGTGCATCCGAGGTTGCGTTGATGTGGATATAAGGACGCACATCGTATTGCAGCGCATAATACGGTGCCAGTGCGATCTTGCCCGAAATGACCCAGTTGCCGTTCTCGTCAACGGTCACATTCTCTTTACCCTCGACGACATAGGATTTGTTCATCATATCGCCGTTGCCGCGCGCGACATACGCCGCATCGGCGCTGAGAGCCATGTGCGAGACCTCAAAGTGGCCTGCACCCGACGGCTCGAGCATAATGCCGTTGATCGTCAGGATGCCGTCCGAAGGGAAGGTGCCGTTCCAGGTGTAGCAACCCTTCATATTCAGCGACACATTGTAATGACCCGCAGGGATCAGACCGTCTGCAGGAGCATTTTCCAGACCGAATTGCGGGAAGAAATCACCCGTTGCCGTAATCCATTTGTCACCGCTGATTGTCGAAGTTTCGTTATCCAGAAAAGCGAGCTGGAACGGCACATCCGACGAGATGGACAAATGCAGATAGGGATGCGTATTGCCGTTGTAGGTGATCGACGGATTGGGGTACAGCGGCAGATGCGTGCCGTCCTCAATCACGATCGAATCGCCGCCATCCGCCAGCTGCGCGATCAGGTCAATGTCCTTCTCGAACGCCGCCGTTGTGGTCGGGATCAGTACCGCCGACACCAGCGTGGTGAACAACACCAATACCGCCAATGCCACACTTAAAAGCTTCTTCATAGTTCTTGCATCTCCTTTAAAAAGGGTATAATTCTCATGATATCATTATATCGCACAAATCCATAGAAAACAAGTAGATAAAGTTGAAAAAAACAGCGTTGTGCCAACGATAAAATCGTGCATTCTGCCGTTGGTTGACTTTTGCAGAAAAATCCGCTACAATCTGTAAAAAAGGAGGCGCATAGGATGCTTGACAATATTCGCTTGTTTTTGTTTGATATGGACGGCACGCTGTACCTCGGCGACCGCTTGTTTGACTTTACCCCGGCTCTGCTCAACGGTATTCGGCAGAAAGGCGGCCGTTATCTGTTTATGACCAACAACTCCTCAAAAAGCGTCGCGGATTATGTCAAAAAACTCGCCCGTCTCGGAATCGCGGCAACCGAGGAGGATTTTATCACCTCGTCGCAAGCGACGGCGTATTACCTCAAGCAACATCATGCAGGTGCGACACTTTATGTCTGCGGCACGCGCTCGCTGATCACCGAGCTTGAAAAAGAAGGTTTCACTGTCACCACCGATCTGGATCGTGTGGAGATCATTGTGATGGGATTTGACACAGAGCTGACCTTCCAAAAATTGGAGGATGTCAGCCGACTGCTCCTGACAAGGGACGGTCTCCCCTACATCGCGACCAACCCCGATGTGGTGTGCCCGACGGAATTCGGCAGCGTACCCGACTGCGGGAGCGTCGCAGAAATGATCTTCAACGCAACAGGCAGACGCCCGCTCTTCATCGGCAAACCCAGCCCGCTGATGCCCACCCTTGCCATGGGTATGACGGGATACGCGAAAGAGGAAACCGCCGTCATCGGTGACCGCATCTACACGGATATCAAAAGCGGACTGAACGCAGGATGTACCACCATCCTGGTGATGAGCGGCGAGACGACCAAGGAGATTCTGGACGCCTCCGACGATAAACCCGATCTCGTGCTGAAGGACGCGGGCGAGATTTTGGAATTGATATGAGAAATAAAAAAGAGGCTGTTGAAACAGCCTCTTTTTTTATTACAGTCTCTTCGCCAAGAACAACGCGCCGTCCACATTTTCACATTTATCGGCAACGATTGTACATTTGGGGAAGCGTTCCACCATTTTTTGCATAAACAGTTCGCGGGTGATCTCCACCTTGCTCAGCACCGAACCGGTCATACCGACGGTGAACACGGGATACATGCCCATTTGTCTTGCCGCCGCGGCAACCAGCTCCACCAGCTGTTCCATTCCGCGGTCGATGACCTCCAAGGCAAGCGGATCGTGTTCCTTTGCCGCTTTGACCACCAGCGGGAAATAGGCCGCGAGCGATTGTGGGGTCGGCGACAGATAGATCTCGCTGATCAGCTCTTCGTAAGTATGGACGCCAAAATCTTTCATCAGTTCTTCCAGAAGCAACGCACCCTTGCTGGCGCGCTTGTCAATCGTGCGGCACACGGTCTCCAGGGCATCCCGCACCATACTGTAACCGCTGCCCTCATCGGAGAACAGATAACCCCAGCCGCCCACGCGGCACACTTCGCCTGCATCGTTTTTGCCCCAGCAGATGGAGCCTGTTCCCGACGCGATGACCACACCTGCGCGGTCGCCGAGCGTGGCATACAGCGAGGCATAGCCGTCGTTGACGGCAAGCACCTTGTCTGACTGCGTCGCTTCGCGGAGCACACGGTCAAAAAACGCGTAATCCTCCTCGGTATCCGCGCCTGCCGCGCCGATACACGCGCCGCCGAGCACTCCATCCGCGGGCATTGCCGCCAGCGCTTTGGCAACAAGGTTTTTCACCAGCGCCTCGGCGGTTTCGGGCGGCACGGTATACGGATTGCTTCCGCCGCCGACCTCTTCAAAAACGACAGTGCCGTTCTCATCGCACATACGGAGCACCGTTTTGGTGCCGCCGCCATCGATACCGATATAATATTTCATAGGTTCGCCCCCAGTTTTTGCAATGCGGATTTGACATGATAGTCGCATTCTTTCAGTACGCGGGATGCGGTGTCTTCATCCGCACCCGTGAGCTCCATCAGCATCTGCTCACAGCGCACCACCATTTTTTCATTGATGGCGGTGATCTCCACCATCTTGTTGCGGTACACCTTGCCAAGGCGGATCATCACCGCCGTCGACAGCATATTCAACGCAAGCTTCTGGGTCGTACCCGCCTTCATACGGGTGGAACCCTGAATCGCCTCCGCCCCCGTGTCGATTGCCGCGGTGACATCCGCTGCCGTCGATAACACGGAATTCTGCACATTCACGATCGCGCCTGCAAATGCGCCGCGCTCTTTGGCATACAGCAATGCTTCATGGGCGTACGGTGTGCGCCCCGATGCGGTGATGCCGATGACGGCGTCCCGCTCACAAAGACCTTCTGCCGCGAGATCCGCTCTGGCACCTGCGCGGTCGTCCTCATCGCCGAGACGCGCATCGGGCAGGGTGTCATAGCCGCCCGGCACCAGTGCTTTCACCAGCGACGGATCGACACCGTATGTAGCAGGAAGCTCCGATGCATCCAGCACCGCTACGCGACCGCTGGTGCCTGCCCCCGCATAAAACAGCCTGCCGCCGTTTTGCAGACGGCGCGCAATCTCATCCGCCATCGCCGCGATCGCGGGCAGCGTATCGGTCATCGCCTCCACAGCGCGGCGATCCTCCTCATGGATCATGCGGATCGCCGTGAGGGTATCGACTGTGTCGATGGACACGGTGCGGGGATTGTTTTGTTCGGTGGGTAGCAATTTGACATTATCAAGCATAGAAATTTCGTCTCCGTTACTTTTTCTTTTCTCTCAACGCGCGGAAAAAGGTGCGCAATTCGTCGGCGCAATCCTCCGCGCACACGCCGTGTTCGCAAACGGGATGATGATTGTACGGCACGGCAAACAAATCGACAAGAGAGCCGCACGATCCCGCTTTCGGATCGGCGGTACCGTACACGACGCGGTCAAGCCGCGCGTTGATGATGGCACCCGCACACATCGGGCACGGCTCCAAGGTCACATACAGCGTACAGCCCGACAGTCGCCAGCCGCCGAGCGTCCGGCACGCTTCGTCAATGGCTTCGATCTCGGCGTGAGACAGCGCGTGCCGCGCCGCTTCGCGGCGATTGCGCCCGCGGCCGACGACCTCACCGTCGGCATCCCGCACGATCACGGCGCCGACAGGCACTTCGCCTTCTGCCGCCGCTTCTTTCGCCAGCGCGAGAGCCTGACGCATATACTGTTCGTCGTTCATGGTATGTCACCTTCTTGTATGTGTATGATACGCGCCCTGCGATGTTATTATAATTTTAGCGTAAGGCTCGCTTTTCACGGCTCTATTTTTCCGTCTTTCATGCGTACGGTGCGCTGTGCCATGGACGCAACAGACGGATCGTGCGTAATCAGCACCACCGTGTGTCCGTCGGCATGAAGCTCACGGAGCAGCTGCATCACAACCTCGCCCGATTCGCTGTCGAGGTTGCCTGTCGGCTCATCGGCAAGAATCAGCGGCGGATGCGCCGCAATCGCACGGGCGATTGCCACGCGTTGCTGTTGACCGCCCGACAGCTCATTCGGGCGATGATACAGTCGCTCGGACAAGCCGACCCGTTCAAGGCTTTCCTTTGCAAACCGACGCCGCGCCGCCGCGTGAATCCCGCGGTAGCTGAGCGGCAGTTCCACATTTTCAAGTGCAGTCAGCTCGGGGATCAGGTGAAATTTCTGAAAAATAAACCCGATCTGTGTGCCGCGCACCTGCGACAGCTCCCGCTCGGACAATCGCGATACATCGCGCCCGTTCAGGCAGTACCGTCCGCTTGTCGGCACATCAAGACATCCTATAATGTTCATCAGCGTCGATTTGCCCGACCCCGATTGCCCGATGATGGACAGCATTTCGCCACGGTGTACGCGGAGCGACACATCCTGCAGTGCATCGACGCAGACTGCGCCCGTCTGATAGCGTTTTGTTATGTTATCTAATGAAATCAGCGGCATCGCACGCCCTCCTTTTATCGGGAGTATGCCCATGCGCCGCCGCTGATATTCTTCCTTTATCGTGTTACCACTCGATATCCTCAAAAGCAGGGTGCTTCTTATCCTTTTCGGACAGATTCACTTCCATACCTTCGGGGATGGGCCATTCGATGCCGATGGCGGGGTCGTTCCACATCAGACCGCCCTCCGAACCGGGAGCGTAGTAGTCATCGACCTTGTAGCAGAACTCCGCTTCTTCAGACAGCACCAAAAAGCCGTGCGCAAAATCCTTGGGGATGAAGAACTGCTTTTTGTTTTCCGCCGACAGAAGCACGCCGACATATTTGCCGAAGGTGGGGCTGCCTTTACGCAGGTCGACCGCTACATCGTACACTTCGCCCTTGACGACACGCACAAGCTTTGCCTGCGTATGCTCGGTCTGGAAATGCAGACCGCGCAGCACGCCGTAGGTGGAGGACGATTGGTTGTCCTGCACGAATTTGGCATCGATGCCGCCTTCGACGAAATCCTTTTCGACATAGGTTTCCATAAAATAACCGCGGGCATCGCCGTACACCTTCGGCGTCACGATGATAACGCCGTCAATGGCGGTTTTTTCAAAAGTAAAGTTACCCATAGTTTGAAAGGCTCCTTTTCTTATTTGTTGGCGTACATCTTGTCGTAGTACTGCTGATACGCACCGCTGGTGACATTCTCCACCCACTCGGCGTTGTCGAGGTACCACTTCATAGTCTTGACGATGCCTTCCTCGAAGGGCGTCTCGGGATACCAGCCAAGAGCATCCTTGATCTTCTGCGGGTCGATGCCGTAGCGGCGGTCGTGACCCTTACGGTCGGTGACATAGGTAATCATGTGCTCGCCGACGGTCTCATCGACATTCTCTTTGATGTAGTTGATAATGGTCTTGACGATGAAGATGTTGGGGCGCTCGTTGTGGCCGCCGACATTGTACACTTCGCCGCAAACGCCGTCACGGATGACCATATCGATCGCTTTGCAGTGATCGTCGACATACAGCCAGTCACGCACTTGCATACCGTCGCCGTAGACGGGCAGGTTCTTGTGGTTGAGCGTGTTGTTCATGATCAGCGGGATCAGCTTCTCAGGGAACTGATACGGGCCGTAGTTGTTGGAGCAACGGGTGATGTTGATGGGGAACTTGTAGGTATCGCCGTACGCCTTGACAAAGAGGTCAGCAGATGCCTTGGAGCTGGAGTACGGAGAGTGAGGATCCAGCGGCGTGGTCTCCATGAAGTAGCCCGTCTCGCCCAGCGAGCCGTACACTTCGTCGGTGGAAACCTGCAGATACTTCACGCCCGGCTTGTACTCGTCGTCGCCGATTTGCCACGCCTTCTTGGCGTTGTTAAGCAGGTTAACAGTACCCAGCACATTGGTACGCACAAAGATTTCGGGATCGGCGATGGAGCGGTCCACATGGCTTTCCGCCGCGAAGTTGACCACATAGTCGACCTCATACTTTGCGAAGATGTCGGCAATCGCCTTATCGTCGCAGATGTCCGCCTGCACGAAGGTGTAACGCGGATTGTTCTCGACCGACTTGAGGTTCTCGAGGTTGCCTGCATAGGTCAGCTTGTCGACATTGATGATGAACACATCGTCGTACTTATTGAGCATATAGAGCACGAAGTTGGAGCCGATAAAGCCGGCGCCGCCGGTCACAAGATAAGTTTTCATTGTTCAAGTCCTCCCAATTTTTCAAGATACATATCCAGCGCTTCCTCCCACGGACGCATTTCATTGCCGACCGTGCAGGCAAGCGACAGGTTATTCAAGGATGAGTACGCAGGGCGCGGCGTTTTCGACGGGTATTCCGCCGTTGTGCAGGGGTTGACCTTGCACGCCTTGCCGCCCTTTTCCATAATGCGGCAGGCAAAGTCGTACCAGCTGCATTCGCCCTCGTTGGTGCAATGATACACGCCGTATTCCTCGGTCAGCGCGAGCTTGAGGAGGTGATAGGCAAGATCATTTGCCGAGGTGGGATTGCCGCGCTGATCGGCAACGACGCTGATCTCGTCTTTGTTGTCGCCGAGCCACAGCATCGTTTTGACGAAGTTTTTGCCGACATAGCCATAGAGCCATGCTGTACGCACCACGAAGCCGCGCTCACAGAAGCTGAGCACATATTCTTCGCCGAGGCGCTTAGACTTACCGTAAACCGTGTTGGGTGCCGTGGCATCCCACTCGCAGTAAGGTTCGGTGCCGTTGCCCGCAAACACATAGTCCGTCGACACATGGATCAGCTTTGCGCCAACCGCATTTGCCGCCACACCGAGGTTGCGCGGGCCGATGGCGTTGACCTTCATCGCGACATCGAACATCGTTTCACAGCCGTCCACATTGGTCATCGCGGCGCAGTTGATGATCACATCAGGTTTTTCAGCAGTGACCATTGCTTTGACCGCGGCGGCATCGGTGATGTCCAGCTCATCGACATCCACGCCGACGACCTCGACACCTTCATAAGCCGTGCTGATCGCGCCGATCTCGGCACGACCGTCTTTCAGAATGGTCAGCAGTTCGTTGCCGAGCTGACCTTTGGAACCGGTAATCAGAATTTTCATCAGTAGAGGTACTTCCCTTCTGCGACATTCTTAAGGTGCTGACCGTAAGGCGATTTGCCGTAAGCATTTGCCGACTCCATCAGCTTGTCTTTGTCGATCCAGCCGTTTTTATACGCAATCTCTTCGATTGCCGCGATCTGCACGCCCTGCTGTCCTTCGACAATGCGCACAAACTGCGTCGCGTCTGCCAGAGACTCCATCGTACCCGTGTCCAGCCACGCGTAACCGCGGCCGAGGGTAACGACATTCAGCGTGCCGTCCTCCAGATACATACGGTTGAGGTCGGTGATCTCCAGCTCGCCGCGGGGCGAGGGCTTCACCTGCTTGGCAAGCTCGGTGACGCGCTTATCGTAGAAGTACAAACCGGTGACGCAGTAGTTCGATTTCGGGTTCTGCGGTTTCTCCTCAATGGAGATCGCCTTGCCGTTTTCATCAAACTCCACAACGCCGAAGCGCTCGGGATCATCGACATAGTAGCCGAACACCGTGGCGCCTTCTTCGCGTGCCGCCGCCGCTTTCAGATGCTTGCTCAGGCCGCTTCCGTAGAAGATGTTGTCGCCCAGCACCATCGCACAGCTGTCGCCGTCAATGAACTCCTCGCCGATGAGGAATGCCTGCGCCAGACCATCGGGCGAGGGCTGCTCCGCATAGGAAAGGTTGATGCCAAAACGCGAACCGTCGCCGAGCAACTTTTTGAAGTTGGGCAGGTCGGTCGGGGTGGAGATGATGAGGATGTCACGGATACCTGCCAGCATCAGCGTGGACAGCGGATAATAGATCATCGGCTTGTCATACACCGGCAGAAGCTGTTTGGATGTGACCATCGTCAGGGGGTAGAGTCGTGTGCCGGAACCGCCGGCAAGAACGATACCTTTCATGTTGTACTCCTCCGTTTTGAGAGAATTTAACATCTTTTATTTTGACAGCGCAATCTTTATACGCCGCCGTATAATCACCGCTTGTGCAAACAGCCGCCCTTTGAGCGACTTGCCGCAAAAGCGACGAAAATCCGATTGAAAAATGCGAAGCCGGCGTTTTGCCGCTTGCTTGTTGCCGCGTTCATTGCCCGAGAACCGCTGGGAAAGCGTCTGCCCGGTCACGGCAAAGTTCATCCCGCGCGCCTTCATATCGCGGAAGAACGCGTGGTCAATATAATCGAGAAAATACCGCTCATCGTAGCGATAGTCGTCAAACACCCGCAGATTTATAACGAGCCCCGAATTGATCGCCGTGAAGGTCGGCGCAGTCAGCTCAGCGGGATCCTGAATACGGGTCACGCGCAGTCCGTCAATACGGCAGGGCGAGAGCAGTCCTTGTTCGTCCTGCACCAGCGGGCAGACTATGTCCGCGCGTTCTTTGGATGCGATGTCTGCGGCAGTGTTTTTCAGGAAAGCCTTGGGCAGAGTCGTATCGTCGTCAAGGAGCAACACATGCGTGGCGTCGGTGTTGTTCCTGATCCACGCGATGCCGCGGTTGTACGCCTTTGCCAAGCCGAAATTACCGCCCATTGCCACATACCCGAAGCCGCGTTTGGCACACCAGCGGGCGTTGTCATTTTCTTCGGTGCTGTTATCCACGATCACCGCCCGCGCCTGCGGATCCTGACATAGTGCTTCGCAGGAAGGGGATTCCTCACAGCGGCGGTTATATATGACCACAAGAGCGGTTATGCGTACCTCCACAATGTTCACCCTTTTCTGAAAAGTGCACGAAGCATCGCCACACGCGACCGGATCATTGTTTTCAGTGAGCCGTGCGTCATGGCCGTGGCGTTATCGCCGTGGCGGCAATAATGCAGAAGCGGTCTGTCAAGAAGCACCGTTGTGCCGTGCCGTTCCGCTTGCAAGCCGATCCATTGATCGTGCATCGGAATACCGTCCGGAAACGGCAAAATATAAGGCAGGAGCTGTCGCGAAAACGCAATACAGCATCCGATATAGCTGTTTTTCCACAGGTTTTTTACAAATCCCGTGCGACTGCCGCGAAGTGCAAAAAACGAATCTGCCAGCACGGCGTCGTGTTCATTTACCACCCGTGCGTCGTGCATCACCAGCACCGCATCGGTTTCAGCAGCGCAGGCAAGCACCGCCTCGCGCTTGTCGGGCATCCATTCGTCGTCCTGATCGGCAAGGAAGATCCACTCCCCCGTGCACGCGGTAACGGCAGTCTCAAAGTTTTTGATCACGCCTTGCCGCGGGCCGCTGAGCACCCGCACGCGTGCATCCCGCAAAGCGAGTTCCTCAAGCCACTCGCGTGTGCCGTCCGTCGAGCCGTCGTCGGAGATCACCAGCTCGTCGGTTGTCTCAAGCTGTGCCAGGATGGAATCTACCTGTTTTTGTATGTACACAATACCGTTGTAGGTCGCCATTGCCACGGAAACCGTCATCTCTGTTTCCTCCATTTGGCGAAATACAGCCGCATCGAGCGCAGATGAATTTTTAAAAAGCGCCAGCTTTTGCCGCTTGCCTTTTCCCACGCGTGCGTCACCGTCACCTGCGGGAGAAGCATCAGTTTGCCCAGACGCTTGCCACGACGCGAAAGATCGGCATCCTCCATATACATAAAGAAGCGATTATCAAAGCCGCCGAGTTCCTGAAGTGCCGCCGTGCGCCACACCATAAAGCAACCCGTGCAAAAGTCGATAGATGTCGGCTGTGTGAACACTTCGGTGCGACGGGTATACGCATCGCGCCATTTTTTGAAAACACCGCCAAACCGCTCGAGCTGTCCGGCAAACATATAGCGCCGTTTGGGCAGTACGCGCGGCACCGCCTGCGGTGTACCGTCGGTGTTGAGGATCAGCGGCGTTGCAAGCACCGCCTCGCGGTCTTCCTCCAGATACTCACAAAGGGCGGTCAGCACATCGTCCTCAAACGCAATATCGGGATTGATGATTGCGTGATAGTCCGATGTCAGCAGCGGCAACACGCGGTTATGCGCCGCGCCGAAGCCGACATTGTCGGGCAGGGCGAGCACCGTCACCTGCGGGTATCGCGCGGCGAGCAGGTCAAGGGTGTTGTCGGCGGAGTGGTTATCCACCACATACACCGACAGCGACACACCTTTTGTCGCCGCGAACAGGCTGTCCAGCACCAAGGGGAGCTCTTTAGCGTTGTTGTAGGACACGATGCTGACCGATACCGCCTTCAACGCCGTCGCCTCCTTTGCGCAAATCGCCTATCGTATATAAGCAGAGTATAGCATATCTTGTCAAAAATTACAAGGGGTTATGCGATAAAAACCCTTTGCCGAATACCTGTTCCGTGGAAACGATCATGATAAACGCGGCAGGATCTGACCGATACACTGTCTCCTTCAATTTCGGCACCTGCATGCGGCTCACCGCGCACAGCAACAACGCCGTGCTGTCGCCTGTATAACCGCCTTTTGCCTCGAGCACCGTCACACCGCGGGATAATGTCCCCGTGATCTCCTGCGTCAACAAAGCCGGAAAACGGCTGACCACCAGAAGCAAGCGTCCTTCCTCATGCCCGTATACGATATAGTCGATCATCAGCGAGGTCACAAACACCTGCACCCCCGCATACAGCGCCGCCGAAAGTTCGTGAAATACCGCTACCGACAACACGATCACCGCCGCATCCACCCACAGCACCAGCCGCCCAATGGACAGATGCCCGTAGCGCCTGCGAAGAAGTCCCGCCGCGATATCCGTGCC
>JAZRTC010000118.1:0-19760 GCA_045651865.1 Acutalibacteraceae bacterium
GAGGAGATCCTCCAAGACGAGGAGAGGATCCTCGCCATCAGCGCGAAGCTTATCGCAGGCGAAGCAGTCACCGCTGAGGAGTCGACGGCATTGATCCTGATGCAGGGTTACGCGGCGACGGGTGCGGAGCAGGCGAACGCATCATATGTGACTGCGACGGCGGCGAGACGAGCGGGTCAGACCCTGCGTTCGCTTCGCGGGGAACAGCGCAACTATGCCGATATGACACCCGAGGAACGCCGAACGGCGTTGATTATCGACTACAAACATGATGCGGGAGACAGTCTTCTGAAGCTTCAAAACGAGTTTATCGATCACAAATATCACCAAGGCGCCGCGGCGTTTTCTTCACGGGCTTTTGAATCTACATTCCAAGATAAAACAAAAAGACGACATCCAAACGGATGTCGTCTTTTTGTTGGTGGGAGAAGGTGGATTCGAACCACCGAAGTCAGAGACAACAGATTTACAGTCTGCCCCCTTTGGCCACTCGGGAATTCTCCCATGTCGAACGCAAGAAATACTATATCATAGAAGTAACGGAATGTCAAGAAGAAAATTCAACTTTTTTAAAGTTTTTTCGGGGATATAAAAATCAGCAAAAGCGATGCTTGACGGAGCGACTATATGCTCGTATAATAAAAGACAGAAAGGATGTGTTGTCTGTGAAAAAATGGCTTTGTGTACTCTTGTCTTTGGTGTTTGTGCTTGGTATGACGGCATGTAAGGAGGAACCCGAAATGGGCATTGCAAAGGATCAGACCTACCGTGTGCTGTTTGTCGGAAACAGCTACACCTACTATAACGATATGTGGGACCTGTTCACACAGGCGGGCGAGAGCCTCGGTTACACGATCACGGCGGATCATGTGACGCAGGGCGGTTACTATCTTGATCAGTATCTGAATAAAAAAGATGAGTTTGGTATTCAACTGTTGAAATGTTTTTCCGAGAACACCTACAACGCGGTGTTCCTTCAAGAGCAAAGCACCTGCGCCATTCAGAATTATGAGCGTTTTGAAGACGGCGTGAAAGGTCTTGATGAAAAGATCCAAGCGAACGGTGCTAAAACGATTCTCTATCAGACATGGGGACGGCAGGAAGGCAGTCCGACCTTGCTGGCACTCGGCTGGACGAATAAAAGTATGACCGAGGATATGATCGCGGCGTATGATAAAGCGGCGGCGGTGATCGGCGCGGAGGTATCGCCTGTCGGTGCGGCGTTCTACGATGTGTACACGACACACGAAGAGATCGAACTGTATGACCCCGACACCACGCACCCGTCGCTCGCAGGAAGCTATCTGGCGGCGATTTGCCATCTGGCAACCTTCACGGGCGCGGATGTTCGCAAGGTGACCTTTGACGGCGGCGTCGGTGAAGAAGCGGCGGCTGTACTCCGTGAGGCGGCATACAACGCGGTATTTGCCGAATAATTTTTTCGTGCGTTGCGAAACGGCGGTGTAAGCCGTTGGTATATCAATCAGTCCGGTACTACATTTTATAAAAAACGGAGGAATTGTTATGAATGTTCTGTTTATCGTCATTCCCGTTGCGTTGCTGGTGATCTTTCTTGTCGCCGGCTATGTGAAAGCACCGCCCGATACGGCGTACATCATCTCGGGTCTGGGCAAGCCGCGCATCCTGATTGGTAAAGCGGGTATCCGTATTCCGTTCTTTGAGCGAATGGATAAGCTGTCGCTCAAGATGTTCTCGGTTGATGTCAAAACGACAGACTTTGTTCCGAACGCCGAGTATATCAATGTGAAGGTCGATGCGACGGTGAAAATCCGCATCGGTCAGAGCGTGGAAATGATGACGCTTGCGTCCAAGTTCTTCCTCAACGAAGGCGAGGATATGATCATCCGCCGCGTGCAGGATACCCTTGAGGGTAATATGCGTGAGATCGTCGGTCAGATGCGTCTGGAGGAAATGGTCACCGACCGCAAGGCGTTCGGTGAGCGCGTGCAGGAGAACGCCATTCCCGACCTTGAGAAGATGGGTCTGGAAATGATCTCGTTCAATGTGCAGTCCTTTGCGGATCAGAATAATGTGATTGAAGATCTCGGTATCGACAACATTTCGCAGATCAAGAAGGGTGCGGCGGTCGCGAAGGCACAGGCAGAGCGCGACATCGCCATTGCACAGGCGCAGGCGGCAAAAGAAGCCAACGATGCGCAGGTGCAGTCGGATATGGAGATTGCTGAGAAGCAGACGGCACTTGCTATCCGTCAGGCAGAGCTCAAGCAGGATTCGGATGTGAAGAAGGCAGAAGCAGATGCCGCCTATTCCATTCAGGAGCAGGAACAGCGCCGCACCATTGAGGTGGCATCGGCGAATGCGAACATCGCCAAGGCAGAGCGCGAAGCCGAACTGAAGGCGCGTGAGGTCGAAGTCCGCAAGCAAACGCTCGACGCGGAGATTCGCGCCAAGGCGGATGCGGAGCGTTACCGTCAGGAGCAAGAGGCGCAGGCGGATCTCTTCAAACGCCAGAAGGATGCCGAAGCCCGCCGTTATGAGCAGGAGCAGGAAGCGGCGGCACAGATGAAGATTGCCGAGGCGGAGAAATACGCCAAGGAGCAAGAAGCAGAGGGTATTGCGGCGGTCGGTCGCGCTGAAGCAGAAGCGATCCGCGCCAAGGCGCTCGCAGAAGCCGAGGGTATTGACAAGAAGGCAGAAGCGATGAAGAAGTACGGTGAGGCGGCCGTGGTCGAAATGATCATGGGTGCATTGCCCGAGATCGCGAAGAATGTGGCAGAACCGCTCTCGAAGGTCGATAAGATCACGATGTACGGCGAAGGCAACTCGGCAAAACTCCTTGCCGATATTGTCAACGGTACGACGCAGATTACCGAGGGCATCAGCGCAGGCATGGGCATTGATATCAAGAGCCTGCTGATGGGCGCACTCGGCGGTAAGCTGGCGGCATCCGACCCCGTGGTGGTTGTGCCTCCCATGGCACCGACCCAGCCGACGGATATGGAGTAAACAAATGAATAAAACCGCCGCATTTTCTTTGCGAAAGTGCGGCGGTTTTGTTGTTATATTATATGATCTCTACAACGGTCAGGATCTTGTCGTCTACCCGAAAGCGGATCTCATACCCCGCAAAGCCGAAGCCGTATACCCGCTCGGGGTCATGCTGATAGGTCGGGCGCGGGTCGGAGGCAAGCACATTCACGAGCGCTTCGCGTTTGTCCTCGGCAACGACTGACAGCAGGTTATCAGGGTCATTCACCCGCACGGTGCGGTCGGGGACAGTACCCGCAAAGCCGCTGGTTGCCTCGAGGTGAGCGTCGGTGTAGGGCAGATATGGCTTGATATCATAGATGGGCGTGCCGTTCATCAGGTCAGCGCCCGAGACATATAAGACAGGGCCGAGGGTGGGCGAGATCTCCACGCGCTCGAGCTTCACGCACGACAGTCCGATGGGGTTCGGGCGAAACGGTGAGCGGGTCGCAAACACACCCATACGCGTGTTACCGCCGAGCATCGGCGGACGGACAGTGGGCGACCAGTCCTCACGCACCGCCTCAGAGAATTGCCAGATAAGCCAGATATGCGAAAAGTCTTCCAGCCCGCGCACAGCTTCGGTAACGCGGTACGGCGGCTCAAACACGATCGTAGCGGTTGTATCGACCAGTCCGCTCTGGCGCGGCACGCCGAACTTCGACTCGAAATCGGTATGAATATGTGCAATCACCTTCATGGGCGCACCTCCTCTTTCTTTTTAGTATACCACACCCGTCAAGAGGAGGATGCTTGACAAGTTTTTTTAGGTGCGATATCATATATATAACAAATTATAGGAGACAATGAAATGGAACAGGATGTTGTATGGGATAGTCCGGCCGATGAACAAAACAGCGCGTACACACTGCGGTTTACGCAGGAGGAGTATGAGGCGATGGTGCGGGAGATTCTGCGCGGCGAGTATTCGTTGTATGTTGAGATCGTAGACCGCATTTTAAAGGCGAAGTTCCGCAAATGGGCGGCTCGTCCGCTTATACAGATGTTTTCGCTGGAGCACGATCTGCACAGCGAGGTCATCATGTGCCTGATCAAAGAAGCGCGCCACATTGTGCAAAAGGACGGCAGTATTGTTGACCCGCATTATTTTCAGGCACGCGTGTTCATCGTGGCAAAGGGACGCGCTCTTAACTTTATGGACCGCGAGGGCTATGCGCACGGCGTGGTGGCGGGCAAACGGTTTGAGAGTCTGCGCCGCGAGCTGGGGATGGAAGATGCTGCAGACGGCGCATACGAGGAGCAGATCACGGCGAGACGCACCTATATTCCGATGATCTCGGTCGAAACAGGCGGGTATTCCGAGGACGGCGAGGAAGTGCCGTTTGAGATCCCGCGGGAGGAAACCAGCTTTGAGGATATCGACCGCGTGGATGAGATGGAGGATCTTCTCAGACGGATGAACGATGCGGCGGTATCGTCGGGACTTGCACCGCATAAAGTGATAACATGGTTTTTGTATGTGACTTCGCTGGCGTTCAGCTGGTACAACGGCGCGGTGACAAAGGCGTGGATGGAGCAGATGTTCAGCGATAAGACGCTTTGCGAAATCGTGGAACACATCGCGGCGCACCGCACGATTGTGTATACCGCGTGTGTGACCGAGGAACAGATCGTGCGATTGCGCGTTCTGACGGAGCAGATGACCAAAAGCGGTGAGCGTGTGGGCGATACGCGGTTTGACAGCTATTGTATGGCGGGCAAAACAATGCGTGCGACGGTCTCCGATTGGATCAACCGCTGGAACGAATGGTTCCGTGTGAAAGGGGTACAACTATGAACGGACATCTGACAGAATGGGATATGCAGCGCTATGCAGAAATCCGCACGATGACGCCTGAGAATGTGGAGTTCGTGGCGCAGGTTAATTGCCATGTGTTTGAGTGTGAGAAATGCAAACGGCTTTTGGATATGTACTGTGAACAGGCGGCACAGCCGTCTCTTGATGAGGGGATGAAGCGATGAGAACAACGAGGCGGGCGATCAGCTTGTTGCTGGCGCTGGCGCTGTGTTTGTCGCTGTGCGGATGTGATCTGTATGAGGTGATGGAGGAGCTGCCGTCGCTGATTATGCCGACCACGGCGACCACGACAACGACCCTGCCCAGTGTGGAGGTGCCGATGGTGCTTCTGCCGGACGGGTATGCCTACACCTTGCTCAATGAGACTCAGCAAGCGAATTATAAGGCGGTTGTCAAGGAGCTGTATCAGGCTCGCGGACAGGACACCAAGGTAGACGAAGAATACGGTATATCAATCGTTCTGGAACACGCGCTGGAGTCCGAGGAGGCTGTGAAGGAGCTGTATCACGCGGTATATGACGATCATCCCGAATTTTTCTATCTGACGGGAGGATACGGCTGGGTGTCGCTCGGCGAGGAATATACCAATATACGGTTTTTTTATATCTGGAACGCAGACGAGCGCGCCGCAAAGGCAACGGAGCTGGAGGCGGCAGTATCGTCCCTGATCACACAGGCGCAGTTGTTGCCGCCTGTGGAGCAGGAGCGGATCTTCCACGATGCGCTTGTGACGCGCAGTGAATACAACGAAGCGGCAAAGCTGGAGGAGGACGAAGAACCCGACATGCCGTATCATATTGCCAGCTCGCCGTATGCGGCGCTGTGTACGGGCGATCCGATCTGCGGCGGCTATTCGCGGGCGTTTCAGCTGTTGCTCAGTCGCGCGGGTATTCCCAACACCTCCATCTTCAACGATGACCACACCTGGACGATGCTGTGGCTGGACGGCGAAGCCTATCACACGGATGTGACATGGGATGATCCGATCGAAGGAGAGGAAGGCTACCGTTGCTTCAACATCACCGATGAGGAGATCTGTGCGACACGGGAGTATCCTGCGCAATCGCGGTATGTCCCCGAAGCGACGGCAACGGCGTATAACTATTATGTGATGAACGGATGGTATGTCGACGAGGTATACGACGGCACGCTCGGTGACACGATCCGTTCACAAATCGCAAACGGCAACACGGATGTGTGGCTGAAATTCGACACGGACGAATATGCCGATGCGGTGTATTATCTGTTCGAGGAGCAGGCGTTTTTTGAGGCGGTGTACGAGCTGGAAGACGACAGCCTCCGTGATCTGTGGTACGGCGAGGTGTTTTATCTGGAGTCGCCCGAGACAGGGGTTATACGCATTTATGCAGAGGAAAAAGCGGCATAAGGGACGGGGTTTCCGTCCCTTGCCGTTCTTTTCAAGAATTTCAAAAAAACGCAGGAATTTCTCTTGACAATTGAAAATGTATATGGTATCATAAGTAGCGCTGTGACGGAATCTTTACATACGCGGGTGTAGTTCAATGGTAGAACCCCAGCCTTCCAAGCTGGTCGCGTGGGTTCGATTCCCATCACCCGCTCCAAAAATGTTTCCGCCACGCTTTTTATAAATGCGCCTGTAGCTCAGCTGGATAGAGCATCTGCCTTCTAAGCAGAGGGCCAGGGGTTCGAGTCCCTTCAGGCGCGCCAAATATATGGTGGGTATAGCGCAGTTGGTTAGCGCGCCAGATTGTGGCTCTGGAGGCCGAGGGTTCGAATCCCTCTATCCACCCCAAAACCTTGGGATATGGTGTAATTGGCAACACAACAGACTTTGACTCTGTCGTAGTAGGTTCGAGTCCTGCTATCCCAGCCAGAAAAGAGCCTTGTCGAAAGACAAGGCTCTTTTCAGCACCATTTTTCGTAGGCGAACGGTATTTCGCTTTCTGCGTCAGCAGAAAATTTCACAATCCGAAGGATTATTTCATATTGTGAAGCAATGTTTCATGATTCTCCTGTGGGGGTGTTCCTATGTCACACAGTAAAATGACCAAACGCGGTTGTTCGCAGTATATTGAAAAATGGAATCCGTCTGCCAAAAAGTATATTCACACCTGCGTTCTTTGCGGCAGACTAGGGTATAACCCCGCTATTGAAGAAGACGGATTTCAAAATGGTGATCCGGAGCGCACGGCAATTTATGCGGAGCTAAGGAAAACCTTAGAGGTGTTGGAGTTGGATTCACTCGGCAGATGCAGGGCTTGCGCCAAAATTATGGATAAGTAAAAACTTGTAGCACCACCGTAGGGCGCGCAGCCCTCTGCGCGCCGCGGCAACTTCCCGTGGACACCTTTACGGTTAGGTTTTTGAATAGCACGAATTCCGTAGAGATGGCATACATCCGGCTGTGTCGGTAACAAACGGCGCGCAGAGGGCTTAAGTGACGCTCCAAATCTATGATTTGGCAAGCGGAACTTATACATGCGAAGTCGGAGCGCGCCCTACGAACACGACCCGAACTCTGTGGCAATGACCGCGACACCCGACACCCTCTACACAACACAAAAAAATCCCCGCAAGTTTCAAACTTGCGGGGATTTCGTTATTTCATATGACTTTTGATCGTATCGACAATTCCGGCTTCGGGAGTGAAGCGTAAGGTGTCGCCTGCACCCGTGAAGGTGCCGTCGATGTTGGTGCTGGTGCACAGCAGTTCCTTGTTCAGGTCGGCAAGGTAAGACAGCGGCGGTTCAATAACAGAAAAGCGGTCGCTGTTCAGGTTGCTGTGGCAAAGCGGCATCAGCGCGGCGTGGTCGGTAGACAGGGAGCGGTTGCGCGAGATGAACTGATTGATATACGCGCTTACCATTGCGGCGTGCATATTCGCGCGCTCGCGGCGGCCGTTCTGCCAATTATCACAGCGGAGCAGATTTGCCGCTTGCTTGGCGGAGAGTGCCTGCTCACCCGCTTGCAGGTGGATGGTAAAGCCTTCGCCGGGCGTTTGCTGGTCAACATCCTTGGGAAGCTTGACAATCAGCGAGGAATCCAGTGCCGTGAAATAATTTTCCACTGCAGCATAAGACAGCACAACATAATAATCCACGGTTTTGCCGAGATATGCGGACAGCGCCATCTGGGCAGTATCCACACCACCGGCGGCATAGCGATGCACAAGCGTGTCGGTATCAGCGTCGGGAAGTCCCAGCTCCGCAGGCATCGGAATGACCGATACACTGTCCTCGTCAGGCTTGAACAGACACAGCGAAACGGTCTGCAGAGCGCCCTTATCATCGGTGATATACACCGCCACAGAGAAGCGATGGTTTACCGAAAAGCGGCTGGCAGGCTTTGTGACGGTTGTGGTGACGGTTGTGGTGACTTCGCCGCTGTCAAGAAACGGGAGCGCGGGGTCTGTGGTTTTCCACCACAGCACACCAATGCCCGCAAACAGCGCCAAGCATACTACAAATGCTAAAATAAAGTACAGCATACCCGAAGAATCGGGGCGGTCGTTCTGCTTTTTCGCTTTACGCTTCGCCTTTTTCTCGGTATCGGGTTGTGCTTGAAATATCAGCATAAAACGGTCACATCCTTCTTATTGACCCATGGTGAGCAACATGACGGCCTTCTGGGCGTGCAGGCGGTTTTCCGCCTCGTCAAAGATTTCATTAGCGTGTGCCTCAAACACATCGGCGGTGATTTCCTCGCCGCGGTGCGCGGGCAGGCAGTGCTGCACCATGCAATCGGCGTGCGCAACCTTCATCAGCTCGGCGTTGACCTGATAGCCCTTGAAAATCTCCTGACGCGCTTTCGCTTCGTCTTCCTGACCCATCGACGCCCACACATCGGTGAAGATGATATCGGCATCCGCGGCGGCTTCCTTGCAGTCGGGGGTCATCAGGAACTTGTCGCCGTATTCGGCGGCGAAATCCAGCACCTGCTGGTCGGGCTGATGGCTGTCGGGGCAGCCGATGGCGACCTTCATGCCGGTTTTCAGACCGCCGACGATGAGGGAGTTCGCCATGTTGTTGCCGTCACCGATGTAGCACATTTTCAGACCGTCCAGATATCCCTTATGCTCGCGCACGGTCATCAGGTCGGCGAGAATCTGGCAGGGATGGCAGAAGTCGGTCAGACCGTTGATAATCGGGATCGAACCGTATTCGGCGAGATCCTCGACTTCTTTTTGTGCAAAGGTGCGGATCATAATGCCGTCGAGATAGCGCGACAGCACGCGGGCGGTATCTTCAACAGGCTCGCCGCGGCCGATCTGCAGGTCGCGCGAGGAGAGGAACATACCCATACCGCCGAGCTGATAGATACCCGTCTCAAAGGAGACGCGGGTGCGGGTGGAGGATTTCTGGAAGATCATACCCAGTGTTTTGCCCTCCAGGTGGCGGTGGGGGATGCCGTGCTTGAGCTCATATTTGAGCTGGTCGGCGGTGTTGAGGATCTCGAGGATCTCTTCGGTGGAGAGATCAAGCATTTTCAAAAGGTGTTTCATTGGTTCCACTCCTTAAGCGTATTTTCAAGAATATCCAGTCCGCGCGCGAGTTCCGTATCCGAAATGTTCAGCGGCGGTAATAAGCGAAGCAGGGTTTTGGCGGTGAGGATGAGCAGACCGTTGGCAAGGCAGGCGTTCGCCACATCTTTGGCGGCGATATCGTCCTCAAGGACAATGCCGATCATCATTCCCTTGCCGCGTACCTCTTTGACATGCGGCATGGTACAGAGGCGTTCGCGGATGTAAGTGCCTTTCTGAGTGACCGCATCCAGAAACGCAGGGGTGTCGACGGTATCGAGAATATAGTTTGCCGCTGCGCAAACGACGGGGTTGCCGCCGAAGGTGGAGCCGTGCATACCGGCACTCATCACATTCTCAAAGCCTTGTGCGCACAGGCACGCGCCGATCGGCAGACCGCCGCCCAGACCTTTTGCGAGCGTCACGACATCGGGTTTCACACCGCTGTGTTCAACGGCGAGGAGCTTGCCCGTTCTGCCGATGCCCGTCTGTACTTCATCGACGATCATCACCCAGTCGTGTTCGTCGCACAGCGCGCGCACACCTTGGATATATGCCTCGTCAAGCGGCATCACGCCGCCTTCGCCCTGCACGCACTCAAGCATCACCGCACAAACGGTGTCGTCGGCAAGGCTTTTGAGCGCCTCAAGGTCATTGGCGGGAGCGTAGACGAAATCGCCCGTGAAGGGGAAGAAGTAGTTGTGGAACACATCCTGGCCCGTTGCGGCGAGTGTCGTCACCGTGCGTCCGTGGAAGGAATTGCATAGCGTGATGACGGTGGAGCGACCTTTGCCGTATTTGTCAAAGCTGTACTTGCGCGCGGGCTTGATGGCGCACTCGTTGGCTTCTGCGCCCGAGTTGCCGAAGAACACACGCGCCATTCCCGTGCGGCGGCAAAGCGCCGCGGCGCAGTCGATCTGTGTCGTGTTGTAGTAGAGGTTGGAGAAGTGCTGAGCGGTGTGCAGTTGTGCGTTAACCGCCGCGATATAGCCTTCGTCGCAGTAACCCAGCGAGGTCACGCCGATGCCGCTGCCGAAGTCAATATACGCTTTGCCGTCCTCGTCATAGGCGGTCGCGCCCTTGCCGCTTGTCAGCGCCACGGGGAAGCGACCGTAAGTCGGCATCAGCGCTTCGTCGTGTGTTTGTTTGATGGAGTCAAAAGACATAATACAAACCCTTCTTTACAGGAACATCGTGCCGATGCCTTCGTGCGTCAGCATTTCGATGAGAATGGAATGGGGGATTCTGCCGTCGATGATGTGGGTACGGCGCACGCCGCGGCGTACCGCTTCGACACAGCATTCGATCTTCGGGATCATACCGCCCGACAGCACGCCTTCTTTTTTCAGGCGCGGCACTTCACTGACCTGCACGGTCGAGATGAGGCTGTCGGGATCGTCTTTGTCGCGGAGCAGTCCGCGCACATCGGTCATCAGCACGAGCTTTTCAGCGCCCAGTGCCGCGGCAATTTCTGCCGCCGCAATGTCGGCGTTGATGTTGTAGCGCTCGCCGTCCATACCGCCTGCGACCGTTGCGACCACGGGGATGGTGTCGTTTTCGAGGCTGTTGCGCAGCAGGGTGACATCCACGCGGGAAATATCGCCCACAAAGCCGAGGTCGGGCTCGCGGTGTTTCACAGCGGTGAGCATACCGCCGTCGAGACCGCACAGACCGATGGCTCTGCCGCCGTGCTCGGTGATCTGCTGAACAAGCTCTTTGTTGACCTTGCCCGCCAGCACCATCTGCACAATGTCCATCGTTTCCTCGTCGGTGTAGCGAAGACCGCCGACAAACTTCGATTCTTTGCCCGTTTTCTCGAGCATCGCGTTGATTTCGGGGCCGCCGCCGTGGACAAGCACCAACTTGATGCCGACCGTGTGCAGAAGGACCATATCCTCCATCACGGCGGCTTTGAGCTCTTCATTGATCATCGCGTTGCCGCCGTATTTGATGACGACGGTTTTGCCCGCATATTGTTTGATATAGGGGAGCGCTTGGGTCAGAATTTCCGCGCGCTCGGTGGTAGTGATGTTCATAATGTTCGCCTTCTTTTTATCAGGTACGGTAGTCACCGTTGATTTTCACATAGTCGTAGGTCAGGTCACAACCGTAGGCGGTTGCCTGAGCGTCGCCGTCGGAGAGGAGGATCTCGATGACGATCTCGTCCTCGGTCAGCACGGTCTTTGCCACATCTTCGTCAAACTCAATGCCGGCGCCGTGTTCGCAGACGGTCACAGAACCTGCCTTGGAAACAAACGAGACCTTCACGCCCTTGACATCGACCTCCGCGCCCGAATAGCCGATCGCGCACAGCACGCGACCCCAGTTGGCATCCGCGCCGAACATGGCGGATTTGAGCAGGGAGGAATTGTTGACCGAGCGGGCAATGGTGCGGGCATCCTTGACGGATTTCGCGCCGTAGACTTTGGTTTCAATCAGCTTTGTTGCACCCTCGCCGTCCTTGGCAAGGCGACGGCAAAGGTCGGCGCACAGCGTGTGCAGAGCCTCCACAAATGCCGCATAATCCTCGTTTTTCTCGGTGATAGGGGTGTTGCCCGCCGCACCGTTTGCCATCAGGATAACATTGTCGTTTGTCGAGGTATCACCGTCGACCGACAGCATATTGAAGGTGTCGCCCACAACCTCGTGAAGTGCCGCGTCCAGCAGGATGCTGTCGATAGCGGCGTCGGTGGTCAAAAAGCACAGCATCGTCGCCATATTCGGTGCGATCATACCGCTGCCCTTGGCGATGCCGCCGAGGGTGCAGTCCACGCCGCCCAAAGTGACGCGGAATGCAAATTCCTTTTTCACGGTGTCGGTGGTCATAATCGCTTCAGCGGCGTCGGTGCCGCCTTCTTTGGAAAGAGAGGCGGCGAGTGCGGGGACTGCCGCGACAATGGGATCGAGCACAATGGACGGGCCGATCACGCCTGTGGATGCGACCAGCACATCCTCAGCGGGGATCTGCAGTGCGTCTGCGGCAAGCGCGCACATCGCTTCGGCTTTTTCAATGCCGTCGGCGGCACAGGTGTTGGCAATGCCGCTGTTGACGATGATGGCACGGGCAATGCCGTTTTCCAGATGTGCCTTGGTCACGGTCAGCGGAGCGCCTTTCACAAGGTTTTGCGTGTACACCGCCGCCGCCGAAGCGGGACGGTCGGACACGATGAGCGCAATATCGCGTTTGGTGCGGTTGCGGCGGATGCCGCAGTGCATACCCGCGGCGGTAAAGCCTTTGGGGGCGGTGACGCCGCCTTCAATTCTGATAGCCATAGAAAACGAACTCACTTTCTTCGTTAAAATGCAATGGGGATCATATCCAGTCCTGCTGCTTCGTCAAAGCCGAACAGCAGGTTCATGTTCTGAATTGCTTGTCCTGCGGCACCTTTGACCATATTGTCAATGACGCTGGTGACAATCAGCAAGCGGGTGTGCTCGTCGATGTACAGCTGGATGTCGCAGTAGTTGGAGCATTGGACATGGCGGATGTTGACCGCCTGACCCTTGGGCATCACGCGCACAAAATGTTCGTTGGCGTAAGCCGCTTCGTATGCCGCGCGGATCTGTTCCTCGGTCACGCCGTCGTTCAGACGGGCGTAGATGGTGGAAAGAATACCGCGGTTGACAGGAAGAAGATGCGGCACAAAGGTAATCGTTGCCGCTTCACCTGCGAGCTTCGAGAGTGTCTGCTCGATCTCGGGGGTGTGGCGGTGCGATGCCACTTTGTACGCCGAAAATGCATCGGCGCAGTCGGGGAAATGCGTGGTCTGGGTCGGTTTGCGACCCGCACCCGTGGTACCCGATTTGGAATCAACCACAATACCGACGGGGGAGACCAGCTTGTTCTTCAATGCGGGGGCAAGACCCAGTGCGACGCTCGTCGGATAGCAACCGGGGTTGCCGATGATGGAGGTTTGCTGAATATCCTCGCGGAACATCTCGCAAAGTCCGTAGACCGCTTTCTTGTGCAGGTCGTCGTAGCGATATTCCGACTGATACCAGCTTTCGTAAGCCTCGGGATCATCCAGGCGGAAATCCGCGCCGAGGTCAATAAATTTCTTGCCTGCGTCCGCACACGCCTTGGCGGTGTCCTGCGACAGTCCGTGGGGAAGTGCCGCGAAGATCACATCGCACGCTTCGACAACTGCATTGGCGTCAGCACAGGGCAGGTCGCAGATCTCGCGCAGGGAAGGGTAAATATCGGAAATGGGTTTGCCTTCAAACGAAACAGAGCTGACAGCGGCAAGCTCCACCTGCGGATGGCGCAGAAGGATGCGCACAAGTTCGACGCCTGCGTAGCCCGTTGCGCCGATGATACCGGCTTTGATCATAGGTAAAAACTCCTTTATTTCAACAACTCGCGCACGCGTGCCGCTTGGGCGCGGACATTTTCGGGGGCAGGACCGCCGTACACACGGCGCATCGCCGCACAGCGTTCAAGCGCGATCGCGTCATATACATCGTTATCAAACAGCTCGCAAACCGCTTGGAATTCGGCAAGCGGGAGCGTTTCCAGTGTCAGTCCTTTGCGGATGCACAGTGCAACCAGCTCACCGGTCGCCTTATACGCGTCACGGAAGGGCAGACCCTTACCGACGAGGTAATCCGCCGCGTCGGTCGCGTTGATGAAGCCGCCTGCCGCCGCTTTGCGCATATTGTCGGGCAGAACAGTCATCGTATCGATCATCGGGGTGAAGGCGGTCAGGCACATCGTCACGGTGTCGAGTGCGTCAAAGATCGCCTCTTTATCTTCCTGCATATCCTTGTTGTAGGCGAGCGGAATACCCTTGAGAACGGTCAGAAGCGTCATCAGATCGCCGAACACACGGCCCGATTTGCCGCGCACAAGCTCGGCGATGTCGGGATTTTTCTTTTGCGGCATGATCGACGAGCCTGTCGAAAATGCGTCGTCCAGTTCAATAAATTTGAACTCCCACGAACACCACAGGATGATTTCTTCCGAGAAGCGGGACAGATGCACCATGATCAGCGACAGTGCCGCGGCAAGTTCCACTGCGAAATCGCGGTCGGACACGCCGTCGAGCGAATTGTTCGTCACGCCGTCCATGCCGAGTGTTTTGGCAACCGCCTCGCGATCAAGCGGATAGGTTGTGGAGGCGAGAGCGCCACTGCCGAGCGGGGAAATGTTGGTGCGCTTGTATACATCCGACAAGCGGTCGCGGTCGCGAAGCAACATTTCCGCATATGCCATCAGGTGATGACCGAACGAGATTGGCTGTGCGCGTTGCAGGTGGGTGTAGCCGGGCATGATTGCGTCGGCATAGTCCTCCGCTTTGTTGCAAAGCACGGCGATCAGTTCCTCGATCTGTGCCTGCAACGCGGGGATGCGATTGCGCAGATACAGACGGATGTCGAGTGCCACCTGATCGTTGCGGCTGCGTCCTGTGTGCAGGCGCTTGCCTGCGTCACCGATGCGGGCGGTCAGCTCACCTTCGATAAAGGTGTGGATATCTTCGGCGGTCATATCGATTTCAAGTGCGCCGCTTTTCAGGTCGGCGGCGATGGAAGCAAGTCCGTCGCGGATCTTGGCGCCGTCCTCGGCACTGATAATACCTTGTGCCTCCAGCATTGCGGCGTGAGCCAAGCTGCCTGCAATATCCTCTTCTGCCATACGGCAGTCAAAGGAAATGGAGGAGTTGAAATCGTTGGTTTTGTCGTCAAGCGCCTTTTCAAAGCGTCCTGCCCACAGTTTCATGGCGGTTTCCTGCCTTTCGTAAAATAGGGAAAAGGCGGTGCGCGAAATCGGATCGCGCACCGCTGGTATTGACTTTAAAAATTACAGACCCTTTTTCTTGGCTTGCACCTTGATCGGCAGGCCGAACAGGTTGATGAAGCCCTGGCTGTCCATCTGATCGTAGACTTCGTCCTCGTCAAAGGTTGCGATGTCTTCGTCGTACAGCGAGTAGGGGGAGGTCAGCGACGCGAGCATGATGTTGCCCTTGTACAGCTTGAGCTTCACATCGCCCGTGCAGGTCTCTTGGGTGGTGTCCACGAATGCAGACAGTGCCTCACGAAGCGGGGTGTACCACTGACCGTAGTAGACAAGCTCGCTGAACTTGCCGGCGACCATCTGCTGCTTGTAGTGCATGGTGTCGCGATCAAGGGTGAGGGTCTCCAGTGCCTCGTGTGCTTTGTACAGAATGGTGCCGCCCGGCGTCTCATACACGCCGCGGCTCTTCATGCCGACAAGGCGGTTTTCGACCATATCGACGATACCGATACCATTCTCGCCGCCGAGCTTGTTGAGCTTCTCAATGAGGGAGAGCGCGCTCATCTTCTCGCCGTCGAGGGCAACGGGCACACCCTTCTCAAAGGACAGGGTAACATAGGTTGCCTTGTCGGGTGCTCTCTCGGGAGACACGCCGAGCTCAAGGATCTTGTCGTAGTCAGGCTCGTTGGCGGGATCTTCAAGATCCAGACCCTCGTGCGAGAGGTGCCACAGGTTTTTATCCTTGGAGTAGTTGGTCTCGCGGGTGATTGCCAGCGGCACATTGTGCGCCTCTGCGTAGGCAATCTCATCCTCACGGGATTTCAGCTCCCAGGTACGCCACGGAGCGATGATCTTCATATCGGGAGCACACGCCTTGATGGTCAGCTCAAAGCGAACCTGGTCGTTGCCCTTACCGGTGCAGCCGTGGCAGATCGCGTCCGCACCCTCTGCCTTGGCGATCTCAACGATGCGCTTGGCAATGATCGGGCGGGCAAACGAGGTGCCCAGCAGGTATTGGTTCTCATACACCGCACCCGCCTTGACGGTGGGGATGATGAACTCGTCAACAAACACTTCGCGCAGATCTTCGATGTAGAGCTTGGAAGCGCCCGTCTTGATGGCTTTTTCCTCAAGACCGCTCAGCTCAGCACCCTGACCCACATCGGCAGCAACCGCGATAACTTCGCAGTTGTTATAGTTTTCTTTCAGCCACGGGATGATAATGGAGGTGTCCAGACCGCCCGAATAGGCAAGGACCACTTTTTTGATGTCGCTCATGATAAAATCCTTCTTTCCTGATACCGCTTTAACGCGGTTGAATGTTCGTGTATTATTATATCAGCATTGTGTAAAAATGCAAGCAAAAAAACGAATAATTATGCCGTTTTATAGCAATTTCGGCATAGTGCATAAAACAGCGCTTGTGAGGCTTGCAAAACAAGCGGAATTGCCGAATGGATATGCAATCTTATGGTTTTTAAATGCATAAATATACATAAATTATGAATAAATACACTTTCGCGTCAGACCGAAATGGCGGTGCAAGAGGGTTTTTGAATAATCTCCAATATAATAAGGTATATTTATATACATAATTATAATATATATAGGACAGACTTGCCCGGTGCGGCGGCAAGGTGTGACATGATCAGGCAGCACAGCTTTGGAGTGACAACCGGCGATTTTCGGGAAGCAGGATGTTGCTTTTTCTGCTCGGATCCGGATAAGTTGGTGCAGATCAACGGTGAGGAGGGGATAATCGGGTGTTTTTGGGGATAAAACCAAAAAATGACAGATTTGAAATAATAATGACAAGCAATTTCGGTTGGCAATCTACAGAGATGTGCTGGTAAAAACGCAAATTATCCGCAAAAATTATACAAACTGTATCATTACTCGACATCAGATGCGATTTTTTGCGCCAAATAGGGGGTGATTACGATGGTTTTACGCCGTACAGAGGGAATTTTGATAGGCAAATTTGTTACCTTGCACAAATTCGACAGAAAAACCGCATTTTCTGTTTTTCGTTGCCATTTATGGAAATAAATGGCAAACAAATTGTATAAAATGCACAGTACAGGTGGGTGGTTATATACCTTTTTTGTGTTTTCTCTAAAGGAAACGGTATGGTTACAATACAATGTGCCTGTGACGATTTGATGAGATTTTCAAAACAGTTTGAATTTTTGAAAAGCGAAAACAAGCCCTTTTGTTGTAAAAGATGCACAAAAAGTGCCGTTTGAAATTGTTTGACATAGTGAGCATAACTGCGTATAATACAAGACGCAATATCACCAAAGCACACATTAGTTATGATTTGCCGTGTAACGGGGTATCATCCTACTATTGGATATAACATTCCGTTTACGATCTTCAGAGTTGCCAAGGTTCTACAGTATACCGTTTAAGGGCAACGATCCACGGCAAAGAAAGGCGCCTGCCTCTAATGCCGGTCGGCACGACTGCGACCGGTAAATCTTAAAGATGCAGATCCGCCTTACGGATACCGACTGTCGGTAACCGTTAAACGAAAGGGAGATTTGATGAAAAGCAATTTAAAGACAGTTCAACGCATCAAGGCGTTCTTTGCCAACCGTGTTGTTGCTGTCTCGGCAATGGTTGCCGCCGTCGCAGTGTTGATGGGTTATGTGACGATGAACCTTCGCACCGTTACCATCTCCGACGGAAACGAAAACCACAGCATCGTGAGCATCTCGACCGATTCCGGTCTGATCCTCAAGGCAGCGGGTCTGACCGTTGACGAAGACGATGTTGTGACCGCTGAATGGGAATTTGCCAAGGGCGAGATCAATGTATCCCGCGCTGTGGATGTGACCGTTTCGGTTGATGGTGTGACCCGTACGATCACGCTGACCGAGGGTACTGTGGCGGACGCGCTCAAAAAAGCAGGCGTGACGCTCGGTAAGGACGATGTTCTCAATGTGGCGGCGGACACAAAGGTTACGGATGATCTGACGATCACTGTTGACCGCGTGACCTTTAAAGAACGCAAAGAAACCGCTGTCGTGCCTTTTGGCTCGACCAGCTACGAGACCGATGACTACAACGCGGGCGAGACGATTGTCGAGACTGAGGGTGTCAACGGTGAAATGACCAAGGTGTTCCGCGACCGTTATGTCAACGGTGAGCTTGTGGAGTCCGTTCTCGCTTCGGAGACGGTGACCGTGGCTCCTGTCGATGAAGTGATCGCGATCGGCACCTATGTGAAGCCTGCGGCTCCTGTGTCGGGTAATGCCGGCGCAACGGCAGACTTCACTTACAGCGCTGTGTACTACGGCAACGCAACCGCTTACACCAACGATCAGGGTCTGGCGGGCGATTGGACCGCTTCGGGTATGCCTGCGCAGGTTGGCGTTGTGGCAGTGGATCCCGATGTGATCCCCTACGGCACGCGTCTGTATATCACCACGGAGGACGGCAGCTATGTGTACGGCTACTGCGTCGCGGGTGATACGGGTTCGTTTATCTATGACGGCACGGGCACGATTGTTGACCTGTTCTTCAACACGGTCGGCGAGTGCTACGAGTTCGGTCGCCGCGCGGTGATCGTGTATGTGCTCGATTAAGATTGACACCTACGGATATTGCATAGTATAATTGTCCAAAGGATTTGTGCTCCTTTGGGCAATTTTTTTATGTTCAGAGCGGAGGGATTGTGTATGAAAGCACCGCGTATTCTGGTGGTCGGCAGTCTGGTGATGGATCTGATCGTGACGGCAAAGCGTTTCCCGAACGCGGGAGAAAGCGTGTTCGGTGACGGTTTTCGGACAGTTCCCGGTGGCAAGGGTGCCAATCAGGCGGTGCAGGCGGCGCGGCTGGGCGCGCGGGTGACGATGGTCGGCATGGTCGGTGAGGATGCCTTCGGTGAACAACTGATCGCATCTCTCAGGCAGAGCGGTGTGGATACCGCGTATGTGATGCGCACACCACATGCTTCTACGGCGATTGCAAATATTCAGATTCAGCAAGCGGACAACGGCACGCAGAACCGCATTGTGGTTGTTCTCGGTGCGAATAACGAGTTGTGTGTGGAAGATGTGCGGTTTTTGGAGCAATCTATTGCCGATTACGATATGGTGCTGTTGCAAAACGAGATCCCCGAAGAGGTGAATACTTATGTTGCCGCACTTGCGAAGGCGGCGGGCGTTCCCGTGATGCTCAATCCCGCGCCTGCAAGACCGCTTCCTGCAGAATTGATTGCGTGCCTGAGCTGTATTTCACCTAATGAACACGAAGCGTCGCTGATCACGGGTGTGGTGCCGCAGGATGAGGCGACGATTATTGAGGCCGCCGCCAAACTGCGCGATATGGGGGCAAAGACGGTGCTGATCACGCTCGGGGAGCGCGGATGTGTGTATGTTGACGGCGAGAAGATTGTGCGCTCACCGTCGGTTTCCTGCGGAGAGGTGGTGGATCCCACGGCGGCAGGTGACAGCTTTGTCGGTGCCTTCTGCGTCGCGACGGCAAACGGCGAACGAGTGGAGGATGCCCTGCGCTTTGCCAACTGCACAGCGGGACTGACTGTGTGCACCATGGGCGCGCAGACCAGCCTGCCCGCCTTGGATGCGGTCGAAGCGGTTATGCAACGCCATCAATAAAATGAACAGCCGTCTGAGGGATGATTCCGTCAGACGGCTGTTTTGGGGGTAGTCAGGAATGAAAAATTATGGGGAATA
>JAZRTC010000119.1:0-1546 GCA_045651865.1 Acutalibacteraceae bacterium
AGATTCAGACCAACACCGAGAAGGTGCGCAAGGCGCGCAAGACCACGCTCGAGCTGATCCTCTCCACCCACGAGAAGAAGTGCCTCTCCTGCGTGCGTTCCACCAACTGCGAACTGCAGAAGATGTGCCGCGACTACGGCGTGGAAGATACCGGCGCTTATGACGGCTTCCGCCCGCAGTATGACATCGACGATTCCGCGCCGCACCTTGTGCGCGACAACAACAAGTGCATCCTCTGCCGCCGTTGCATCGCGAAATGTAACGAGCAGTTCGTGTCCGTCATCGGCGCGAACGACCGTGGTATCGACACCCATGTTGCGTGTGCGTTTGAGAAACCCCTCAACGATACGCCTTGCGTGTCCTGCGGTCAGTGCACCGTGGTTTGCCCGACGGGCGCTCTTGTGGAGAAGGACGACACCGAGAAGGTGTGGTCGGCTCTCTCCGATCCCGAGAAGGTTGTCATTGTGCAGACCGCTCCCTCCATCCGCGCCGCTCTCGGTGAGTGCTTCGGTATGCCGATCGGCACCAATGTGGAAGGCAAGATGGTCGCGGCACTCCGTCGCCTCGGCTTTAATAAGGTGTTCGACACCGACTTTGCGGCAGACCTCACCATCGTTGAGGAAGCCAACGAGTTTGTCGGCCGCGTGAAGAACGGCGGCGTGCTCCCGATGATCACCTCCTGCTCGCCCGGTTGGGTCAAGTTTGCGGAGTTCTATTATCCCGAGCAGCTCGCGCATCTCTCCACCTGCAAGTCCCCGCAACAAATGGCGGGTGCGGTCATCAAGACCTATTATGCTGAGAAGATGGGCATCGATCCGAAGAATATTGTCTCGGTCGCGGTGATGCCCTGTACCGCTAAGAAGTTCGAGGTCGGCCGTGACGATCAGAGTGCGGCAGGTGTGCCCGATGTCGATATCGCCATCACCACGCGTGAGCTCGGCCGTATGATCGACCGTGCAGGCATCCAGTTCACCGCTCTTCCCGACGAAGAGTTCGACAGCCCGCTCGGCGAAGATACGGGTGCGGCAGTCATCTTCGGTGCAACGGGCGGCGTTATGGAAGCGGCTCTGCGTACCGCCAACGATTGGCTCACCGGCGAAAGCCAGGCAAATGTGGACTTTATGGAAGTCCGCGGCACCGACAGCATCAAGGAAGCGACCTACAACATCGCGGGCTTGGAAGTTAAGGTGGCAGTTGCCAGCGGCCTGAAAGCGGCAAACGAGATCATGACCAAGATCAAGGACGGCACCGCTCCCTGGCACTTTGTCGAGATCATGTGCTGCCCCGGCGGTTGTGTCACGGGCGGCGGTCAGCCTGTCCAGCCCGGTTCCGTGCTGAACACCGTGGATCTCAAGACCGCACGCGCGAAGGCGCTGTACGATCAGGATGCGGCGATGACCCTGCGCAAGTCGCATGAGTCGCCCGTTGTCAAGGAGTTGTACGACAACTACTTCGACGGCATCGGCGGTCACAAGGCTCACCACACCCTGCACACCTCTTATGTTGCGCGTAAAAAGTACAACTAATCGGTGATATAACGAATGCC
>JAZRTC010000120.1:0-3822 GCA_045651865.1 Acutalibacteraceae bacterium
GGCACCGTTGGCCATGTTGACCACGGCAAGACCACCCTCACCGCTGCTATCACCAAGTACCTCGCTTTCCAGGGCAAGGCTAAGTTTGAGGATTATTCCAGCATCGATAAGGCTCCGGAGGAGCGCGAGCGCGGCATAACCATCAACACTGCTCACGTTGAGTACGAGACCGAAGCCCGTCACTATGCCCACGTTGTCTGCCCGGGCCACGCCGACTATATCAAGAACATGATCACCGGTGCTGCTCAGATGGACGGCGCGATCCTTGTCGTGTCTGCTGCTGACGGCCCCATGCCCCAGACCCGTGAGCACATCCTGCTCTCCCGTCAGGTTGGCGTTCCCTACATCGTTGTGTTCATGAACAAGTGCGATCAGGTCGACGACGAAGAGCTCCTCGAGCTCGTCGAGATGGAGATCCGCGATCTTCTGAACGAGTACGAGTTCCCCGGCGACGACACCCCCATCGTGCAGGGTTCGGGCCTGAAGGTTCTCAAGTCTGCTTCTACCGACGCTCATGCTCCCGAGTATGAGTGCATCTGGGAGCTGATGAACGCTGTTGACAGCTACATCCCCACTCCCGAGCGCACCACCGACAAAGACTTCCTCATGCCTGTTGAGGACGTGTTCACCATCACCGGCCGTGGTACTGTTGCTACCGGTCGTGTGGAGCGTGGCCAGCTTAAGATGGGCGAGGAAATCGAGATCATCGGTCTGACCGACGAGCGCCGCAAGACGGTTGTTACCGGTATCGAGATGTTCCGCAAGCTCCTCGACTACGCTGAGGCAGGCGACAACATCGGCGCTCTGCTCCGTGGCGTGCAGCGCACCGACATCGAGCGCGGCCAGGTTCTCTGCAAGCCCGGCTCGATCAACCCCCACACCAAGTTCCATGGCAATGTCTACGTTCTGTCCAAGGACGAAGGCGGCCATCACACCCCGTTCTTCAACAACTATCGTCCGCAGTTCTACTTCCGTACCACTGACGTGACCGGCGTTGTTAACCTCCCCGAGGGTGTCGAGATGTGCATGCCTGGCGATAACGTCGAGATGGACGTCGAGCTCATCACCCCGATCGCTATCGAGGAAGGCCTCCGCTTCGCTATCCGTGAAGGCGGCCGTACCGTTGGTTCGGGCGTTGTTACCAAGATCAACGAGTAATTCTTGATCGGGTAATTCCCAAACAAACAGATCCCCGTTGGATATCGTTTGATATCCAACGGGGATTTTTTTACAGATTATTCGGATTTCCTTCTTGAATTTTTTGCAAAAATACGCTATACTTTATTACAGTGAACCGACAAAGTGTGGATAAAACACATACTTTCGGGAACACTTTTTGTGATAATACAGGAGGTGCAATGCTATGTCGGAAATTATAATTACAAGCGATAACTTCGATGAGGTTGTGATGCAATCCAAGCAACCGGTTCTTGTGGATTTCTGGGCAACCTGGTGCGGTCCGTGTCGTATGCTCGCACCTGTGATCGAGGAGCTTGCCGACGAATATGACGGAAAGCTGGTGGTGGGGAAGATCGATGTCGATGAATGTCCCGAACTTGCCGCCGAATTCGGCGTTTCCAGCATCCCGATGGTCGCGCTGTTTCAAAACGGCGAGGTCGTCCAGACGGTGGTTGGCTATCGTCCGAAAGAATATTATGTTGAGACCGTAAATCCATATATATAAAAAGGAGAGACTCACAATGAAATATACTTGCGATGTATGTGGCTATGTGTATGACCCTGCCGTCGGTGATCCCGAGAACGGAATTCCTGCGGGAACATCGTTTGAGGAACTGGACGAAAACTGGGTCTGTCCGCTTTGCGGCGTTGGCAAAGATATGTTTTCAGCCGAGTAAACAGAAATATCACCCGTAAAAACTTTTTACGGGTGATATTCAAAATATTAAGGAGGAACCACCCATGAGTAAATATGCCGGAACACAAACCGAAAAGAACCTGCATGAGGCATTTGCAGGTGAGTCGATGGCTCGCAATAAGTATACATACTTTGCGTCTGTTGCCAAAAAACAAGGCTTTGAGCAAATCGCCGCGCTGTTTCTGAAGACCGCGGAGAACGAGAAGGAGCATGCTAAGCTGTGGTTCAAGGAGCTGAGCGGCATCGGTGATACCGCTGAAAACCTCGCTGCCGCCGCCGAGGGCGAGAACTATGAGTGGACGGATATGTACGAAGGTTTCGCGCAAACAGCGGAGGAGGAAGGCTTCCCCGAGCTTGCCGCGAAATTCCGTCTGGTCGCCGCAATCGAGAAGCATCACGAGGAGCGCTACCGTGCACTGCTGAAGAATGTGGAGACTGCCGCTGTGTTTGAAAAGAGCGAAGTAAAGGTTTGGGAATGCCGTAACTGCGGTCACATCGTTGTTGGTACGAAAGCGCCCGAGCTTTGCCCGACCTGCAACCATCCGCAAAGCTACTTTGAAGTCCACGCCGAGAATTATTAAAGAGTACATCAAACAACCCCGCTGTGAACCTCCACGGCGGGGTTCTCATTTAAACCAATAGTAGGGGACGCATTCCTCATCCCGCGAAAATCGCAGAAACCTGCGATAACATTGTAGGGCGGGGGCTTGCTCCCGCCGCATCGGGAGTATCCGAAATCGGCGCACAAAACGGACCGTCGAGGACGACGGTCTCTACGCATGACGACCGGAAATGCTTGAAACAAGTATAAAAGCCTGTGTGCAGTTGCACACAGGCTTTTTTTGTATACCGTTTATTTCGCTTTGGTGGCGATTTCTACGAGTGCTTTCTGCAGGAACTCTTCCACACTCATCGAACCGAGATCGCCGTTCTCGCCGCGTTTACGGACCGATACGGTGCCACTCTCGGCTTCCTTGTCGCCGATGATGAGCATATAGGGAACTTTCTGCATTTGTGCCTCGCGGATCTTGTAGCCGATCTTCTCATTGCGCAGGTCGGATTCCACGCGGATGCCTGCGTCAAAGAGCTGCTTGGTCACCGCCGCGGCGACATCCGCCTGACGCTCGGAGATGGGCATCACGCGCACTTGCTCGGGAGCAAGCCACAGCGGGAACGCACCGGCATATTTCTCGATCAGCAGAGCGAGCGTGCGCTCGTAGCAACCGATGGAGGTGCGATGGATGATGTAGGGATTCTTCTTCGTGCCGTCCGCATCGGTGTATTCCATGCCGAATTTCTCGGCAAGCAGCTGGTCAATCTGGATGGTGATAAGGGTATCTTCCTTGCCGTGGACATTCTTGATCTGGATGTCGAGTTTCGGGCCGTAGAATGCCGCTTCGCCGACGCCGATCGCGTAGGGGACTTCAAGATCGTTCAGAATACGCTCCATAATGCCCTGCGCTTCATCCCATTGCTCAACCGTGCCGATGTATTTATCGCGGTTGTCGGGATCCCATTGCGAGAAGCGATAGGAGACATCCTCGTACAAGCCGAGGGTTTTGAGCATATAAATCGCAAGGTCCAGGCAGTTGTTGAACTCTTCTTCCAGCTGGTCGGGACGGCACATCAGGTGACCTTCGGAAATGGTAAACTGGCGCACACGGATCAGACCGTGCATCTCGCCGCTTGCCTCGTTGCGGAACAGCGTCGAGGTTTCGTTGTAGCGAAGGGGGAGATCGCGGTAGGAACGCGCGCGGTTGAGATACGCCTGATACTGGAACGGGCAGGACATCGGACGAAGCACGAACACTTCTTTGTCCGTCTCTTCGTCACCCATCACGAACATGCCGTCCTGATAATGATCCCAGTGGCCCGAGATCTTGTACAGATCGCTCTTTGCCATATAGGGGGTCTTGGTCAGCAACCAGCCGCGCTTTTGCTCCTCG
>JAZRTC010000121.1:0-12100 GCA_045651865.1 Acutalibacteraceae bacterium
AGCACAGAATATCACTAAAAACAGAAAGAGAAGGTTCGGCACACTTGCTGAACCTTCTCTTTTTCTTTCCTGTAATAAGGGGGTCGGGTTGACCCGATGCTTTTGTGGCACAAATGCAAAACTCGCCATAAAAGCGATAAAAACATAGTTGTATGAAGAAACGAGTCCTCCTCAATCGTAAGACATTGAGAAGGACTTTGTTTTAATTGCTGTCGGCGACAATAGCCACAGCCTCCACCTGATATTTTATATATTTCTCCGTTAAGGATCACACCCTATATTCATCCGTCCTGTTTTTTTATTTTATTCTTTTGAGCGGGGATAAGGGGATTCCTCATCGGTTAATCCTGCCAGATAATCCATACTGGTATCCAGAGCTAAGGCAATACGACGGCATTGCTCAAAGGTATACCATCGTTTGCCGTTTTCAATTTTGGAATAGTCACTTTGGTCAATACCGGTAAGCATTTGCATTTTCACTTGCGTATATCCGCGCTTTTTACGCAGATTTTTGAGACGATTGTCTATATTCATTTCTATCACCGAATAAATTATGGCATATTGACCTATTGAAAATAGGGTGTATTCGACCTATAATAAAGATGAGGTGATGAATATGGAATTATACAAAGATATTCTGGTGAAATTGCTGTCACATAGCACAGTGAAAGTGATATTTCCAAAGGAGGACAAGGATATAGCAACGCTGGTGGAATCTACATGTTATAAGGCGTTGAAGCGAATTCAGCAGATTATCGAAGATGATACAATGAGCGACCCTGAATGTTTTATGAAGATTGAAGAAATCATCCGTACATTGGAGATTGTTGGATGTCACGATGGGTTTCGTCGCGATTTTTAATAACCAAAAACAGGACGGATGAATATTCATCCGTCCTGTTTTTTTATTTGTTTTTCAACCAATTTACATACGCGGTATACAACCGTTCGGCGGTGGGGTGACCGCAACGGGCAATGCTGTCGGGCTTTTGCATCATCCCCTGATATTCGTAAATGACGATTTTGTCGACATAGGGGGAGGATGCCTCCATTTGTGCCTGGATGCGTTCCCACGAAGCGGGAAGCAGCGCACTTTTATAGACATCACCCTCGTCAAAGGAGAAGATCTCCATATCCACCCACAGCTTGGAACGACCCGCCTTTTCGTGAGCGCGGGCGAGCTTTTCAAAACGCCACGCAATCTCGTCCATCGGCATACGACGCACGCCGACTTCATCCTGATAGGCGATGGCGTAGCAGTCAATGCGGGATAACTGTTCGGCAAGCACATCGTCTGCTTGCAGGCAATAGGTGCCGAACGGCGCCACGATGACCTTGTGGTCGGGATTGAGCTCGCGGGATTTTGCGGAGATGGTGTTGATGTAGTCGATGAAGCGTTCATCAAAATGATCCCAGATGCACCATTCGTCCACGATATACCAACCGACAAAGGATTGGTGGTGTCCGTACAGCTCAAACAGACGCTCCATCGCACGCAGAGCGCGGGCGACAATGACAGGATCGGTCGAGTTGCCGACCGTATCCACCGTGCCGTACTGTCCGACGCCGATGTAAAAATCCTGCCCCGTTTTGTCCGCTTCATCCAGCAGGATCTCGATGGCATCCTTGCATTGCACTTTTTCAGCAAAGGGGATCTCATCAAACGGGAAATACGCACGCGAAGGATTGTGCGAGGCGGTTGCCTGCAAGATCAGGGTGTCTATCCCGATCTCAGCCGTTTCACGCACCTTGGCACGCCATTGCTCCTCGGTGAAGGCGCGCATCGCGTCATTGTAATACTTACCTTCTGGTTCACCGCCGTGCTCCAGCTCAAAAAATGTACCCGTGATGGGCTTTATTGCACTCATTTCGTGCTCTCCAGCCAATTGGTATAATCGGTATAGAGCTTCTCGGCGGTTTCATAACCGCAGCGCGCAATGCCGCCGGGCTTGGTCATCATACCCTGATAGGCGTAAATGATGATCTTCTCAACAAACGGCGAGATCGCTTCCATCTGCGCCTTGATGCGCTCCCACGGTGCGGGGAGCAGAGCGCTCTGATAGACTTTGCCTTCAAACTCAAAGACTTCCATGTCTGCCCAGATCTTCGCGCGGCCCGCTTTTTCGTGTGCCTTGTAAAGACCTTCGTAGTAAGCGGCTTCCTGCTCGACAAGCGTCTTCTGCACACCGACCTCATCCTGATAAGCAATGATGTCAAGGTCGAGGCTCTCGAGCTGTTTGATATACAGATCGTCAGGCTTGCAGATGCGGGTGCCGTAGGGGCCGATAATGGTCTTGTTGTTCGGGTTCAGGCGGCGGGACTCCGCAGAGATGGTGTTGATGTATTTGATGAAGCGCTCATCAAAGTGACCGTCAATCTCCCATTCGTCGGGCATATACCAACCCGCGATGGAGCTGTGATGACCGTATTGCTCGGAGATGGTGTTCATCGCACGCAGGGAGCGGTTGATGACCTCGGGGTCGGTGGTGTTGACATCGGGTTGCACCCAGTCGCCGTAGAAGCCTGCCGACAGAAAGATCTTCTGACCCGTCTTGTCCGCTTCGTCGAGAAGCACCTCCAGCACATTCTCGCAGGCGAGGTGCTTGGCATAGGGGAATTCCGCGTTTTTATAGTAGCTCTCGAAATAGAGTGCCGATGCCATCAGCACAAGGGTATCCATACCGAGCTCGGCAGTCTCGCGCACTTTGGCACGCCACTGCTCCTCGGTGAAGGACCACATCGCCTCGTTGTAATACTTACCTTCGGCGCGGTTGTGATGGTCGAACTCAAAGAATGTACCGGTAATGGGCTTAATCATAATGAACACTCCTTTTCGGTTATTACATATTTTCGACCGCTTCAATGCCGAGGACATCGAGGTGCATGAGCAGCACATCGCGGGTCAGGCGGCAAAGAGCGATACGGGAGGCTTGTTTTTGTGCGTCCGCTTCGTTGGCAACGGGGCAATCGTGATACATCTTGGAGAATGCCTGCGCGATGACATAGGCGTTCTCGCACACAAGGTTGGGCGCTTGCTCCGACAGTGCCTTGGCGAATGCTTCGGGGGTGAGCAGGAGTTTGAGTACCAGCTCACGCTCGGCATCTTCCGTCACGGCGATGCGGCTGTCCGCAGGAGCGTCTACCTTCTTGAGGACGGAGTTGATACGGGTGATGTTGTACAGCAGATAGGTACCCGTTTTACCCTCGAAGGAGAGGAACTTGTCCATATCGAAAATGTAGTCCTTGGCGCGGTGGTTGATAAGGTCGCCGAACTTGATGGCGGCAACACCGACCTTCTCCGCAACCGCTTTCTTTTCGTCTTCGGACAGCGAGTTAAGGTAGTCGGAGTTCTTGAGCTTCTCCATCGCCGCTTCGGTGACGGTGTCAATCAGCACGCGAAGCTGCATCACGCCGCCGTCGCGGGTCTTGAACGGCTTGCCGTCTGCGCCGTTGATCGTGCCGAAGCCGAGGTGCTTGAGGTCACATTCGGCGGGGACAAGACCCGCCTTCTTCGCGCAACGGAACACCTGATCAAAGTGCAGGCTCTGGCGCTTGTCCACAACATACCAGATCTTGTCGGGTGCATAATCCTGCTGGCGCTGGATGATGGTCGCCAGATCGGTCGTCGCATACAGGCTCGAATTGTCGGATTTTTTAATGATGACGGGCGGCATCGGCGCGTTGTCTTCCTCGGTGGCGAGGTCCACGACCTGCGCACCGTCGCTCTCGCGGAGCAGACCCTGCTCGCTGAGCGTGTCGACCAGCTGACCGACATAATGCTCAGCGTCGCTTTCGCCGTACCACAGCTCATAAAATACATTCAGGCGGTCGTAGTTCTCGCGCAGGTCGGCAACCGACACGCGCATGATTTCCTTCCACAGTGCCATAAAGCCTGCGCGACCGCTTTGCAGTTCATAGGTCGCCTGCTGTGCGGCGGCTTTGAAGGCGTCGTTTTCCTTGGATTTGCCGCTGGCGAAGGGATAGACCTCCTGCAACAGTTCGACATCCAGCTCAGGCACGGTGTCAACGGCGGGGTCGAAATCCTCCGCGAACACACGCCACTCGGGGTTGCGCTCGCGAAGCTCCGCGATAACAAGACCGATCTGCAGACCCCAGTCACCCAGGTGAATATCACCGATGGTGTTGAAACCGCTTGCCTTGCACAGGCGCTTGATCGCCTCGCCGATGATGGCGGGACGCAGGTGACCGATGTGCAGGGGCTTTGCCACATTCCGGCCGCCCTAGTCGACAATGGCGGACTTGCCCGCACCGAGAGGCTCGACAAGAGCACGCTCGCCGCTTACGACATCCATCGCCATCCGACTGAGTGCCTCATCGGTCAGGGTCAGGTTGAGAAAACCGGGCATCGCTACTTCGGTTTTGGCAAAGAGCGGGTTTTCGGCAAGTTTTGCCGCGACATCGTTTGCGATCATCGCGGGAGCTTTGCGGTGGAGCTTGGCGCCGCCGAAAGCGCCGTTGCACTGAAACTGGCACAGCTCGGGGCGGTCAGAGACCGTCACCGTGCCGAGTGTACGGTCGTAGCCGCACGCTTCAAACGCGTCGGATACGATCACGGAAAGTTGTTCGGTCAGGGTCATAGGAAACACATCCTTTTGAAAGTATATGTAGGAGATTTTCTTGTTGGGGGCGCTGGCATCGCCGCTTTTTACACCGCTTCCACCTTCACCTTGAGTGTATGTCCGGTGAGGCTTCCTGCGGCGGTGAGGGTGTAATTCACGGTCACTTCGCCGTGGCCGTCTTTGGTCAGCGAGGAATGGTAGCTCATCGTATCGGTCGTGAGCGTCAGGTTGCCAAAGGGAGTGGTATATTCGCAATCGTGTTTTACGCCGGGTTCGAGCGTCAGCAGGCACGAATAGTCGCCTTGTCGCGTCAGTTCCAAATGATCGGGAAATACGCGCAGAGAGGTCAGCGTATTTCCAAGTCCCTCTTCGCCTGCCGCTTCGCGGTAGGACAGCTCAAGGCTGTTGTCACACACGCGCAGAAACCCGTTGGCGGTCTGGGCGGTCGTTTGTTGCTCGTCGTCATCGTGGATGGTTGAGGAGATGGACACAGATACTTTCATACCGTCACCTCATTCCGACAGCAGAGCAGGGTCAATCCGCTCCACATCCGCCGATACTTCACGGCCGAGGAACATTTTTGCCACCGTGGCAAAACCCTGTGGGGTATCGCTGACATAGAAACGGCACGCGCCACCGTCGCGTTCGGCAAGCATATCATGGACGGTCAGCAGGTCTTTTGCCGCTCCTGCCGCCGCACTGCCCGAATCGATCAGCACGACCTCGTCACCGAGTACCTTTTGCAGGATGGGCGCAAGAAGCGGAAAATGCGTGCAACCCATAATCAGCGTGTCAATCTGTGCCTCCATCAGCGGGGCAAGATAGCGCTTGGCAGTGGCGATTGTAACCTCGTCATCCTCCGCAATCCAGCCGTTTTCAACAAGCGATACAAACAGCGGACACGCCTGCGAAAACACCTGAGCTTGCGGGTTGTGTGCGCGGATGGCGACACCGAACGCATCCGTCTGCACGGTGGCGGCAGTGCCGATCACACCGATGCGTCCCGAGCGGGTGGCATTTGCCGCCGCTTTGGCGGTTGCTTCCACCACGCCGATGGCGGGTACGGGTTGTTCTTGCAGAACCTTTGCGCCGACGGAGCTTGCCGTTCCGCACGCGGCGATGATCATTTTGACATCGTGGCGGCGTAAAAAGCGGCAGTCCTCAGCGGTATAGCGGTTGATGGTATCGGGGCTTCTTGTGCCGTAAGGCACACGACCCGTGTCACCGAAATAGACAATATTCTCATTGGGGAGTTCTTCGAGCAGGCGTCGCACGACCGTCAGGCCGCCGAGACCCGAATCAAAGACACCGATCGGGCGGGTATCCATGGGATCATCACCTTCTGTGAAAATCAATCTTCGTCCAGCTTGAGCACCGCCATAAAGGCTTCCTGCGGCACCTCAACCGAGCCGAGCTGACGCATACGCTTCTTGCCTTCCTTCTGCTTTTCAAGCAGCTTCTTCTTACGGGTAATATCACCGCCGTAGCACTTGGCAAGCACATCCTTGCGCATCGCGCGGACGGTCTCGCGGGCGATGACCTTGCCGCCGATTGCCGCTTGCACAGGCACTTCAAACATCTGGCGCGGGATATTCTCTTTCAGTTTTTCGCACATACGGCGGGCGCGCGAGTAGGCGTTGCCCGCAAACACGATGAAGCTCAGCGCATCCACCATATCGCCGTTCAAAAGAATGTCGAGCTTGACAAGCTCGCTCTTGACATAGCCCTTAAGTTCGTAATCGAAGCTCGCGTAACCGCGGGTGCGGGATTTGAGCGCGTCGAAGAAATCGTACACGATTTCGTTGAGCGGCAATTCATAGTGGATATCCACGCGGGTGGGGTCGAGATATTTCATATCCTTGAACACACCGCGGCGCTGCTGGCAAAGCTCCATAATGTTGCCGACAAATTCGTTGGGCGCAAAGATATGCGCGTCGGCAATCGGTTCTTCTGCCATCGCAATGTGCGCGGGGTCAGGATAGTTGGTCGGGTTGTCAATGTGAAGCACCGTGCCGTCGGAGGGCGTGATGCGGTAGATAACGCTCGGCGCGGTGGTGATCAGATCAAGGTTATACTCGCGTTCGAGGCGTTCCTGAATGATCTCCATGTGCAGAAGACCGAGGAAGCCGCAACGGAAACCGAAGCCGAGTGCCACGGAGGTCTCGGGTTCAAAGGTGAGCGACGCGTCGTTGAGCTGTAAACGCTCAAGCGCTTCGCGCAGATCCTGATAATGTGCGCCGTCGGCGGGAAACACACCGCAGAACACCATCGGGTTGACCTTGCGGTAGCCGGGAAGCGGTGCATCGGTGGGTTTTTTCGCCAGCGTCACGGTGTCGCCGACGCGGGCATCGCTGACGGTTTTGATGGAGGCGGCGATGTAGCCGACCTCGCCCGCTTGCAGAATGCCCGTCGGTTCGGGACGGGAGGGACGCATCACGCCGACTTCGGTGACATCAAATTCCGCGCCTGTTGCCATCATGCGGATGCGGTCGCCTGTCTTGACACAGCCTTCCTTGACGCGGATGTACACGATGACGCCTTTGTAGCTGTCGTAATAGCTGTCAAAGATCAGTGCCTGAAGCGGTGCATCCACTTCGCCTTTCGGGGAAGGGATGTATTCGACGATCGCTTCCAGTACCTGATCAATGTTCAGACCCGATTTTGCAGACACATGGGGTGCATAGGATGCGTCAATGCCGATGATATCCTCGATTTCCTGTTGGACCTTTTCGGGGTGTGCGGCAGGCAGATCGATTTTGTTGATCACGGGCACAATCTCGAGATCGTGCTCAACGGCAAGATAGGTGTTGGCGAGCGTTTGCGCCTCGATGCCCTGCGAGGCATCGACCACAAGAAGCGCGCCTTCGCACGCGGCAAGCGCACGCGAGACTTCGTAGTTGAAGTCCACATGGCCCGGGGTGTCAATCAGGTTGAAGGTGTAGGTCTCGCCGTCTTTGGCGGTGTAGTTCAGGGTGACCACATGCGCTTTGATGGTGATGCCGCGCTCGCGCTCCAGATCCATACTGTCAAGAAGCTGCTCCTCCATGTCGCGCTTGGCGACGGTGTTGGTCAGTTCCAGAATACGGTCGGCGAGGGTGGATTTGCCGTGGTCAATATGAGCAATAATACAAAAATTGCGGGTTTTATCGAGTGATGCAGGCACTGCTTGCACCTCCTGTGTTAATCTTAGTCCAGTTCGTTCATCGTCAGACCCGTGATAAGTTTCGGGTAGAAATAGGTCGATTTTTGCGGCATCTTTTCGCCTGCCGCGGCGACACCCTGAATTTCCGACACGCGGGTGGGGTTGAGCAGAAACGCGCACTGGAACGCGCCGCTGTTGACGCCGTCGATGGCCTCACCCAGTATGCGGGTATAGGTCAGGTTGATTTGCTGTGCCATGTTTTCCTTATCAATGCCCAGCACGCGTTCCAGAATCGCGGAGTGCAGTACATTGACATCCAGTTGACGGGACACATCCGATTCGTCAGGCAGGAGGGTGTCCATCAGCGCTTCATTCGTCAGCGTGAGAAGGGTGGCTTTGCAGTCGCCCGTGTAGCACACAAAGGCTTTTTTGCCGTCATCGTACGCCGCTTGCAACTTGGCATTTGCTTCGTCGAGCGACAGGTCGCGCACGATCTCAAAATCCGCTTCGCAGGCGGTGAGCATGGCATCCACATCGAAATCGGCGAGGTCGCGGATGAGGCGGTGGGTCGGGAACACGACAAGACCCGGATGGCTCATTTCCACGAGCATCATCATCACGCGGTCAGCGCCCGCGACGGGGATGCCGTTTTCCGCACGGTAGTTTTTGAAGTTGACGGCGGTCTCATAGCGATGGTGACCGTCGGCGATGTACAGCTTGACATCGGCAAAGATCGTTTGAATTGTGTCGATCGTTGCCGCATCGGTGATCGCCCACAGGCGGTGACGAAGACCGTCCTCATCCACCACATCGGTGAGCGGCTCAGCGGTCATCGCTTCGTCAAGGATCGCCTTGGTGTCCGCCTGATACAGCGAGTAGATATCGCTGAAGTTGAAGCCCGTCGCCTTCATCAGGTTGAGACGGTCGGTTTTGGCTTTTGAAAGAGTCCATTCGTGCGGAAGCACGACGCCCTCCGAAAACGGTGTCACTTCACAGCCAACAAGCAGACCGGTGATGTTTTTCTGATCGTTGTTCACTTCAAAGGTGATGTCATACACATAAAATGCCGCGTCAGCATCGCGCACCAGCGTGCCGTTTTCGCACCATTCCTTGACGGTTTTGCCCGCCTCGGCATAAGGGTCGTCACCCTCACGCGGGAGTTCCAGACGGATAATGTTATGCGGGTTGCGCGCCAGATAACCTTTGCGCTGTTCCTCGCTGATGATGTCATAAGGCGGGCAGATCAGTTCGTTCATCGCGCCTGCCTCGCTTGAAAAACGCCACGCACGGAACGGGTGAATAGCAGCCATATCAAAAACCTCCGAAATCACATAATTATACAAAATATATTGTACCGATTTTTGTCCTGTTCGTCAAGGTTTTTCTTTTATATTCTTAATAATATAAGAAGACCGCGTTATGGATTATTCCATAACGCGGTAAAGAAGGATTTATTGAACAAGCTGACGCAGGATGGAACGCACATCGATGGTGTTGAGCCTGCCGTCGCCGTTGATATCGGCAAGCGCCTGTGCGGTGGCGTTCAGCAGTTTCGTGCCGCCGAGGTGGCGGAGGATCGCTGCGGCGTCGGAGGTGTCGATCTCACCGTTGTTGTTGATGTCGCCGAGGAGCTGTTGACCTGTCACATCTTTGGCGAGGGTGTACGCACTCCAGGTTATTTCGGCACCGACCGTGCCGTACACCGATAGCGTGTAGTTATTGATGGTGATTGTGCCCGTTGCACCAAGTGCTTCCCGCAGGTCAACATAGGTATCCAGATTTTCGGTGAAATCCACATTGGTACCCTTGACGATGGCGGATAACTGCACGCGTCCTGCTGTGCCGTCGCTCTTGGTGTAGTTGATATGACCGTTGCCACAGCCGCCTGCCGTCGTCATTTTGAGGTGCAGATACGGTGTCTCATTCAGGTTGACGGTCTTGTTGATCGTCACGCGTACCGACGGCCACGCAATGGAGCTGTCTGCTGCACGCGCCATCGTGAACGAGCCGTCGTCGTTGATGGTGTAATCCACAATGCCGTCCGCCTGCACGACCGAGGTCCGGGCGGTGGGAAGCAGGCTTTCGGTGTCGCGGTAGATGCGTTTTTCTTCCGCTTTGCTACCGACAAAGAAGTAGCTCACCGTGACATTGTCGCTCTTGGGCGCATAGAACTTCATCTGGTTGATGATCCATTTGAGTTCGCTCGATACCAGATAGTCGCGCAGGTCAATACAGCCCGTCACACTCGTTGTGGCGTATTGTGCGCGGTTGTTGTTGAACAGTGCATCCCAGGTTTCGCCGCTTTGAGCAAGTTTGGCACCGCCTTGCGAAGCATCGAGGAAAGACAGCCACGGCGAATAGTTGGAATTGCTGTAAATGGAGAAGGTGAAGTCCGATCCCGCAGGAATCAGGAACGAATAATACAGATACGGGGTCTTTGACAGATCCAGTGTAATGCCCAGGCCGTTTGCCGTTTGCATCGTGCTTTCCACGATCGGCAGACCGTTGCCGTAATCGAAATAGGGGACAAGATCCACCTTGGTGTTGACATTCGGTGCTTCCTTGGCGGCGTGCGCATAATACGGATGTTCGGGGGTTGCCGCGTCGCCGTAGGGGATGTCGTCGGGCCACTCGAATTCAGGCATTTCAATAACGGAGGGTGTCACTGCATAGGGAGTTGCGATGGCATTGGTCGCCGACTCAATGGCGACATCGCGCATGTAATCGGTCATATTACCGGGTGCCCAGGTGATCTTTGAAATATCAAAGCCTGTCAGTGCCTTGAAGAAGGTCAGACCCGCTGTGTAGCGTCCCGTCTTCAGGCTCAGGTGATAGTTGTCACGGGTAAGCAGACCGACTTCGGAGGTGCGCGCATTCTGAATAGCTGTACCTGTCGGCGAGATGAGGTCGAGACCGGTGGTTTTTGAGATAAAGTCGCGTGTCAGTGCGCAGATCGCTTCGTAATACGCGGTTGTGTTGTTGTTGAAGGAATAGATCAATTCTTCGTGTGAGCCGATTTCGCCGACCCATGTCATATTGAAGGCGATCTTCGGGTTTCCGACGGCGTTGGCTTTGACATAGTTGATGAGGTTTTCGAGATTGGCATAGGAGTCTTCCTCGGCGTAGCGGCTGCCGTCGCCCGTGCCGTGCTGGATGGAGATCCAGTCCCATTCTTCACTTTGCAGAGCAGACAGGATGGTGTGTCCCGGGGTGATGGTCCAGCCGCTGCCCGTGTTGAGGTAATATTCATAGGGAGCGTTGTTGTTGACAGCATTTGTATAGTGCTTGTTGATCGAACAGCCACCGTAATACAAGGTGGCGAACTTCACGGATTTGACACCGGCGTTCAGGGCGATGTTCGGCACATGCTCGGCAGTGTCCACAGCAAAGCTGTTGCCGATACACAGCACCTTGAGACTGTCGGGCGCTTGTGCAGCGGTTGCGGTCGGAACAGCAGTGATCGGTAAGACGGGCAGAATCACGAACAATGAGAGTAACGCGGCTAACCATTTTTTCATAACGATCAACTCCTATAAAAATCGTTTATAAAATCATAACATTTTTAATCAAGATTGTCAACATAGTATAAAAGAAACAGCTTATGCGCGTTTGCACATAAGCTGTTTCTTGGTATAACATTATGCTGTAACCAGGCTCTTGAGGAGCTTGCGGACATCGGAGGTATCTGCTTTGCCGCTTTGATCAAAGTCGGCGATGACAAGCTGCTGGGCATTGAGGGTGTTGTTGCCGAGCAGGTGGCGCAGGATGATGGTCGCATCCGAGGTGTCGACCTTGCCATTGCCGTTGAGGTCGCCGATCAGACCTTGCGCTTCTTTTGCAAAGGCGAGTGCCGACCATTTCACGGTGTCGCCGACCACGCCGTACACCGACAAGGTGTAGCTGTCGATGGTGACGGTGCCGCCGCAACCGATGTGCGAAGCAAGATCGACATAGGTGTCGATGTCGGCGGCGAAGTCATTTGCCGTGCCGTCCACCAGCTCGGAAAGACGCACCGCGCCGCTGTTGCCGTGGGCGTCGGTATAATACAGGAAGCCGTTGGCACTGCCGCCGCCCGTACTCATTTTCAGGTGCAGGTACGGTGTTTCGTGCAGATCAACTTTCTTGCCCGAGATGACTTTGACCGACGGCCACGCGATGTCGCTGTCTGCCGCGCGGGCAAGCACCAGCGAGCCGACCTGCTCGAGCACATACTCTACTTTACCTTCGGCATTGGTGATCTGATTGAGCGAAGTGGGGAGCAGGGAGACACTGTCACTGTATCGGGCGGGAGCATCGTCGCCGCCGTTGGCGCGGATGCTGAATTCGTTGAAGGTGACGGGTGCATCCGCCGCGCCTGACACAAACATCTTCACGCCCG
>JAZRTC010000122.1:0-27770 GCA_045651865.1 Acutalibacteraceae bacterium
GTATCGTAGATGTTGATCCCAATGCCAACAGCAACGGCGACGAAGATCTCGACATTTCCGTGCCCGAGGGAATCTCCATTGTCGACCCTGTGCGCATGTATTTAAAAGAAATCGCCAAAGTTCCTCTTCTCACCGCCGAAGAGGAAATCGAGCTTGCCAAGCGCATGGAAGAGGGCGACGAGGACGCAAAACACCGTCTGAGCGAAGCCAACCTTCGTCTTGTTGTTTCCATTGCAAAGCGCTATGTCGGCCGCGGCATGCTTTTCCTGGATCTTATTCAGGAAGGCAACCTTGGTCTTATCAAGGCGGTAGACAAGTTTGACTATCGCAAAGGCTATAAATTCTCAACCTACGCAACCTGGTGGCTTCGTCAGGCGATTACCCGCGCCATCGCGGATCAGGCGCGCACCATCCGCATTCCCGTTCACATGGTCGAAACCATCAATAAGCTGATCCGTGTATCCCGTCAGCTTCTTCAGGAATACGGCCGCGAGCCTCTGCCCGAAGAAATCGCTGAAGAAATGGGCATTTCCGAAGAAAAGGTTCGCGAGATCATCAAGATCGCGCAGGAGCCCGTATCCCTCGAAACCCCGATCGGCGAAGAGGAAGACAGCCATCTTGGTGATTTTATTCCCGATGATGAAGCTCCCGCTCCTGCAGATGCCGCTTCGCACACGCTTCTTAAGGAACAGCTTGCAGAGGTGCTGTCGACCCTGACACCGCGCGAAGCAAAGGTTCTCAGCCTGCGCTTTGGTCTGGAAGACGGCCATCCCCGTACGCTTGAAGATGTCGGTAAGGTGTTTGATGTTACCCGTGAACGCATCCGCCAGATTGAGGCGAAGGCGCTCCGTAAGCTCCGTCATCCCAGCCGTAGCAAGAAGCTCAAGGATTTCCTTGACTGATCAGGAGGGTGCGGTATGCACATCAATTTAGAGTCGGACTATGCTGTCCGTATTGTACGGGTGCTTGCGCAGAGCGGTGGTCGTATGGATGCGCAGTCGATCGCCGATATCAGCTGTGTTTCGCTTCGCATTACACTGAAAATTATGCGAAAGCTGGTTGCTGCAGAGCTTGCACAGTCATTCAAAGGTTCGCATGGCGGCTATACGCTTGCCAAACATCCTTGCGACATCACCCTGCGCCATGTGATCGAAGCGATCGAAGGGCCGTACCGTTTCAGCCGTTGTCTGGACGAGGGGTACGATTGCACCTGTAAAGAAGCCATCGCTTGTCCGTTCCACTCGGTATTTGACGAGGTAACAGCAATGGTGGTCAAAAAGCTGGACGAGATCACATTTGATAAACTGATATAAAAAAGTCGCTATCCGAAAAGGATAGCGACTTTTTTTGCATATACAGATTACACCTGATCCAGCGCTTGCTTGATATCGTCGATGATATCCTGTGCATTTTCGATACCGACCGAGAAACGGACCAGATCGGGAGTGACACCACACTCCGCAAGCTGCTGATCGTTGAGCTGACGGTGAGTGGTAGATGCGGGATGAAGCACGCAGGTGCGAAGATCCGCAACATGAGTTGCGATGGCGGCGAGCTTAAGATTGTCCATAAAGCGGATGGCCGCTTCACGACCGCCCTTGACACCGAACGAGATGACGCCGCAAGTGCCGTTGGGCATGTATTTTTGTACAAGCGCATAATCGGGGGAGTCGGGAAGTTCGGGGAAAGAGACCCAGGAGATGCGATCGTCGGAAAGCAGATATTCCGCAACGGCTCGTGCGTTTGCGACATGGCGCTCCATACGGAGGTGCAGTGTATCGATGCCCTGGGAGAGCAAGAACGCGTTGGTCGGGCTGGGGGTAGAGCCGATATCGCGCATCAGATGTGTACGCGCTTTGGTGATATAGGCGGCTTTGCCGAAATGCTCGGTGTACACAACACCGTGATAGGTTTCGTCGGGGGTGGTCAGTTCGGGGTATTTGCCTGCCGCTGCCCAGTCAAAGTTGCCGCTGTCAACAATCACGCCACCGAGCGCGGTTGCGTGTCCGTCCAGATATTTTGAAGTGGAGTGAATGACGATATCCGCGCCGAATTCAAACGGACGGCAGTTGATGGGGGTGGGGAAGGTGTTGTCCACGATGAGAGGCACCTGATGTGCATGAGCGATACGCGCATATTGCTCGATATCCAGCACATGCAGAGCGGGGTTGGAAAGCGATTCACCGAAAATCAGACGAGTGTTGGGTTTGAACGCCGCCTCGATTTCCTCATCGGTTGCACCCGGCTCGATGAAGGTTACATCAATGCCCATTTCGCGCAGGGTTTTGTTGAACAGGTTAAAAGTACCGCCGTAAATAGCGCTGGCGCTGATGATATGGTCACCGCTGTGCGCAATGTTGATAACCGAGATCAGAGATGCCGCCTGACCTGCAGAGGTCATCATAGCGCCCACACCACCCTCAAGAGCGGCAATCTTCGCCTCGACAGCGTCGGTGGTCGGGTTGCTCAGACGGGTATAGAAAGAACCCGATGCTTTCAAGTCAAACAGGTCACCCATCGCCTGTGCGTTTTCATACAGAAAAGTCGTGCTCTGATAGATCGGGAGTACGCGTGCCTCGCCGTTTTTCGGGCGATATCCCGATTGAATACATTTGGTTTCAATTCGCCAATCCATTGTTATTACCTCCTTGAAATGGATGTCTGAATATTATAGTATAGCTTTTTAATCTCTTTGTCAACGGAAATATTATCTTATGATTGAAAATAGCTTATATTATAATATATTAATTGACTAAAGCGATGCTTTGTGATACAATATTTCACAATATCGCAAAAAATGATTGACAACCGTATATTTGTATGATACCATATTAGCGTATTAGCAAACTAAAGTGCTTTAGAAGGTGACACTATGAACCGAAATCGTTGTTCCACACCGCTGGGAACAAAGGATCTCTTGCTGGATGAATCGCTCATCCGTCGTGATATTGAAAATACTTTGTCGTCACTGTTTATGCGTCGCGGCTTTTCCGAGGTTATGACACCGGGTATAGAGTTTCTGGATGTGTTTCTGGGCGACGATCCGTCGCTTCCTGTGGAAACGATGTATAAACTGACCGATACAAAGGGTCGTCTGCTTGTTATGCGTCCGGATTCCACGCAACCGATCGCCCGTTTGTCGGCGACCCGATTGCAGAATATGCCGATGCCGCTTCGCTTGTATTATGCACAGGATGTCTACCGTATGAATGTCGGTCTGACAGGTCGTGCCGATCAGGAATTTCAGGCGGGTATTGAGCTGATCGGTGCTTCGGGTAAGCGCGCGGATCTGGAGGTGCTGACGCTTGCGGCATCCGCACTTCGCGCTATCGTCGGAGACGGTTTCCGTATTGAGATCGGTCATGTCGGTTTCTTTGAATCCTTGATGGAGGAACTGGGAGCTGATGCGACGACTGAGCAGGAAATCCGCGATCGTATTGAGGGTAAAAACTATGCCGCTCTGGCAGAACTTCTTGATACGCTTGAGCAGTCGGATGCCGTGATGGCACTTCGCCGTTTGCCGCATTTGTTCGGCGGTAAAAAAGTGCTTGAAAAGGCACAGGCGCTTTGTCGTACATCACGCGGTGAAGAGGCGCTTTCGTATCTGGCGTCGGTGTATGAAGCGCTTTGCTCGCTTGGTTTAGAGGAGCATGTGATTTTTGATCTCGGTATGTTGCATTGCAACGAATATTATACGGGTATGATCTTCCGCGGTTACCTGGAAGGCAGCGGTGAGATTGCGCTGTCGGGCGGCCGTTACGATGCACTTTTAGAGCAATACGGCGCACCGCAGGCGGCGACGGGATTCGCCATCAATGTGGATGTACTGATGCGCGTGCTGACTGTGCGCGGTGAAGTGAAACCTCCCAAGGTTTGCGAATTGCTGATTCATCCGATGGAAGGATATGAAACACGCGCGTTGACGCTTGCGGAGAAGATGTCGGCAGAAGGTAAGCTTTGTGAATTCAGTGTGTTTGAAACAGTTGATCAGGCAATGGATTATGCCGCCAAAAAAGGAATTTCGTTCCTGATGATTGTGGATGAAACGGAAACCACCTGTGAGGTGAAAAAACAATGAAACCGCTTAGAATTGCATTGACAAAAGGGCGTCTGGAAAAAGATACTGTGGCATTGTTTGAGCGCATGGGTCTGGATACCGACGCTGTAAAAAATAAAGGCAGAAGACTGATTCTGCCGATCGGTGATCAGATAGAGGTCGTTCTTGCGAAGGCGGCCGATGTAATCACTTATGTTGAGAACGGTGTGTGTGATCTCGGTGTCGTCGGTAAAGATACCATCGCCGAAAGCGGCGGTCGTTTTTATGAAGTGCTTGATCTTGGCTTTGGCAAATGTCGTTTTGCCGTTGCCGCACCCAAGGGGAAGGATATCTTCGGCGGTTACCGCGAAATTACGGTTGCATCAAAATATCCTACGGTGGCGCGACGCTTTTTTGAACGCCGCGGTATGGATGTCCGCATGATTAAAATTGAAGGTTCTGTGGAACTGGCGCCGCTGATCGGCTTGTCCGACTGTATTGTCGATATCGTCGAAACGGGCGCGACGCTTAAGGAAAACGGCTTGGATATTGTAACTGATGTGATGCCGATTTCCGCCCGCGTGGTCGTGAATATGGCGGCAATGAAGCTCAGACAGGAAGAAATTGATACGCTTGTTTCAAAGATGGAGCAGGCATTGTAATTAGAGGGTGACAAGGTATGTTGTTGACAACAGTAAAAGCAGACGGTAAAACGGAATATGAACTGCTTGCGCAACTTGAAGCGCGCAGTGGCGAAGTTGACAAGCGTGTGACGGCGGCTGTTACGGAGATTTTGCAGAATGTCCGTGAACGCGGTGACGAAGCTGTGCGGGAATATACAGCGAAATTCGATGGCATTGATGCACCTGTGCGTGCCATTGAGCGTGAGGAACTCGGCGAGCTTGCAAAAGCGTGTGATCCGAAGATCTATGAGGCGCTTTGTCGCGCGGCAGAAAATATCCGCGATTTCCATAACCGTCAGCTTCAGCAAAGCTGGATGACCACCAAAGAGGACGGTACAGTCCTCGGTCAACGGATCCGCGGTCTGGAGCGTGTGGGTATTTATGTCCCCGGCGGTACTGCGGCGTATCCGAGCTCGGTGCTGATGAACGCCATCCCTGCCCGCATTGCAGGTGTCAAGGAGATCGTGATGGTTACACCGCCTCCGAAAACGGGCGGTTTCAATCCCGATGTGATGGCGGCAGCCTATATCGCGGGTGTTGACCGCGTGTTCCTTTGCGGTGGCGCACAGGGTGTTGCGGCGATTGCATACGGTACACAAAGTGTACCGAAGGTGGATAAAATTGTTGGCCCCGGCAACATTTTCGTTGCGACCGCCAAGCGTCTTACTTACGGTGTTGTTGATATCGATATGATTGCAGGCCCGAGCGAGATCCTGATTCTCGCCGATGAAACGGCAAACCCGAAGTACCTTGCCGCAGACCTGATGTCGCAGGCGGAGCACGATATGCTCGCGTCTGCCATTCTGATCACCACCTCCGAGAAGGTCGCAATCGAAACGGCAAAAGAGCTGGAAATTCAGATCCAGTCGCTTTCCAGACAGAACATTATCCGTAAATCTCTTGAAGATTACGGCGCGGCGATCGTGTGCCGCGATATGCAGGAAGCGGTGGATTTCGCCAACCGTCTGGCACCTGAGCATCTTGAAGTGATGTGCGAAGACCCGATGTCTTATATCGGTCGTCTGGACAATGCCGGATCGGTATTTCTCGGGCAGTATGCTCCTGAGCCGCTCGGCGATTATTATGCCGGTCCCAACCATGTTCTCCCGACGGGCGGCACAGCGCGGTTCTTCTCGCCGCTGTCGGTGGACAGCTTTGTGAAGAAATCAAGCTTCATTTATTACAAGCGCGACGCATTGGCGGCAGCTTGTGAGGATATTGTGACACTTGCCAATGCCGAAGGATTGGATGCTCATGCACACGCGGTAGCTGTCCGATTTGAATGAAAGGTTTTGAACACAGTATGAGTTATATACTTTCCGATAAAACCGCATCGCTCAAGCCGTATACCCCTAACGAAGGCGTATACCGCATTCGGCTGGATGCGAATGAATCGTTTTTGTTGCCGACAGAGTCTGATCGTGATGCAATGGGGCAGGTGATTGCGGAGCTTGACCTTCGCCGTTATCCCGATCCTCTTGCAACCGAAGCGTGCGAGGCGTTTGCATCGCTTTATGAATTGGATCCTTCAACAGTGACGGCGGGCAACGGCTCGGATGAACTGATCAGCGTAATCATGTCGGTGTTTTTGCAAAAAGGCGAAAAAGTGCTGACGGTTTCTCCGGATTTTTCCATGTATCGCTTTTACACGGATATCACTGAGAATCCTTGCGTAGTGCTGGAGAAGAATGAGGATCTGACAATCGATGTGGATCGCGTCATTGATACGATCAATCAAGAGCAAATCCGTTTATTTATCTTCTCTAACCCCTGCAACCCGACATCGCTCGGTTTGGATCGTGATGCCGTGCGTCGGATTATCCGTGAAACAGCGGCGTTGATCGTGCTGGATGAAGCGTATATGGATTTCTGGGATCAGTCGCTTCTCGGAGAAGTCGCGCAGTATGACAATCTGATCATTCTGCGTACGGCATCCAAAGCACTTGGACTTGCTGCTGTGCGTCTGGGATTTGCGGTGGCGAACGAGACGCTGACAGGTATTCTCCGTGCCGCGAAATCGCCGTATAATGTCAATTCTGCGACGCAGGCGATTGCGACGATCGCACTGTCTAACCCGCTGTACAAAGAGGTTTATATCGATTTGCTTGTGCAATCGCGTAAACAGCTCAGCGACGGTCTGACACCGCTTGTGAAAAAAGGGTATATCCGCAAGCTGTATGAAAGCTGTACCAACTTTGTGCTGATTGAGCTGGATGACGCCAAATATTTCTGGGAAGAGCTTGCCGATTTCGGCATTGTTGTCCGACTTCTCGGAGAGAATCGCTTGCGCATCACTGCCGGTACCGAGGCGGAAAATAAAGAAGTCATCGCGGGCATCGCATCGATTGCCCGTCACCGTGAACAGGAAGCGGAGGGAACATTATGAGAGAAGCAACCGTTACGCGTAAAACGCGTGAAACCGATATCACCGTTTCGGTCAATCTGGACGGCGGCGTTGTTGAGGTGTCGACAGGCATCGGCTTTTTTGATCATATGTTGGAAGCGTTCGCGGTTCACAGCGGCATCGGTATGACGGTGAACGCGAAAGGTGATCTGTATGTAGACGGTCACCATACCGTTGAGGATACTGCCATCGTCCTCGGACAAGCCATCGCTAAAGCGCTTGGTGACAAAGGCGGTATTGCCCGCTTCGGCAGCTTTTATATTCCCATGGATGAATCGCTTTGCTTTGCATCGCTGGATATCAGCGGCAGACCGTATCTGGTGTTTGATGCGTTGTTCCGTGAGGAAAAGGTGGGGGATTACGATTCCTGCCTGACTTCGGAATTTTTCCGTGCGTTGGCATTTCACGCGGGATGGACACTCCATGTCCGCGTGCTGTACGGGCAGAATACACACCATATGATTGAAGGTTTGTTCAAAGCGGTCGCTCACGCCATGAAAGCGGCAATTGTGCCGAGTGACGGCGTGCTCTCGACAAAAGGCAGTTTAGACTGAAAGGTTGATCTTCATTGATTATTTTACCCGCGATTGATATTAAAGACCGTGAATGTGTCCGCCTTTTTAAAGGTGATTTCGGGACTGTTCACCGTGTGGCGGACAGCCCGCTTGAGACGGCATTATCGTTCCGTAAGGCAGGTTCGGACTGGATTCATATGGTGGATCTGGATGGCGCCAAAGACGGCGAAAAACGCAATGCGGACATTTTTCTGCAGGTTGCCAAGGAGAGCGGACTGAAGGTGGAGCTCGGTGGCGGCATCCGCGATATGAGCACACTGGATTTTTATTTTCAAAACGGCATTTCGCGTTGTATTCTCGGCTCTGCGGCACTGAAAAACCCCGCTCTTGTGCAGGAAGCTGTCAAGGAATTCGGTCATCGCGTTGCTGTTGGCATTGATGCCCTTCACGGTATGGTTGCTACGGAAGGCTGGTTGGATGTATCGGATGTTCCGTATCTGGAACTTGCTAAAAAGATGGAATCGATGGGTGTGCAGACCATTATCTTCACGGATATTTCCAAGGATGGCACTTTGTCGGGACCGAATCTTGAGCAATTATCCGCACTTCGTCAAACGGTATCCTGTCAGGTGATTGCATCGGGCGGTATCCATACGATTGACGATATCGATGCTTGCAAAGATGCAAATCTTGACGGTGCCATCTGCGGTAAGTCGTTGTACAGCGGTACTTTGTCGTTGCAAGCGGCGATCGAACATGCGACGACGCCGATCGACCGTCTGCCGCTTGAACACTATTTTGAAAAATCGGTATTGATCCCGACTGTGGTACAGGAAGCATCCACGGGTGAAGTGTTGATGCTTGCATTTATGAACCGCGTGTCCCTGCAACGCACTCTGGAAACAGGCACGACCTGGTTCTGGAGCCGTTCCCGCTCGGAATATTGGAATAAAGGCGCGACAAGCGGCCATTTCCAGAAGGTTGTTTCTATTGCGGGTGACTGTGATCGCGACACATTGCTTGTCAAGGTCGAGCAAACAGGTGCGGCGTGTCATACGGGCGCACATTCGTGTTTCTTCAGAAGTTTTGAGGAGGGCTTATTATGAGCTGTTTGAAAGAGGTTTATCAGACAATTCTGGAACGCCGTGATCATCCGGTAGAAAAATCTTATACACATTATCTGTTTGAACAGGGACTCGATAAAGTTCTCAAAAAAGTCGGTGAGGAGAGTGCCGAAACGATTATTGCCGCCAAAAACGGCGATAATGCCGAGACGATCGGCGAGATTGCCGATCTGGCGTATCATCTGCTGGTGATGATGGCGATGCAGGATATTACGCCTGAAGACATCGAAAATAAACTGTATGAACGCCATTCCAAAAGCGGCAATCTTAAAAATTTCCACACGGTTGACAAAAACACCTGAGGTGAAAGATATGAAATACGGAATTATCGGCGCAATGGATTCGGAAGTTGCGCTTCTGACATCCAAAATGACCGAAGTGCAAACACAAACAACGGCAGGGCTGACCTTTTATGACGGAATGCTTTGCGGTCAGCAGGCCGTTGTTGTGAAGTGCGGTGTCGGCAAAGTGAATGCCGCCGCTTGTGCGCAGATGCTGATTGACCGTTATGCTGTGGAAGCGATCATCAATGTCGGCGTTGCGGGTGGCGTGTCCGAAAAACTTCAGGTTCTTGATGTTGTGGTCGGAACATTGCTTGTTCAGCATGATTTTGATTTGCGTCCGTTTGGTTATGTCAAAGGCTTTCTCGGAAGAGACTACGGCGATCAGATTGACAAACCGACTTATTTTGAAGCGGATAAAGCACTTATATCGCGTGCTGTTAAGGCGGCGTCCGCCGTTCTCGGCGATGAACACGCTTGTTATGAAGGCGTAATTGCATCGGGAGATGAGTTTGTTGCAAGCTCTGAGCGCCGTTTGGAAATCGCTTCCTCGTTTGGTGCTATGGCATCGGAAATGGAGGGCGCGTCGATTGCACAGGTTGCCTTCCAGAATAACATTCCGTTTTTGGTGCTTCGGATCATTTCCGATCTGGCGGATGGCTCTGCTCCTGTTTCGTTTGAAACAGTGGTGCAGTTTGCAGCCGATAAAGCAGCCTTGATCATTATGGCTATGCTGCAAGAATGAGCCGACTTGCATTTTTTTGCCTTTTGTGGTAAACTCTTCTCAGAGGTGATCGTATGCGAATTCGTATTCTTGTCAGTATTCTTTGTTTATCCTTGATTTTCAGCTTTTCGGCTTGCCGTCATACCCCTGATGAAACCGAGCAGACGACAACCACTGCTCCTACGACACAGACGACGGTTGCGGTGATTGAGGAGAAGCTGGAGGATATGCTGACCGCTCAGGAGATCTCCGAAGCGGTTGGCGTGGAAATGGGCGCTCCCATGGTTTCGGGGCAGGGAACAATCCTCACAAGCATCGGCGTTGCTACGAAGACGGTGCTTAATGTGGAGGTTTGCGAAAGACCGATTGATGCGTTTTACGGTATGTTGAAAGGATATCCGGATCTGCAAGCGTGTCCGAATCTCGGCGAAACCGCATGGTTCAGCCCTGTACACAATCAATTGCTTGTGTATGGAAACGGATTTATGATTATGGTTGAGCTGACCGGCACAGACGATGAAGATCAGAATATCCAGCGTCTGCGTTGCCGCCAGATCGCCGCATTGTTGCTGGAACATTTATAAAATACAGGACTGTCAGTGAATGACAGTCCTGTTTTTTTGTGTATGAACAGTAATGAAATCGTTTTTTTCTACACATTTCAGAAACGGCATCAGTACAATATACAGCGAAGATATGATCACGATGGATGTGACGCAATACAGAACGGGGTCATCGGGGGTCAATCCGGAGAATTTTGTCAGCAAAAGAGGTACACCGCAGGAGACAGCCAAACCAATCAACGGTCGTACAAACCATTTCCCGATTGGGATGTGCAGATCGGTTACTTTGCGCAAGCGTGCGGTGTTCATAATACAAGTCAGCAGATTGCTGAACACCATAACGCCGTAAAACCCGTCTATACCGTATCGAGGCACAAACAGCAGGATCAACACAATGCGTGATGCAGAATCCACCACGCTGTACAGCAACGAATGCGTTTGCTGATCGAGTCCTTTGAGAATCCCGACAACAACGCTTTCCAGATACATAATGGGTGCAAGCGGTGCCAGCATCAACAGCATCCGACCGACCTCTTTGTCGTGATAGACGAGCTCGGCGAGCGGATAGGCAAGCACGAGAAATATGCCGCTGATCAGATAGGAGGAAAGCAGTGTCAGGTGGATGGCCCTGTCTACGGTTCGACGAAGATGCTTGGTGTGGCATAAGGCTTTCGCTTCCGATATTTCAGGGATCAGCAGAGAGGTGAAAGCTGTCAGAAATGAGGAAGGAAAGAAAATCAATGGCAACGCCATCCCTTTCAACATACCGAATTGCGCCAGTGCCGTTTCTCTGGATGCAGTGAAGCGATACAAGGTGTCCGGAACAAGGATGTTTTCGGCGGTGCGCAGTCCGCTGCTCAGATAGCGTCCTCCGGTAATCGGCAGCGCAATGTGCAGGATTTGTTGTATGGGATGTTTGCAAGGTTCTCTGTTGTTGCTTTTTAAAAGGCGTCGGTCGATTATATAGCATATCGTCATAAACAGACAGGATGTCGCTTCTGCTACGGTGTCACCGAGCAGAACCGTAAAGCAGGCACCTTCTACGGTGAAGACATGGCGAAGCTCCAATATCACTAGAATGGAAACGATCCGCACCAATTGTTCCAGGATCTGCGCAACAGACGAGCTTGTGACCTTTCGCCTTGCAAAAAAATACCCTTTGATGCAGGAGGAGGCTCCCATAAACGGCAAACTGATCGTGAGAATACGCAAAGACGAGATTGCACGGGAATCGTGCAAAAACCGTACAGCAATGACATCTGCACCGCCATAGATCAGGATTCCCGAGACGATGCCGATGGCGATACTGAGCAAAACGGATATATATAAAATCCGCCTTGCTGAATAGTGTCGTTCATATGCCAGTTCATCGGTACAAAGCCGTGTAACGGCCGTTGTCAGTCCGGAGCTTGCAAACGAAGCCGCAAGCACATATACCGATACGATCAACTGATACAATCCCATTCCTTCTGCGCCGATCCGATTGCTGACATAGATACGGAACAGTATGCCGATACTGCGAAGAAGAAGTGAGGTGACGGTCAGGATCGCGGCGTTTCGGAAAAACAATCGTTTTTGCACATCGTCACCTTCTTGTGGTATCGAATCGGTTATTGAACAAAACCGAAAGCACATTCCAAGTTTCCAGATTCACCTTACCGTCATCTTCCAAACGGTGAAGTTTTTGAATGTTTTGAATTTCTTTCACAGTTGCCGCGTCGTATGTGCCGCTTGCATCAACAGCTTTAATGTTGTTGTAATAGCGAGATAACTCTTGCAGAATCAATTGAATTAAGCCGACAGTGACATTGGTTTCATCAGGTTCAAGCACATATTCGGGATGCGGAAACACATAGAGCGCAGACGGGGGAGGCGTTCGGCGCTCGTTGGCGCTGTCGCGAAGCTCCTCCCAGGTGGCGTTATCCACTTCTCCCGTGGGATTCAGTCCGTATAAAGTCTGAAAAATACGAACGGCATCTGCCGTCTGATGGCCGTAAACACCGTCTACGGCGACGGGGATTAAACGAGGATCGTAAAATGATAACAAACGCAACGCTTCTTGTATTTCTTTTACGACTTGTGTATCCATTCAGCTCACCTCCTGAGTGATCGTTTCGCCCGGATTTTGTCCTGCCTGACGATTGCTACCGAGAGACAGGTCGCTGTACAGCGAGGTGATCGCCTCCCATGTAAACGGATCCACAGCACCCGTAACGGTCAACCCGAACAGTTGCTGAAATTCTGATACAGCGGTTTCGGTTTGCGGTCCGAAATATCCTGTAACAGGCAGAGCGGGGATAGAGGTGTAGGTTTCGCCAACGGTGTTGAGATAGGTCTGCAGTGCACTGACATACTCTCCGCGGCTGCCGATGCGCAATTGCAGTCCGGGATAGCGCAATGTTCCGCCTTCCAGTGTCGGAGCATTCTGTACGATGCCGCGGTAGGCGCGGTACAGATCCCTCCAGGTTTGAAAATCGATATTACCTGTCTGCGGCAATCCGTAGGTTTGTTGAAACCCACGCACACTTTGTGCAGTGTTTTCTGTATATTCACCGGTGACAGAAGCTTCGGGAACGGTGTTGTAAAAAGCACTGACAACAGCCAGATAATACTGTACCAACCACACAAAGTCGCCGCGGTCGCCGACGGATAACTCGCGAACATATAGTTGCGGAAGCTCATCTGCCCGTAAACCTTCGGAATCCAGTTCAGATAATCGTTTGACAGCGTTGTAGATCATAAAAATTTTATACCAGGTAGCTTTACCGATCACACCGTCTTCTTCTAAATTGAAAATCCGTTGAAAGGCACGCACGGCTTCTTCGGTACTTTCGCCAAAACTACCGTTGACAACGGGAATTTTGGGGATAGCGGGATAGTTACGGGAGATGCGGTTAAGCTGAATTTGTTTTTCTTCCACTTCTTGCGAACTGTCCCCGAGTTGCAGTGCAATTCCCGGGTATGAGTCGGGGATATCGGCAACAGCGGCATTTTCTACCAGCTGCAGATCATCTCCGTAAAAGCTTTGCAGGATTTCAAAAGCTGTTAGCCCTTGTTCGGCGAGCGTTACCGTACCCCATTGGGATAAGCCATCGCAAGTCGTTTGTACGCCGTCACAAAATTGTGCGAATAACGGCTCGATTGAATCGGGACGGCGCAGATAATCGTTGAAAATCTCATCCACAATACGGTTGATATTATCAAATGTATCCCGACCGTCTACAAATGCCTGATCGAATGCGGTGGTGTTGGTGATGTCAAAATCATATCCGCGGGATGGATAGTACTCGGTAAAAACGCGGTTCAATGCAAAGGAAATTTGCGCCAGAATATTGGCACGGATGGCTTCTTCTGGCCATGTAGGATAAATCTCGCTGGAGGCTACATTTTTAATGTAATCGGGGAAATTGACCGTTACATTATCAGCGTCGGAATCCGGTGCGCCGAGGTGTACGGTTATCGTGGCGGGAATCACAGGGAAAGATTCAGGCATTGTCGGTTGCACCTCCTATAATGCGGGGGCGTTTTGCGGATAAGATAATACCGCATCGCTGTCACCGTTTTCGGGTAGCGGGATCATACTGACATTTTGTACAGCGGTTACTCCGCCGTAAACAGGCAGATCGATAAATCGCTTCGGGAAATACCCGTTTGCCGTTACATCTACGGTATAGACAGCATACGGTTCGGGATGGTTGGGTTCCAGCGACAAACGACGGTCTTTTGTCGGAAGATCCAGAAACGGTGTCAAGCCGTTATCGTCGGCAATTACGGTGCGGATCAGTTCGGGTTGCCCGTCGGTTTGTCTTGTAACGGTTATGACAGCTCCGGGGATGGGGATTGCCTGATTTTCGGTACTGACACGCACCTGCAAACGGCCTGTGTCGATCAATCCGTCGTTGTCGTTTTCGGATGATGTTGTTACTTCTTCTGCGGGATCTGCAGGCTCATCTTGTGATACAGATGAAGCTGGGACAGGCGTATCCTGTTGTGCGGGGATTGCTACCGACGCATATTGTGCCATCATTTCGCGGTTGTACTGTTCTATCAAGGCTTGAAGATCCTCTTGGTCGCGCATATTGTTGTCACACCCTTCATGTTTTGCTCTATCTATATGCGGGAGTAAATAAAAAAAGACACATCCGATACAGGATGTGTCTTAGGATCATAACTGCCAGTTAATCGGGTCCATACCGTTTTGTTGCAGGAATGTGTTGGTCTTGGAAAAATGACGGCAACCAAACCATCCGCGGTGAGCGGATAACGGACTGGGATGTACTGTTTTCAGAACCAGATGATTCGGGTTGGTAATAAGGGATGCTTTTGCACCTGCGTTTGCACCCCAAAGCAGAAATACCATCGGTTGAGAGCGTTTATTTAAAAGTGAGATTACACGGTCTGTGAAGATTTCCCAGCCTTTGTTGCGGTGGCTGTTTGGGAGAGCTTCCTGTACGGTCAGGACAGTGTTGAGCAAAAGCACGCCTTGTTTTGTCCATGCTGTCAGATCACCGTGAGAGGGGAGTGTGATGCCGACATCCGTTTGCTGTTCTTTAAAAATATTCACAAGCGAGGGTGGCGGCTGAACACCTTTTTGCACCGAGAAGCAAAGGCCGTGCGCCTGTCCTGCGCCGTGATAGGGATCCTGCCCCAGAATGACGGCTTTTATGTCGCTGTATGAGGTGGATTGAAGTGCGTTAAAAATGTGATACATATCCGGATAGATCCGTTTTGTACTGTATTCATGCTTTAAAAATTCACGCAGTTGTATATAATATTCTTTTTCAAATTCATCTTTCAGTAAAGTATCCCACTCGTTGCCGAAATGTACCATTGCGATCACTCCTTTTGGAAAAGTATACCACAGGTTTTCGTGCTTTACAAGAGTGAAACCGTGTGATATAATATGTATCATCAAATTTAAAGGAATGACACATCGTATGGGTAGTCCGTTTTATGCAATGCTTTCGAGAATGAAACACATCGACCGATGGGCGCTGATGCGTAATATCCGTCGTGAGAATTTGTGTGAACATTCACAGGATGTTGCAGTAATCGCACATGCACTGGCGGTATTGACAAACACGCGTTTCGGTGGCGTGATCGATGAAGGGAAATGTGTGCTGCTTGCCCTTTATCACGATGCTTCGGAGATCATCACCGGTGATTTGCCCACTCCTGTAAAATACGATAATCCTGCTATTCGCGATGCTTACAAACAACTGGAATCGGTGGCATGCGATAAGCTGATTTCCATGCTGCCTGAGGATCTTCGGCCACACTACCGTCCGTATTTTGATGAAACTGACAGTGATGAAGCAAAGCTTGTTAAAGCCGCTGACAAACTGGCGGCATTGATAAAATGTGTAGAAGAACTGGCGCAGGGCAACGGTGAATTTGCGGCAGCACGCAAATCGACCGAGGATGCTGTCCGCGCTATGCACATTCCTGCAGCGGATTGTTTTTTGGAGGAATTTTTGCCTGCATTTTCTCTCACATTGGATGAACAGCATTGATCTTCGGGCACATTGGATAGGATGCGCCCGTACGATTTCGAAAAGGATGTGTATTGCCGATGATCATACCTCGCGGTCGTTTTGCGCCTAGCCCGAGCGGCAGAATGCACCTCGGGAATGTTTTTTGTGCGTTAATATCCTGGCTTGCCGCAAAGGCCGAAGGCGGACAGGCGGTGTTGCGCATTGAAGATCTCGACACAGCTCGTTGCAAACCTGCTTACACAGAGCAGTTGCTGGACGATCTGGCTTATCTTGGGCTGGAATATGACGAAGGTCCAACGCCGTCGGATCTGGATGAATCCTATTTTCAGAGCAAGCGATCAGCGCTCTATGAACAAGCGCTTGAGAAACTGGAAACAAAAGGGTTGATCTACCCGTGTTATTGCAGTCGGGATGAACTTCACGCGGCAAGTGCGCCGCACGCGTCCGACGGACGGGTGTTGTATAACGGCGCCTGTCGCGGTTTGAGTGACGCAGAACGGGCGTGTAAAACCCGTCCGCCGGCAATGCGTATGAAAGCTGACAATTGCACATATACATTTACGGACGGCTTGTACGGTGAACAATATCTCAATGTAAAGGAAGAATGGGGCGATTTTGTACTTCGCCGCTCGGATGGTCTGTTTGCTTATCAACTGGCAGTCGTGGTTGATGATGCTGCGATGGGGATTACACAGGTGGTGCGGGGGAGAGATCTGCTTTCCTCTGTTGCACCGCAACTGCAGCTGTACAAAGCGCTTGATCTTACCCCTCCGCAGTTCATTCATATTCCTCTTCTTGTCAATGCCGAGGGACGCCGTTTATCCAAACGCGACCGTGATCTGGATATGGGCGAGCTTCGTAAGCGATACCCGCGATCCGAGGACTTAATAGGGAAGCTGTTGCATCTGTCAGGCATAATTTCTTCGCCCCAACCGATCACACCCTCTAAAGCGCTTGAAATATTCTCTTTTGATAAACTTCGTCGAGATGATATTACAATATGTTTTATGGATTTGTAACTTTTATATAATGTGGATTTTAAAACATATCATGTTTGTTTTATTTTTGCTAGCGTTATTAACCCAGTTTGTTTTTTGATGTTACATAAAATGTTTATTTTATGTGTTTTACTTTTCAAATCTATATATTATATTGTATAATCATATAAATCGTTAGAAAGGAAGTTTTTTGTTTATGAAATTTTTGAAAAAACATGCAAAAACAATATCGTACAAAACGCTTTCTTTCTTTGTGGCTCTTTCCGTTTTTGTCGGCTTGTTCGCTACATTTATCGGTGTTATGTTAACATCGGCGACCAATCCCGGTCATGTTAACGCTTTGAATAGAAGCAGTCTTGTTCAAATGATAGATTTGAAGCCTGTTGTTCTTGGCGAAGTATATTACAACGATAGCACAGCTAGCGGCGCATATAAAAAAGCCAATAGCCGTACGGATTTCTTGAAATCAACGGATTCGAATGTTACAGAAAGCAACTGCGAGTCGTATATCGACATCGTGAAAGATAATGAAACCGAAAATGTTCGTATCGAAACAAAAAAAGAAATCGGCGGTGCTACATCGAGTACTAAATCGTCGGTCAGCATCACAACCAAGATCGGCCAAAAAATTAATTTGAAAGAAAACCCCTATTTGATGTTTTCTTTCACCGGCAATTGCAGCTATAATGGTTTTTTGTGCATCACCGTTTACCATGACCAAACACGTACACTGATCAACCCTAACACAACGAACCAGGGCTATTTTTTGATCGCAGACTGGGATACTGCACTTTCCCCAAAAGCAAATACAGATATTCTGGAACCTGTAGAATATACCGCCGCTGACGGTTCTAAATTCTATTCCGGATTTTCGATTTACGATATTTATAATGGTACCGTTAAGACCGGACAATCCTCTTATAACGGCGAAAATAACTTTTTTACAAATTACAATGCCGTTGATTTTTCTGTTGATTTTTATAAATTCCTTTATAAATATTATGAACAAATGAACTGCCTTAATTACTGGCCGGATTGGGATAACGGCGACTATATTACCATAGAGTATATCAATCACACTCTGGCGGGCGACGAGAACGTGAAGCCGTTGTATAACGGCGAATATGTCGACTTCTCGGTTGCTGCACTCGGTCGTTCTGCGTTAAACCCGCAAAGCTCGCTCACGCCGCGTGTACCCGGTGAGATTTTGAAGGGGGAGAATGGTGCGCGCGAAGGCGGTCGTGCACAGCGCATTGATGACGGTAGTTTTGTGTTTTTAAATCCCTCTGAAAATGAAGATGCCGTTTTTAAATGGTATATTAATCGTTATGTCAATGTCAACGAATTGGAATCGTTGGTGTTCGATGCAGATCTTGAATTTGGTGAAAATGCAACAAAGCAAGATATTACCATGAAAATGGCTTTGTTGGGTGCGAATATAACAACCAAAGATAACGGTGGTTATAAGTCGAGCTATACACAAAAAGGGTTTTATGCATATATGGATCAAATGATCCAGAAATATTCCAATTGTGAGAATATAAATGATATCGTCAAAAAATATCAAAACGTAACAATCGATTTTCATACTGTGTGTAAAGGCTATGTACAGAAAACTGGTGTTGACGATGCCGGCTATCCTGCCGGATTTATGCCCGAGGATAATTTGGTGCATGTGCGTGATATTATATTGACTCTTCCTCCCAAATCTAAGCTGACGATCAACAACTTCACATTTAATGTTGAAAATGTGTATGCGTCCGCATCGACACCCGATACGGTGTATCCGTGGGTATCGACGGAATCTGCGAATGCCATCCCCACTTACGGCACTCCCGTTGGGTCGCAACATATCGATGCTGGTTCTTATGCCAAAACTCAAAACTGGGTTGTATCCGATGACTATGAAGCGCCGGATGTGTATAAAAAATCCAGTGTGATCGATTTAAAAAAAGGTTCGGGTACCATGACCGGATTCTGGCGCACGCTTGACGGTAGTACCTATATGACCTGTAACACCACATCGGATTCGGATTATAAGACACAGACTCTTTCGAACGGTTCTGTCAGTATCAATTTGTCGGAAACGCCGTATTTATACTATTCTTATGAGCTTGACGGCGATGATGCGGCCGTTGCTTTCCATTTTGATTTTGGTAGCAGCGGAAGTTATTCCGATTGTTTTCTGTCCGGTTCCGGTCTTAGTCTTGACAATTGCTCCGGTATGATGGGAAGTAATTATTTCAAATCCTACCCGAACTATGTGTATAAATCGATGAGCTCGTCCGCTTCTGCGCGCACGGGTGTGATCGATTTAGCGAAATTGAAGTCGGACTATTACAATGGAAGTTTTATGTCCGGCACCGTCTCATTGAAATCGCTCAATGTATATATGACGGGTAAAAACGCGAAACTGCGTGTTCGTTATATGTTCTTTGGCACCAAAACCATCGATGTCAGCAAAATCACTGAACCGGATATTATTGCCGTGAAAGCCGGTGATCATTTCCCGTGGGCGGTCTCTCCGACTACTTTTGATGAAGTGACATTGGGTGGAAATTCCAGCGACCGATGCGTGTATGCTAACCGTCTGGATATGCTCGACGATATGATCGACCGTGCAACGTGGGCGTATCGTTCAATTGTAGGAAACAGATCCGCTAAGGTTGGAACACCTGAAATCGGCTCTATCGTCGACGAAGATGACTATTACGATAAAACGAACAACAAGGTTATTCAAAACCCCCAGACTCCGACATTTAAGTATACACAGCCGGATAATGGCGGTGACGGTTCTATCACGGTTTCGGCATATCAAACAGAAGAGTTTAAATTTGTCGGTCAATTTTATAATCGTGAGTATTACGGTGGTTATGATCATTTTATTACCTTTGATGTACCGTCGACTCAGGATTTGACCTCGATGCGCTATTTGAATTATTCGGTTAATGCTGAACCGGGTATGCGTTGGTCGATCATGATCAATTTACAAAAAGGAAGAGAGACGACATCAAAGATAAATAAAACTCTTGTATTTTCGTGGAACGGTACAGCGGTAGAAATTAAACAGACAACGGAATGCCCCGGAGTAAAAAGTTATTTCGATAGTAATTCTTGCTATGCGATTCCCGGTTCGGGAACCGGCTGCATTGACCTTTGGAATTATCTCTACAAAGGCGATGTCAACGCCATTTCCTCCATCCGTCTGCTTGTATATAAAGATAAAAACGAGATGAAAGATGTCAACGGTGAAAACTATGCCGACATTTCGGTAACATTTAACTATCTTCATCTGACCTCCGAAGCACTCAAACCCTCCAGTTGGGGTACGATGCCGATGGATCCGCAGAATACCGATAGCGTTCGTAATCCAAATTATGTCGGGAAGTCTTATTCGTGGCCCAGAGATAATAATACATCGATCAAAACGCCTACCGGTAATTCTGATGAAAGAACCTTTACATACCCTGTATATAATGCAGATTGGTCGACGGATTATTATCTGAATTCTTCAAAAACTAAATTTGATTTCTCGACTGGTCCGAATTATAAAACTCACTATTCTTTATATTATAGTTATTATCTTACAAAAATAGTTAATGGTACAGACACTGGAGAAATGGCGTATGCACCGATCACGATGACTATATGGCAGGAACAGTATACAACATATTCCTATCGTTCCCGTAAAACGGACATTGGTGAGGCGATTGTAACTCCGAGTGCCTCATTTGATGAGGATTTGAAAGGTTGTTTGCGCTTGCAGATGCCTGAGTGCGGACAGATATTACTTGACGATCTGGGTATTGAAGGTATTACATTTATTCGTTTTCACTATGATGGTGCTAAGTATCAACTCCATGTCCAAGAACTTACAATAAGGGTTAAATCGGGTCAAAAAACCTATTCGGGTAATACTGCGGATTATAGCAATACTCCGTATCAAAGTGAAAACTCCGGAACGAGCAATAAAGTATTGGCGAAGTTAAATTCCGGTTTGTCAGTTGATTTCGCGTCGAAATATCCGGATACACGAACGATCAATACTACCGACAGTGATTATAACGATCGCATCAAAATTATTTCCGGTATTAACTCGAATGGTGATATTACACCGTATTATGAAACAAACACCAAATTCATCAACTCGAAAAACAAAGATAATGTTGTTGATTTAAACAAAACACCGTATTTGTATTATTCTCTTAAATGCAACAACAACGCAACCGGTACATTTGCATTGCATTTCAATGTCGGAAATGATAATACTAATGCAAAGCACTATTTCTTCCGTAATGGTGCCGTTTCGATCCAAACCGAAACGAGTGGATATTATCTGTCATTGGATCAGACACCGGCGGTTTCGCAATATCTGCCAACATCCGAAAATGGATGTTTGGATATTCGCGCGTGGTTGTTGGATAAAAAGTTGATCACATCGACCAATGCAACCATTACGGTCAAAGGTGTCGGATTCTATGTCAACGGTGACGGAGTAAACGATTCCGTTTTGTTCAACTACATGTACTTCGACGGCTTGTCCGAAAAAACAGTGGATTTGTTGCCGGCAAAATCCCATGGCATGCTGGAAAATGCCAGCAACACACGAACATGGTTGTTTACCAGCGGTAACAGCTCTGAGTTGTCTCGTGATTGGGATGAAGACGCCCAATGGGATGCACACGATAAGAACTCTCAATTCCAAGATGACGATAATAATAATCAGTTGGAAAGAGACAACTCAAACGAACTGATCACCGATGTGCGACATCTTCCCGATGGCGGTGCCCCTGACGACGACAATCTGCCCGATGGTTACAACGATTTTCGAGTTCGTTCCAATCCCGACAAAGTTGCTGCAGGCGAAGGCAATCGGTGGTCTTGGATATCCGTTAATTACGGTGCTTTGACGGGTTCTTCATCCTACAAATCCGGTGTGAAAGATGATAAAGGAAATGCCCTCGACTATCATTATGTCACCAGCGGTAACAACCAAATGAGTGGCTTGTTTGTGGATCTCAACGATACCCCGTATTTGCATTTCTCAATTTCGCAATCGGAAGATTCGTATTCCACTTTCCTGTTGCAAGCGAACAAATACACACCGAATAATGAATTGAACGGACTTTCTTTTGTTGAAAATCTCAAACCGTGGCTTTCCAATTACAACACCAAGTCCGCGGCAGGTCAGCTCGTTCATGTTCCTCCGCAAACCTATAACATCCGTTCTTATAAGGACTATATGCAAGAAGATTATAACGGTACTTATCAGAACGGCGATTATGCGGGCGTTATTGATCTTCGCTCGTGGTTTACGGAAACAAACGGTTACGGTAATATCATTAGCTTGGAACGTATCCGTTTCTACACAGCGGGCAATCTCGGCACTTGTTCGGATTTCACCGTTAATCACTTCTATTTAAGTTCTTCTCCGGCGTCGTCTTATACGGTGACGTTTGATAACAACATTCCCGAAGATCCCGCCACTTCCGAAACGGAGCATCTGACCAGAACGGTGCATGTCTTGAAGAATGCAAATGAACAGTATGTTTCCGATTCTGTGGTGGAAAGTTATAAGACACGCAAAGGCTATACATTTGTTGGCTGGTATACAGATGAGGATTGGGAGAACTATTATGATATTTCCGAAAAACCTGTATCCGAAAATCTGACATTGTATGCCGGATGGATCAAGGACGACGATGTTGTAAAAGGTGAAGTGGATCTGCTCAGGCCCACAATAGAGAACCCATCTTCTGTTGTTGAAACAGGCGGATTAACACAACAAGGCGAAAAAGCCGCGTTCTGGCATGTGGAAGAAGATTCGCTTCATATCACAAATAACGGCGTAACGGATTATACCGTTTCAATCCCCGTTAATTTGCCGTACTCGTTATTGGCGTCGCGTTCGCTGTATATCGGTTTCGATACATCCACCTCGATGAACACCGCTTTTGGTGATCCTTCGAATGGAAATGCAGCGAAGATCGAGTATGTGCTCAAGTCTCTCGGTACACATCGTTATGATGTGCTGGGTGAGGCGTTCGGTGAGTATTATACCGGTAACACAAACGGTATATTGTCTGCCGGGCCGTATGACAAACAGCTGCCGATATATTCGTATCTGTCCGAGAACAACCTCCGACCTGATTTGATTAAAGAAAATCAAGAGCACGGTTATGTGGTTGCGAAATCGATTGATTTCACGGTTCCCGCGGGTTGTTCGATTCATGTGCGATATGCTACGGCTGCCAAAGCGATGGACAGCACATCTCTTGAAGTTGTTGCTCCTGAAATTACGAGTTCTGAGCGTGTTTCCGGTACGAGTCATCAATATTCTACCGGTATTATTGATTTGTTGGATCCCCGCGAAGATATGGGTTACATTGAACAGCTCAAAAAAGTGACCTATACTTGCCCGGAATCCATGACAAGCATCTACAACCGAGAAGATTCGACACCTTCAGAACTTCATCAAGCAACATTGAACTCCGCATCAATGGGGTATGTATCTCTTGGTGGTCAATATGGACTCGGTGATTATCTCGGATACATCGATATACAACATGATGATCCTGCTACAAAAGACGATGATGTCTATTTGTATTTTGCGGTGGATCAGTCCGAGACATCCAAAACATCGTTTGCGATTTATGCGGACATTTATTATAAAGATGTCAACAAAGATGTTGAAAAGGGTTCGTGGTCTCCGCGTTGGTTATCGTTCTACGATGCGGCAAGCGGTGGCATTCTGTCATCAAAAGAGCTTGTTGATGGATCGCTTCCTCATTCTTCGTTCCTCTCGGGATCCGCATCCGGCTACATTAATCTGACAGAGTGGTACAGAGACTCTTTGAACGAAGAAAGCGGCGCTGAAACCGGGGACTATCTCTTGTATGTACGTATCAGAGGTATTCGACTGTATTCGTTCCCGTGTGGAACTGACGCGGTGTACAAGTATCTCGCAATTGGTGGTAAAGATGCTTCCGATGGCAGTGATTATACGCCGCCTGTAGCTTCTTACAAAGATCAAGAGGGAACCGATAAATCGTTTGAGATTTCGAAAACCCGCTACGGTCAAACCGTACAATTAACTTTAGATCAGTTAACCGATTGCACAGATGCTCATGACCCGTCCAAACAGTTCCTTGGTTGGTCGTTTGACAACCAGAATATTGTCTACTGGAATCCTGACGCCGAAAATGCGCGGATGTATTCCGATGATAATACGACCGGTGCTTGGTCAACGCAACCGATTCAAGGATTTTCGCAAAACTGTCGCGACATCGCTTATCAGCTGACGGATGATACCAATATCATTTATCCTATGTTCGGTGATCCGGTCTCGTGCGATCTAAACCTGAATGTTAATGGTGGCACGGTTAAAATGTACACCGACAATGATGATGCGGATCGTACAATTACATCAAACCAAACAATCTCCGGACTTTCTTACGGTTCTACGGTGGTTCTGTCTGTTCCGAAGAATGTACCCGGTTTCCTTGGATGGTATGACGGCAACGGCAAATTTTTGTCGTCCTCCTCTGAATATGTTTGCTTGATGTATGGTGATGTTATCGTAACCGCAAAATTTGGTTCCGGTGCAGCGCAACCCAATGTTGTTCACGACATATCGGATGCATCCGATATCGTATGGCTTCAAACATATGGTACAGATTCCCTCGTGGCAGGCAAAGACTTCTACTTGCAAGCTTTGCAGAACGATACTTTCGTGTACGACAAAGAACACGGCGGAAAACTGTATGTAAGTGATATTGCCGCGATAGGGGATTCCCCGACGGAGATCGCATGTTATTGGTCGCTCAAAGACGGACAATATGTTAAAGCCGTTGCACCGAGCAATTATCACTGGGAGATGTATCTGCAAGATGGCACTACCGTTTCTTTGGGTACATCTAACACATATTCATTTATTGTATCGACGGATATCAAATTGATTTGTACTCCGAACGATGCATCAAGTTCAACAACAGCCGATGTGATCGTAAATGAATATGCTGTTGACTACGATCGAACTGAAAATGATCACACAGCTGTCGTAACGGCACAGGCTTTGCTGGATGTAAATGAAGAGTTGGTTTTCTGCGGTGCTGTTATCGCGAAACGTCCCGATGTTGTGCAGTTCCCGGGCGTGGATTCCAATGAAACCCTTGTCTATAAAGCGGAAGCTTGGAACTCTACTACGGGACAATACACAATTTCGATCGACTTTACAAAAGGCTATGCACAGTATCTTCGTGCATTTGTAGTTGTAAGAGATGTAGTGACCGGTGCATACACCTTGCACTACAGCGATTATCTCACGCTCTCGTTCTGATAGGATGGGTGCTAGTCAAAGGAGGGGCTTTTATGAGTGAAACGGTTGTAAAACCGCAGGATGATGTGGTTTCGTCTCCGATCGCTCCCGGAACAAAAAAGCGGCAATCCCCGCCGCCGATCGAGCTTGTCTATCGTCAGGTATATGATATGATTGATGCCAAGCTCTACGGGTTTGAATCGCAGATCCGCATCAACAATCCGAAACTCGGCACGCTCTCTCCCGAACTGTTTATGCCGATTGCCGAACGCTCCAACCAGGCGGTGGAGCTCGGCAAATGGTCATTCGTCGAAATGTCGGATATGATCCGCCGTCAACGCGAAAAAGACCGTACGATCACGCATCTTTTTATGCCTGTCTCGATGAAGTATTTTTGCAAACGCTATTTTGTGGATAATGTGCTTCGTCAGATTGAAAAAGCGGGTTTGGAACCGTCTCAGGTTTGCGTGATGCTGTCGGCGTCTTCGTTTTTGGAAAAACCGCAAAACCTGTCTGAAGCCTTTGCGCTTGTAAAGGAAAAGGGACTGGAGGTTGCGGTGACGGGCATTGGCGGAGAAGGTCTCTCCGTCACACAGCTCGGCGAATACCCGATTGATTATCTTCGCTTTGACGCCTCGTTTGTCGACCAGCTGTTGACAAGCGAGCGCGCCAAAGAAATCGCCAATACTCTCGGTGAACTCGGCACCAAACTCGGTGCTCAGTTAATGGCAGAGGGTGTTGACACCAAGGAACATTCCGAAGTGCTGATGTCCATCGGTTGTTCCTATATGCAAGGCGCTTATATCGGCGAGTTTGTCCGTGAAAGCCAGATGTTCGGTTAATTTATTATTACAGATAGGGAAGGGAGGAGAGTCCGATGGCGAACGAAAAAGCGTTGCCGCTGGATGAGCAAGGCAATGTGGATTTCACACCGTTACATAAATTGACGGTTAAACGCACCGGCAAGCAGATCATGCGTCTGCAAATGGGCATTCGTATCACAGCGGTGATCGTGCTGGCACTCTTCTTGATCGTGTTGCTGCTCTACTTATTCTCGCTGTTTTCTACGAACGGCATCGGTCGTTTTACGGTCAGTTCTTCGGATGGCGAGCGCGGTCTCATCCTTTCCGAAATGGAGGACTTTTCCGAATACACTGCCTTACTCCACGGTGAAGCCTACGAAGGGATGGACAACATCACCTTTGAATGGATGCCTAAAAACCTTCACGAACATGAAGGCGGCTCTCACAACGGCAGAAACTATTTTGCCTATACATTTTATGTTAAAAACACGGGTACCGAAGATATCGACTATCGCGCGTTTATCAAGATCGAACACTTGAAACTCGCAGTTGATGAAGCGGTCCGTGTGCAAATTTATAAAAACGGTGAATCTACCGTGTACGCCAAACGAACCAAAGAGGGTAGTGTACAAGTCGATCCCACTCCCGTAGCGGAGACCACACCTTTTGTAGATACAGTCACGATCTGTGACTTTGAACGCGAGGACTTTGTGGTCGACGAGATTGATAAATACACCATCGTCTGTTGGCTTGAGGGTGAAGACCCTGAATGTGTCGATGATATTTTGGGAGGTGAATTGAAAATGAGTATGACCTTTGAGGTTCCCGACGAGGACGAAGCCGCATCGGTTTGATCATCAACTTCACCGGTTGTTTGAAAACTTCAGAGTCACTGTTGGGTTCCCTGAAAGATATTTCGGGAGAGACAAGACTCACAGCTTAAAACTTTAAGCTAGAGCTTTCAAAACAACCAACTCCGATCGCGGCATACATATTTCAATTCTCTTTTAATAATCATTGACACTTGAGGTATATAAAACAAATTTTATTTTCTAGGAGGAAAACACAATGAAAGTTAGCAAAAGATCTCTGATCGTTTCGATCGCTGTTCTCTGTGTCTGCGCTCTGTCGCTGACCGCTGCATCCTTCGCATGGTTCTCTGCTGTAAACCAAGCGGAAGTCAAATACCTTGAGTTCGATGTTGCACCGCAGTCCGATCTCCGTATCGCTATTAAAGATGGTGCTACCACAATTCAAAACATTGAAAGCGTTGACTATTGGGGCAACGAGTTCTCTGGTGAGGATATCGCTGATGCTCAAAACACCTATAAGAAGACAGTTGCTGATGCTCACTACTACGATAATGCTGATGCTGATGTCGGTATCACCAACGCTGGTTTCTTCAAGCCCAATGATCCCAAGTTGGTTTTGGCTGACGGTTCCTACGAAGGTCAAATGAAGGCTGCTCTTGCCGGTACTGATTTTGCTCAGTTTGTGATCTATTTCCGTTCCACCGAGAAAGACAAGGTTGTCAAGATGACCTCCTTGAACGGTATCAAGATCGATGCTGAGCAAAACCAGAACCTCACTGAGGCTTTGACCCTTCGCCTCGAAGGCGACACCACCACCACCTTTGTTGGCGGCCAAACCATTGAAACCGATGTTGTGACCTGCTCCACTGCAGTGACAGCTGCTAACGGCACCGTTTACTACATTGGCCAAGCTACTTTCAGCATCTATGTTGACGGCGAGAATAAAGCTGCTGTTAACGCCAACGCCGGTGTTGACTTCGTTCTGAATGACATCGTGTTCACCTACAAAAACAAA
>JAZRTC010000123.1:0-7804 GCA_045651865.1 Acutalibacteraceae bacterium
ACCGACTTGATGCTGAGCAGGTCGCACAGGGACGCTTCATATTCAAACAGATACTGATACTCTTTGTTGCGCTCGCCCGCCGCGCGAAGCTCCGCCGCCGTCTCCGCGAAGAAGGTCGGGAAGGTCGCGGGATCCACATGGCGGTCAAACAGACCCTGCATCACATCCTGATACAGCAGGTACTTCGTGGGGTTCAGACCGATCGCGGGCTGATTTTCCGTGGTGCGGTTGGGTTTGTCAAGCAGCAGGAAGTCCGCAAGCGACGCGCCCATGCACGCGTCGAAACGCTCCGCAAGCACTTCGTCGGAAATGTCACCGCCGTGGTAATCAATCTCCGCGTACAGCTGCAACACGGGAAGCACCACATTCAGCGGGCACTCCGCGCCGTCGTCGCCCCAGGCGGTTGCAAACACATCGGCGATCTCGTTGCCGATGCACTGCGTCAGTGCTGCGCGCGATGCTTTGAGCGAGAACTTCAGCTCGGGAAGCAGACCGTTCCACTTCCACGCACAACCCGCAAACACGATGGAATTGTTGAACTGCTTGTGCTGTTTGAGAACGGTGTCGTAGCGACCGTTATCCGCACAATAATACTCCCAATACACCAGAGACACGCCCTGCGGCACTTTGTCGATGATCGCTTTGTCAATGCCGTTTTCGGCGTCGTTATACGAACCGCCCGCGAGGTGGAAGAACATATCGCTCCACATCATCGGGGAGAAATCATACTCGTTGCAGATGCCCAGCACGCGCGCGATATGCTCGCACATGATGTCCACACGCGAACGCACGCCGTGCTTCTTCATATAGTTGCCAAGGCCGATCATATGCGCCTCGTCCATACCGATGTTGATGCGCTTGCTGCGGAAGCACTTACGCATCTTCTTCACCATTTCGGTGACAAATTCGTAGGTGGTGTCCTCGCCCGCCATCATAATATCGTTGCAGTCGATGAGGTGCGAGAACGCACTCCAGCGAAGCACGGTCGGCAGGTGGGCAAGCGTCTGGATGCAGGGCACAACCTCAATACCCAGCGCATACGCCGCGTCGTCCACCGCGATGAGCTCTTCGTCGGTGTAGCGGCCGCGCATATAACCAAAGAACGGGCGGTCTTCCAGCGTGTACATATCCTCGGTGTACAGCTGCATCGTGTTCAGACCCATCAGTGCCATGCGGGCGAGGGTCTCTTTGATGGTCTCAAGCGTCGGTGCCGCATTGCGCGAGCAATCGAGCATAAAGCCGTTGGACGCAAAATGCGCCTTTTCGCGGATGTCGACCGCTTTGCCTGCGAGCAGGTACGACAAGCCGCGGAAAAATTCCACACGGCGGCTGTAAGTGATGGTTGCCGTCTTCGCGCCGTCATAGGACACCGAAAGACCCGCCTCCTGCGTTGCAACGGTCACAACAACATCCGCATCTTCTGCCGATGCCGCAAGCTCAATCCCGCGGAAGCGGAGCAGCGAAAGACCTTCGTTCAGTGCCGAAGTAACCGGCGTGATAAACAGTTTCATACACGATCCCGTCCTTTTTGGTTGGTTTATCAGGGCATAACTCCCCTATAATGATAATTATACATATTTACTATACCACAAGCGTTTCCGTTTTGCAATAATAAAAGGGATCGTTTAGCGAAAAGTTTTTCACCAAACGATCCCTTGTTTTTTCTTCTTACAGTTCCATCTCACCGCTGATCACATAGAACAGCTTGGCGGCATCGCTGAGATTGACTTTGCCGTCATCCGTCACATCCGCATTGACCATCTGCTTGTCGGTCAGCTTGAGCATATTGTTGACATAATAGAACAGACGCACGGCATCCGGCAGATTCGCTGCACCGTCGCCGTTGACATCGCCCTTGACCGCCGGTGTGGGGTCAAAGGGCTTCACCGCAACCGCGCCGTTCACCACGGTCAGCGCCGCCGCTTCATCCGCACCGCCCGTGCTGTTGGTCTTCAGCTCGGGGATCGTTACGGTGATCTCGCCCGTTGTTTCGCGCAGCAGCTTGAAGGTCAGCGTAAAGATCACGCCGCCTGTGCGGTTGCCCGTTGATGCCGAAGTGGCAAAGATGGCATTGAAGCGTCCGGCTTCGGGCGATTTGACCGCCCACATAAAGGAGCTGTCAATAATATCGGTGTTGATATTTTCAAAATAGGGGTTGTCCGCATCGTCGCAGACCTTCTGCAGCTCCAGCGCCGTCGGATCGTATGTCAGGAAAATACGGGTGTTGACCATATAATGTCCTTCGGATATCGACACGGGCACCTCGATCATATCGCCGACTTCACCCTCGATGGCGCCGACTGTCACGGTCACCGCATTTTCTGCCGATACCGCACAGGTCATCGCCAGAAGCATCACAACTGCCAGAAGCATGGCTGTTACTCGTTTCATTGATTCAACCTCCGTTTGCGAAAATAGGGGTTATATATTCAGTATAGCACAGAAATCATACCGTTGCAAGAGGGAATATACCACTGCATGTTGTTCCCTGTTTCCGATGCAGTGCCGATCGCCCGTCTCTTACTTTACCACGACTTCGCCGTTCTCGAGCACGACCTCAAGAGCCGCGGGAGCGGCGTCGCCTTGCTCGACAAGCATCATCGCGATCGGATTTTCCACCTTACGGCGCACAGCATTGCGCAAATCGCGCGCGCCGCGTTTGCCGTCAGCAGACATTTGCGCGAGCATCGCCGCCGCTTCATCCGTCCACGAGAAGGTGATGCCTCGCTCGGCGAGCGGGCCTTTGAGCTCAGCAAGCATCAGCGATGCGATTGCCGTGAAGCTCTCTTGCGACAGCGGCGCGAAATACACAACCTCGTCCACACGGCTGATAAACTCGGGACGCAGGAATTGGCGAAGTGCCTTTTCCGCTTTATCGCGCGATGCCTGCGATGCCGTCTTGCCGAAGCCGACAAGGCTTTCCTGCACCTGACTGCCCGCGTTGGAAGTCATCACAATGACGGTGTTTTCAAAATTGACCACGCGTCCGTGCGCATCGGTGACGCGACCTTCATCCAGAATCTGAAGCAGAATATTCAGCACATCGGGATGTGCCTTTTCGATCTCGTCAAACAACAGCACCGAATACGGCTTGCGGCGCACCTTTTCGGTCAGCTGACCCGCCTCATCATAGCCGATATAGCCCGGAGGCGAACCGATGATGCGGGATACCGCGTGCTTTTCCATAAATTCCGACATATCCAGACGGATAAGCGTATCGGGAGTATCAAACAGCTCACGCGCCAGCACCTTGACAAGCTCGGTTTTACCGACACCCGTCGGGCCGACGAAGATGAACGACGCAGGACGACGACGGTCACTGATCTGCACACGGCTACGGCGCACCGCATCCGAAACAAGCGAGATCGCCTCATCCTGTCCGACAATACTCTTTTTCAGTTCGTCCTCCAGACGCGCGAGCTTTTTAAGCTCGTTCTCCTGCACCTTGGAAGCGGGAATGCCCGTCCACAACTCAATCACGCGTGCCAGATCATCCGCCGTCACAGGTGCTTCGGTCGCCGCCTCGCGGAGCTTATCCGCCGCTTCCTGCACACGCACAAGCTCCATGCGCACCTGCGCCATCTGCTCGTAATCGATGGTTTCCTGCTCGGCGTAATCCTTCTCCTCATCCTGCAGGCGAGCCGCCTCCTCAAGAAGGTCGGCGTACTGATCCGCCGCCTTGTTGCGAAGCGCCGCCGCGGCGCACGCTTCATCGAGCAGGTCGATCGCCTTATCGGGCAGGAAGCGGTCGGTGATATACCGCTCGGACAGGCGCACCGCCTGCCGCACGATGGCATCCGACAGCTTCACGCCGTGGAATGTCTCATAATACGAACGGATGCCAAGCAAAATCCCGATGGTCTCCTCGATATTCGGTTCTTCCACCGTGATCGGCTGGAAACGGCGCTCGAGTGCCGCATCTTTCTCGATATGCTTGCGGTATTCGTTGAAAGTCGTTGCACCGATGACCTGCAGCTCGCCGCGCGAGAGCGCCGGCTTCATAATGTTCGCCGCCGACATACTGCCCTCGGAGTCGCCTGTACCCACCAGCGTATGCACCTCGTCAATAAAGAGGATGATGTTGCCCTCGGCTTTGACTTCGTCAACCAGACCCTTGATGCGACCTTCAAACTGACCGCGGAACTGTGTGCCCGCCACCAGCGCCGTCATATCCAGCAAGAACAGCTCTTTGTTCCGCAGGCGCGGCGGCACCTCACCCGCGGCGATGCGCTGGGCAAGTCCTTCCACGACCGCTGTTTTGCCGACACCCGGTTCGCCGATGAGGCAGGGGTTGTTCTTGGAACGGCGGCACAAAATCTGGATCATGCGGTAAATCTCGCGGTCGCGACCGATGATGCGGTCAAGCTCCCCTTTGCGGGCGCGCGCCGTCAGATCGGTGCAGAACTGCGAGAGGTATTTGCGTTTTTTCTCGTTCTTTTTTTGTTTTTTCTCCGCTTTTTTGTCGGCTTTCTCCGCGTCTTTGCCATCGGACACGGCAAGCTCATTGTCTTCGGCGTCGGCACTTTGCGGCGCACCGCCGAACATATTGCGGAAAAACGGCGGGAAGGTCGCCGCGCCACCCGGGTCAAACGAATCAGGATCGTCGGGATCGCCCATCATCCCCTGCAGTTCGCCCATCATACCACCGAGCTGTTCGTCCATCTGCTCGAGGTCTTCATCGGAAATACCGAAGCGCTTGAGCATATCGTTGACAGGGCCGATGTTCAGCTCCTTGGCACAGGTCAGGCAATAGCCGTCGTTGACCGTTTTATCGCCCTCGGTGCGGGCGATAAACACAACCGCAGGGCGTTTGTTACAGCGTTTACAAATCATAATTCAGGTTCTCCTTCAGGGGTGGTATCGTTCTCTTTCACAATGGATAAAAACACACGGGCATAGCCGTAAAACGCGATCAGCATCAAAAGCGCGACGGTCGCACTGAGCGCCGCAAACAACCACAGCGGCATATTCCATCCACCGACAAGAGGCACGGCAGGCGCGGGCGGGAACATGACATACAGCGCCATTGTTACATAAAACACCACTGTGCTGATCTTGCCGTACCATCGCGCCGCCTGTACCTCGGATTGTTCGCGGAACAACAGCAACGCCGCACCGATGGACTGCAACAGCTCCTTTATAAAGCACACAACAAGAAGCGGCCACAATCGCGGCATACGGAGCGTCAGGCACAGCACAACCGTCACCTGCGTCAGCTTGTCGGCAGTCGGATCGAGCACCTTGCCGACCTCGGAGATCTGGTTGCATTTGCGCGCGATCAGTCCGTCAAGCATATCGGTCAGTCCCGACAGCGCCAGCGTGCCGATTGCCCACCCGAGAAGTGCAGGCTGTTGCTCACTTTTCAGGTACAGCACCGCAAACACAGGGACGAGTACAATCCGGAACAGCGACAGCACATTGGGGACTGTCCATTCCCATTTTAATTTCATCAAAAATCCCTTCTTACCAATCTCACAGAATCGGGTTGTTTGCCATCGCCCAACCCAGCAAATGCGTCTGCTCCAGCTGTGCGGTGGACAGCAAGCTGTTTGCACCTGTCAGCGTCATATACAGCTGCAAGCCGAAGCACAGCACAAACAGCACCAGCACACCTTCGGCAAAGCCGAGTACGCCGCCGAGCAGACCGTTGACCTGCTTGATAACGGGCAACGACGCAAAAATCTTATCGATCAGCTTGCCGAGCAAGCGTATGATCAGAAACAGCACCAAAAACAGCACCAGAAACACGATCACCTGCAACACCGCCGTGCAAAGCGGGGTGATGACGCCGTCCATAACGGTCGGCACCAGCGCTTCGCCTGTCTGTGTCGCACCGTTCATATGACTGCCGTCCACACCGTACACCGCCAGCAAACTCTGCACGCCGTGCGGCAGAGAGGACAGCACCGCCGTGACCTGTTCGGAAAGACTCGTTGCCGCCGCCGTCACACCCTCTTGCACCTTTTGTGCAACCATCGCTTCAATCGGCGTATGGAAAAAGGTCGTGTACACATATTGCGCGATCGGCATACTGGCGACCGCGGCACCGACCACCGCCACCACAAAACCGAGAAGCCGCACCACCGATTTGATAAATCCGCGTCGCACGCCGACGATGGTGAACAGCACCAACAACGCCGCCACCGCGATATCCAGAATCAGCGAAATGCTCATATCCGATCTCTCCTTCGTTTATTCTTCGGTATACTCCTCGTCGTAAGAGGGTTCTTCCTCTTCTTCATAGGGTGTCTCATCCTCGGAAGACGGCTCTTCATAGTACTCATCTTCCGAAGAGGTATCGTCATAATTCTCTTCGTCCATATACTCCTCGGGCGATGCCGTCGTCGTGGTGGTCGGCACCGTCGTGGTCGTCGTCGCCGTCACGGTTGCGGCGGTTGTCGGCAGTGTCGTAGAGGTCGTCGTAGCAGGCGTTTTGCTCTCCCACGCCGCTTCGGCAAGCTGGGTCAGTCCCAGCACCAGCGCTTTGCCCTCCACCGTTCCGGTCATCAGACAATCCGCCGATACGGGTGCACGGTCATCCGCACCCTTACTGCCGAGCATGTACAAATACTCATCCGACAGCACGAGAACACCTTTCTTCGTCGCGGCGACATCGCGGAACTCGCCCTCAAAATCGTAGGTGAAATGCACATCACCCGCCGAGGTATACACCGTCGCCGTGCCGCCCTCCTGCGAGCCGTAAGGCCGTGTCACCAGCGCCACCTCATTGCCGCCGAACGCAAAACCGATCAGCTCCACATCCTTATGTTGTACAGTGGCATCGAGCGTGCCCGTCGGATTGACAAAGCGCGTCTGCGCATCACCGATCGCCACGACCGTGCCGCTCTTCATATATTGCACGCGGGAATACAACACCCCGTCGGCGATGTATTGCACAGGTTGTTCCTCGCGGCCGCGCAGGTCAAACACCAGCACCGCCGACTGCATTGCACCGCTTTGCGCACGACAGCCGACCACGGCAAGCGTGTTGCCGTCACGAGAGAAGGCAACATCCATCACCAGCCATTCGGAGCTGAGCCATTGATACCGTTGATTGCCCGAACGGCTGAACACCGTCACCTCGGAGATATGACTTTGTGAGGAATCGGTCACAACAGCGACATCACCCTTGGCGCTGACAGCACCCGTGTGAATCTTGCCCATCACCGTATGCTCGCCTTCAATCTGTGAGCGGGTCTCCAGGCGGTAGCGATTGCCGCCCGTCTCCAGAAGCAACACATATTTATCCGTCACACGGAGCATCGGCGATGCATAGGCGCAGGTGCGCTTGACCGATTCGCCGCCCGTGGCGTTGTAATACTTCACGGCGGTGTCGGTAACGGTCACCAGATTCGCACCCGCTTCCTGCATATCAAACACGGTGTCGCCCGTCAGCGATACCGGCCAGCTGCCGCCTGTGGTGCCGTCCACCAGATCGTCCACCCACGCGACAAAGCTGTCAGGGGCGATGCTTTTCCAGTTGAGCGCCACCGCATACAGGCACAGCAGTACCACACACAGCACCGAAAAACGCAGAAGCAGTTTCCAGCCGCTGTTTTTCTTTTTTCTTTCCCGCCGTTTGTCCGCGTGGGACTGTTCTTCGGCAGGTTTACGGAAATCCTTATATGTTCTGCGGGACATCGCCGCACTTCCCTTCGTTGTAATATACTTCCTGCAAGTACAGTCCGCACGCGGGAGCGGTCATACCCGCCTGCGCGCGGTCGCAGGATGCCAAGATGGCGGGAATAACAACTCTCCTCCACTCGTTTACGCAGAGGATCCAGCAGCAGATGCTCCGGTGCGG
>JAZRTC010000124.1:0-22907 GCA_045651865.1 Acutalibacteraceae bacterium
GCCTCGAGATATCAGAAACAGGATACAAAAAATTGCAAAAAAATTATATGAAAAACTGGAAGAAAAATTTAAAACAAAAGAGAAAGAAGTAAAGCGAATTTTTAATCATATCGTAAAGCAAGGGATTCATGAAAAAGTGGAATGCTTCCATGTGGAATTTTTTAATTGCGGCGATGTTGATGTCATGTTGTTTAGCATGAATGATGATTTAGAAGAAGTGTTTGTAAACGGTACCACATTGTTTAACGGATCTATAGAGCTGATTCGTGAAATGGATATCAGAGATATTGAAGAATTTTTGGATGATGCTATTGAATTGACGGAAGACGAAGAGATGCATGACCAAATATATGATAATTTAGAAAATTATATATTTCATTTCGTATTGAAAATACTAAGAAAGTATGCAGAACAAATCCAAATTCCGATTTATCTATACAAACACGATACCGCGTGGTCAATACATATACAAACAGGAAATTGGTACAACATTTATACAAAACAAGTAGAAGAAAGAAAGTAGCAATAAAAAGAAACATTAAACATTATCAAATACCAACCAAGAACCATAAAAAGGAGATTAACCTATGAGCACCGAAAACATCAGCAATGTGGCAGAGCAGGCGTATGACGAAAGCCAGATTCAAGTTCTCGAAGGACTGGAAGCGGTTCGTAAACGCCCCGGTATGTATATCGGCTCGACAGGTGAAAAGGGTCTGCACCACTTGGTGTATGAAATTGTGGATAACTCCATCGACGAGGCACTCGCGGGCTATTGTACCCATATCGAGGTGGAGATTCTCCCCGGCGACATCATCACCGTGCGCGATAACGGCCGCGGTATCCCTGTCGGTATGAACGAAAAGCTGGGTCTGCCCACCGTCACGGTCGTGCTGACGGTGCTTCACGCCGGCGGTAAATTCGGCGGCAGCGGCTATAAGGTGTCGGGCGGTCTGCACGGCGTCGGTAGCTCGGTCGTTAATGCACTGTCGGAATTCCTCGAGGTGGAGATCTCCCGTGAAGGCAAGGTGTTTGCCCAGCGCTTTGAACGCGGCAACATTGTGTCCGAACTGACGGTGATCGGCGAATCGACAAGCGACGGTACCTTCATCCGTTTCAAACCCGATGCCACCATCTTTACCGATACCACCGAATACAACTTCGAGACCCTGCAAAAGCGTCTGCGCGAGCAGGCATTCCTCAACGCGGGTCTTAGCATCACGCTGTCTGACCTGCGTGATCCCGACAAAGTGGTCGAGGAGAACTATTGCTACGAGGGCGGTATTTCCTCCTTCGTCGAATTTATGAATAAAACGCGCGGCAATGACCCCATCCATGAAGAGGTCATCCACATCAGCCTGACCGATGACGATGCGACGGCGGAAGTGGCGCTCCAGTATACCACCAGTTATAACGAAAACATCATTTCGTTTGCGAACAATATGCATACCATCGACGGCGGTACGCATGAGGACAGCTTCAAGCGCGGTATCCAGCGTATCTTCAACGATTATGCGAAGAAATATAAGCTGCTCAAGGATAACGACAGCAACCTCAAAGGTGACGATGTGCGCGAGGGTCTCGCCGCCGTCATCAGTGTCAAGCTCAAGGATGCGCAGTTTGAAAGCCAGACCAAGGCAAAGCTCGGCAACACCTCCATCGGTAAGCTGATGACCAAGCTGCTCAACGAAAAATTTGCGCCGTATCTCGAGGAAAATCCCTCGGTGGCGCGTGCTATTCTCGATAAAGCCATCAATGCGGCGCGCGTGCGCGAAGCGGCACAAAAAGCGCGTGAAAATGCCCGTAAGAGCAACAAGATCGGCTCCATGCGTATGCCCGAAAAGCTCGCCGACTGCATCTGGCGTGATCCCGAGCGCACCGAACTGTACATCGTCGAGGGTGATTCGGCAGGTGGCTCGGCAATCCAGGGTCGTGACCGCAACTTCCAGGCGATTCTCTCCATGTGGGGTAAAATGCTCAATGTCGAAAAAGCCCGCATCGATAAGGTGTACGGCAACGACAAGCTCACCCCGATGGTCATTGCACTCGGTTGCGGCATCGGCGACGATTTTGACCTCTCGAAGCTCCGCTACGGTAAAATCATCATCATGGCGGATGCCGATGTCGACGGTTCGCACATCCGCACACTGCTTCTCACCTTCTTCTTCCGCTATATGCGTCCGTTGATTGAGGAAGGCCATGTGTACATTGCCCAGCCGCCGCTGTTCAAGGTGTTCAAGGGCAAGCAGGTGCGCTACGCGTTCTCCGATCCCGAGCGTGACAAGTATATTGAGGAACTCGGCGGCAATGCCGATGTCCAGCGCTATAAGGGTCTTGGTGAAATGGACCCCGAGCAGCTGTGGGAAACCACGATGGATCCGGCGTTCCGCACGATGTATCAGGTGACGCTTGATGATTTCAACGAGGCAGACGAAGCCATCACCATTCTGATGGGTGATAAGGTCGAGCCGCGTAAGGAATTCATCGAAAAGAACGCACAGTATGTGACCAATCTCGATATTTAAGAGGGAAATACGGTTATGCTGAAATTTCACGCACGCTTAACCCCGACAAAAGAAGAAATTGCCGACGGCATCCGCCGCGCCGCGCTTCGTCGCGCGGGCACAGGTCGGCTGATTGCGCAGACCGTCGCACTGGTTCTGGTGGCGGCGTGGTCGCTCGTTGCCTTTTTCGGCGACGGCCGACAGGAACCGATGTCGGCCGTGATCGGCATCGTGGCGCTCGTGCTGATTCCGGTGATGTGGCTGGTGCCGCGCTGGCAGGCAAATTCGCTGGCGCAGTCGATGGCAGACAGCGGCGCCGCTGTGCAGATGTGGGTGTTTGAGGACGGCGTGGATTTCGGCGAGGAACAACCTGAGTATGCGTATTATCCGTTTCGCACCTTTTTTGTATCGTTGCCGACGGAGACCACCGCGCAGACAATGGTGATGAAATTTCCCAATGACGATATTATTGTTGTTCCCAAAGCGGTTCTGACCGAGGAACAGTGGAATTTTTTGGTTGAAAAAGTCACCGCCACCCCCGCAAAGAAAACGGGGAAGTGGTAGGGGGAAATATTCGGATCGTTTTTTGAGGGACACCCTGTGGGGAAGGGGGACCGCGTTAGCGGTGGATGAGGTGTATTTTTCAAAAATCCCATCACCCCACATGAAAGGAGACATCGCTTATGCTGGCACCGAAGGGCTACACCCAACGGGTATCGAAGGATGCTTACCTTGCCGCGCACAAAACGGCGGAGGAAAAAACGGGTTTTCTGCGCTTTCAGAAGCCGTGCATCCTGTTGATTGCCGCGCTCGTCATCGGTGCGGGTATCACGGTGTATCGTGGCATCGGTATTCCGTCGTATTATGTGACGGCAGGCGTGATGGTGCTGTCGGCGATTTTGCTTTGTGTGGTTTTAAGTCTCCTTCCAAAATGCGAAGAAACGATCGCTGAGCAGGAATATCGCTCGTTTGCGCTTCTTTCCGATCCTGCAGAGGTGATTTTCGACAGCGACGAGCTGACTGTCAAAAGTGAGTGCCTGTCCCGCCGTGTGGAATATGCCAAAACGCGGGTGTGCATTGAAACATCTGAGCGGTTTGTGCTGATCACCGACGATGACGCGATGGTGATTCTGGAAAAAGCGTATTTTGCCGAAACTGAGGCAACCGTGGCGTTTCTGCGCGATGTGTTTGCCCGTTGGTATGTAAAAAAACAGGGGGTATGACCGTGGACAAGATTTCGCTCGCGGTGAAATGTACCCGCGAAGAATATATGGAATTTTACGCGACCGTCCGCAAAAAGTCGATGTGGTCAACGGTACTCGGCGCGATATTGTTGATTGCGGCAGGTCCGTTGTATGTGATGGATAGCGAGATTACACGATATGCGCCGTTGTTTGGTCTGGTTGCGCTGACGCTGATTTTGCTCAACCCGCTGATCCTGCCCGCTGTCCGCAAGGGTGCGGCGGGTCGCCGTTATGATAACAGCGATGCGCTCAAAGGTGCGCTGACGGTGACAATCGACCGCAAGACACTGACGGTGCGCTCGGCGTGTCAGGAGGGATGCGTGCCGTTGTCGGCGCTGACCGATATTTGGAAAACGAACACTATGACCGCACTGGTATTCGGCAAGGAACTGACCGTGTGCATCCCGATGCGCATTATGACCGAAGATGAAACCGCGGCATTTCAGACTATCTTAGCTGCTTATGAAAAGGAACAACTATGAATCACGATTATCAACCGCAGGAAACAAACGAAGTGGGGTATCCCGTTGACCTCAACGAGCAGGAATTCCTCGATTTCAATATGACGATTGCCCACAAAATGGGCGCACTGCGCACACAAAAGCCGATGCTGGTGTTGTTTGGCGTGTATCTCCTGGTGGATGTGATCAGCCTCATCAAGGATTTTCTGGATTCGGGGCATATCAGCTGGACGCTTGTTGTCATTGCACTTGTCACGCTCGCATGCGGAGCGATGACGCTTTATGCAATGCCGCGGCGCATCCGCAAAACCGCCAAGGCGAATTTCCTCACCGGCAATCAGAACGGCTATTACGGCGAGATCACCGTGACACCCCATGCGATAATGAAGAATATCGGTGATGAGACGATATCCGTCCCGCTGGATGAACATTCGATTTACCTGGAAGATCGCGGGTTTATGGCGTTCACGGCGCAGGGACAATCGCGTTCCATCGTGCTTCCCGCGCGGTGTATGACACCGCAGATGGCAACGGCAATCCGCGAAGCGGTGTTTGCGCCGACAGCGCGCATCCAGCGCCGCGTGTTTGCAAGAATGGAAGCCGTCGCACCCGCACCCATCCAGCGTCGCGCATTTCTTGCTCCGCCGCAAACGCTGTATACTCTTGATTTCACTTATAACGAACAAGAAGCGGCAAAGCTCTTCTGGGATGTGGCGATGAAACAATATTTTCAGTCGCTTCCCACCGTTTCGGCAATGGCGGTGATGGCGGGTCTGCTGCTCAGCATTTTGCAAGAGCAGGTGATCTGGTTTCCGCTTGTGTCCCTGGGCATCATTTTCGGCTATCTGCTGATGTTGATGTTGCAGGCAAAATCCCGCGGCAAAAAAGCAGGGGCAATCGAAAACCGCACCCACCTGACCCTGACCGACCGCGGCATCGAATTGCGGTTGTCCCCGAGCGGACAGCGCTTGTCGTTTGGCTGGCAGGGTGTCGAGCGCGCCGTGGAGCGCGCAGACTGCGTGGAATTTTTCCACAGCGGCGGCAATCTGTTACGCATCCCCAAACGCGCAATTGATGATTTTGAAGAATTCCGCCGCATTGTGGATACATATCATAAGAAATAAGCGTCGGGTTTAACACATCGTAGGGGACGGGTCTCCCGTCCCGCAAAGGTAAAAAAATATGATACAACGAAAACAAAATCGTTTAAACAGTTTTGATTACAGTCAAAACGGAGCATATTTTATAACTGTTTGCACGCAAAATCGTCGTCCGATGCTGGCAAAAATCACAGAAAACAGTCCTATACCGATATTAACAAAAAACGGAAAAATCACAGAAAACATGATTTTGTTACTTTCCGAACGCTATCCAATGTTAAGAATAGATAAATATGTGATTATGCCTGACCATATTCATTTGTTGATACGAATAGAAAATGGGACTACGATCGGTGCCGTTATTTCGTGGTTTAAATATACCGTGACGAAACAGATCAACACGAAAAACGGTACGGTTGGAGAACGACAATTTCAACGATCGTATTATGATCATATCATTCGTAGTGAAGAAGATTATGATTCATGTTGGATGTACATTGAGAATAATCCGATAAGTTGGAAAATTAAACAGCACATACATTTACCGTAAAAAATCAAAAATATCCCTTTATCATACCAACGAACCAAAGGAGTTGTGACCTATGTCTGATCAGACAACACCGATTGAACAACAGGACAACCGCGTGCTGACCGTTGACATTGAAAAGGAAATGAAAAAATCCTTTCTGGAATATTCGATGTCGGTCATCGTGGCGCGCGCACTGCCCGATGTGCGCGACGGTCTGAAGCCCGTGCATCGCCGTATTCTGTATACGATGCACGAAAATAACCTCACCCCCGATAAAGCGTACCGCAAGTGCGCGGATACCGTCGGTGCGGTGCTTGGCCGTTACCATCCGCACGGTGACGCGTCGGTTTACGACGCCATGGTGCGTATGGCGCAGGATTTCTCGCTGCGTTATCCGCTGGTCGACGGTCACGGTAACTTCGGTTCGATCGACGGACACCCTGCCGCTGCCTACCGTTATACCGAGGCGCGCATGAACAAGATGTCGCTGGATATGCTCACCGACATCGAGAAAGAAACCGTCGACTTTGCGCCCAACTACGACGACCGACTCAAGGAGCCGGTGGTGCTTCCGTCGCGCTTCCCGAACCTGCTTGTGAACGGCTCGTCGGGTATCGCGGTCGGTATGGCAACCAACATCCCGCCGCACAACCTCTGCGAGGTCATCGACGGCATCTGTGCGCTCATCGACAACCCCGATATCGATATTTTTGAGCTGATGGATTACATCAAGGGACCCGATTTCCCGACGGGTGGCATCATTATGGGCTACTCGGGTATGCGCGCGGCGTATGCGACGGGTCGCGGCCGCATCATCGTGCGTGCCCGCACCGAAATCGAGGAGACCTCGAACGGTCGCTTCCGCATCGTGATCACCGAGATCCCCTATCAGGTCAACAAGCTGAATCTGGTGAAATCCATTGTGGAGCTTGCCGACGAAAAGCGTGTGGAAGGCATCCGCGATGTTGTCGACCATTCCGACCGTGAGGGTCTGCGCGTGGTCATCGATCTGAGCAAAGACGCCAACCCGCAGGTGGTGCTCAATCAGCTGTTCAAATACACGCAGATGCAGGTCACCTTCGGCGCGATCATGCTGACACTTGTCAACGGTGTGCCGCGCGTGCTGACGCTCAAGGAAATGCTCGAGGAATATGTCAAATTCCAGAGCGAGGTCATCGAGCGCCGCACCCGCTACGACCTGCGCAAAGCCAAAGAGCGCGAGCATATTCTCGAAGCTCTCAAGAAAGCATCCGACTTCATCGACGAGGTCATCAAAATCATCCGCAACGCTCCCGATGTGCCGACGGCGAAAACCAACCTGATGGAGCGTTTCGGCTTTGACGATGTGCAGGCGCAGGCGATCGTGCAGATGCGTCTGGGACAGCTGGCAGGTCTGGAGCGCCAGAAGATCGAGGATGAGCTGGGGAACCTGCAGATCAAGATTGCCGAGTACGAGAGCATCCTCGCCGATCACGGCAAGGTGCTTGCCATCGTGAAAGAGGAATGTCTCAAGATGCGTGACAAGTACGGCGATGAGCGCCGCACCTCCAGCTCGATGGTCAGCGGTGAAGTGGATATCGAAGACCTCATCCCCGAGGAAGATTGTGTCATCACGATGACCCGCATGGGATATATGAAGCGTCAGGCGGCGGATGTGTACAAGGCACAGCGTCGCGGCGGTCGCGGTATCCGCGGTATGACCACCCGCGAGGAAGATGTCGCCGACAAGATGCTCATTTGCTCGACCCACGATTCCATCATGTGCTTCACCACAGAAGGTCGCGTCTACCGTATCAAGGGTTATGAAATTCCCGAAGGCAGCCGCACCTCGAAGGGTATGAATGTGGTCAACCTGCTCCCGCTTCAGTCGGAGGAGAAGGTCACCATGATGATCGCGGTGCCTGCCGATATGAGCAGTGAAGGTCGCTACCTGTGCATGGTCACCAAGTACGGCATCATCAAGCGTACGCGCCTGGATGCGTACCAGAACTCCCGCAAAAACGGTCTGATCGCGATCGACCTCGACGAAGGCGACAGCCTTGTGCAGGTGCTGGAGACCGACGGCTATCAGTCGTTGCTTGTCGCAACCCGTGAGGGTATGGCGATCCGCTTTGACGAGAATGACGCCCGCGTCATCGGCAGAACCGCGCGCGGTGTGCGTGCGCTCAACCTTGCCGACGGCGACGAAGTGGTCGGTATGGTCACCTGCTCCGAGGATAAGCTCCTGCTGACGGTTGCCGAAACGGGTTACGGCCGTCTGTCGTCGTTTGACGATTACCGCCTGCAGTCCCGCGGCGGTAAGGGTCTGAAGAACTACCATGTCAACCAGTACGGCAAGATCGCGGGCATTCTCGTGGTCGATCCCGAGGACGATCTCATTCTGATCTCCTCCGACGGTATTCTCATCCGTATGGTGATTTCCGAGATCCGTCAGTGCCGCCGTCCGTCGAAGGGTGTGCGTATCATGCGCGTTGCCGATGAGACGAAGATTGTCTCCATGGTCACCGCTCCGCACGACGAGACCGCCGAAACCGTTAAACCCACCGAAACCGAAGGTGCTGACGAAGGCGCCGACGAGGGTACAGAAGAATAAACAAAAAAGCATCTTCCGTTTGACGGAAGATGCTTTTTTTATGAATGATGAACAATGAATAGTGCGGCGACGGATTGTATACGCACACGCTTGTGGCAACATCGTAGGGCGCGCAGACTCTTGCGCGCCGCATTGGGAGCACCCGAAATCGGCGCACCGATCATTGTCCCCCTCCGTGAGGGGGATGTCAGCGAAGCTGACAGGGGGAGTTGGCAAGTCGCCACGACGATGCGTTGAAACTCCCTCCGTCTTTCGGCTGCGCCGAAATCCCCCTGTCACGGCAAATGTTATTTGCCAGTAGGCGGCAGATTGCCGCCCCTACATTTTTACTAGTCGATGATGCGGCAATTGTAAAAACAAAAACGCAAGCGATCAACGCTTGCGTTTTTTGCTACCAAATACTTCGCCGACAAATGCCGCACCCAGAATCAGTCCCGCGCCGATCATCTGCGGGGTATCCATTGTCTGGTGCAGAATAACCGCCGACAGCACCACGGCAAGAAGCGGGTCAAGATACGATAAAAGCGCCGTCGACTGGGCGGAAAGCTTGCTTGCCGCACCGAAGAACAGCATATACGCAAGACCGGTATGCACCACGCCGAGAATCAGCATCGGCAACAGCGACGAGGCGGTCAGCACCAGTGTATCGTGCTGAACAAACAGGGAATAGGGCAGGGTTACGACCGCCGCGACCAGCAGCTGACAAAAGGTCGTTTCCTGCGCAGGCATGCGTTTCATCACCTTGTTGATGAGCACGACCGCCGCATACAGAGCCGCCGCGCCGAGCGCGAGCAGGATGCCCGTCAGCTGACCCTTTGTGCCGAGTGTCAGTCCCGACAGCAGGACAATACCCGCCACCGCGGTAAATACGCACATCAGCCGCAGTCCCGTCAGCTTTTCGCGCAGAACAAGAGGGGACAGCAGCATCATGATCACGGGTGCCATATAGTAACACACCGTGGAAACCGCCACCGAACCCGTGTAATCGTATGACATAAACAGCAAAATCCAGTTGGCACTCAGACAAACACCGGACAGCAACAGCCAGCCGAGGTTTTTGAGGATTGCCTGACGATGGATGCCTTTTTTTCGCAGGATCATCACCACGGCCATCACCAGTGCGCCGATGAGTGCGCGCAGTCCCGCGATCATCGCAGGGGAGAGCGGAATATAGTTGACGACGATCCCGACCGAGCCGAAGATCACCATCGACAAAATCATATACAGGGTGTTCATAGATTTACTCAGCTGTCACCTTTCCAAGCCACCAGACGATCGCACCGCCAAAGGCAAATGCCGCGACCGAGCCGAGGATCATCCACACATTCGCGGTCATGATATCGAGGTTGATAAACGCGACCGACACCGCCGATGCCGCCACAAGTCCGAGCAGGAAGCTCAGGGTTGCGCGCTCATTCTTCTTGAGCGCAAAGGCGGTGATCTTTGCGCTCAGCACGATGCCCAGCAGCACACCCACCGCAAAGAAACCGGCAGGAATGAATTTTACAATGGTGTCAACCGAGAAGTTTTTGAGCACCTCGGAGACATTGTTGATGTAAGCAAAATACACCGTTTCGTACAACCCCATCAGCATCAGCATCAACGAACCGCTGATACCCGGCAACAGCATCGCAAAACCGCTGACCGTACCCGCCAGCAGCATCTGCACGCAAAGCATCACTTCAAAATTGGGCAGTGCGAAGGTCTGATCCGCAGGATCGGGGAAGAAGAACAGCTTAAGCGCGGTCAGCACTGCAATCAGCAACACACCCAGCGACAGCGCGCCCCATGCAACCGACATACCCTTCATCTGATTGGTTTTGAACACGGGAACGGACAGCGCCACCAGACCGATGAACCAGAACACCGTCGGCATCGGCACAACGGCAAACAGCCACTCGATCAGTGCCGAGAAACCGAGAATACCAATTACCGCACCGAGGATCACTTCGCCAAGGAACAGGATATCCTGCACGCGATGGTCGTTGTCTTTCTTTGTCACATCGGAGATGGCGTTCATCGTGCGGTCAAAGATATTCATAATCGTCATCATCGTGCCGCCGCTGACACCGGGGATGACATTCGCAATACCGACGGCAACGCCGCCGCCGATTGCGCGGGCAATGTTTTTCATATATACTCTCTCCTTTTCGGATGATACTGTACTATATAGCAAGGCGGTGCGAATTATGCCCAGTTTCCCGACAAAGCCATTGCCGCCGCGATCGCCGCCACGGGTGCGGTTTCACAGCGCAGGATGCGCGGGCCGAGCGTCGCCGCTTTCACCCCGACACCGAACAGCGCCTCGATCTCCTCGGGGGCAATGCCGCCCTCAGGCCCGATGATAAGAGCCAGTTCCGTCTGGTCGGGGGCAATCAGGGTCGTGAACGGTTCGCCACCGCCTTCGTAGCAGACGATGGCCGGTGTGTTTTCAAGACGCGGCAGGATATCACGGAATCGCACGGGCGGTTGCACCGTCGGCAGAACGCCGCGACCGCTTTGCGAAGCGGCTTCGTTGGCAATCGTCTGCCAGCGGGCGGCTTTTTTCTCCGCCTTGTCGCCGAGCTTGGCAATGCTGCGGGACATTTCCACGGGCACGATCTCGGTCACGCCCAGTTCCACGGCTTTCTGGATGATCCACTCGAGCTTATCACTTTTGGGAAGTCCCTGATACAGCGTCAGCTTTAACGACGGTTCTGCCTCGGACGGGCGCACTGCCGTGACTTCCAGGTGGGCACCTTCGCCGTCGAATGCGGTGATGACGGTGTCATATTCCGTGGAGCGACCGTCGCACACAAGCACCGTTTCCCCTACACGCAGGCGAAGCGACTTTTGCAGATGCACCGCGTCCTGCCCGTCAATAAGAACGGTGTCTCCGACAGCGGCAGGTGCGGACATGGATTTGAAAAATCGTGGCATAGATAAACCCCTTTCAAACGCAAATTCCACCTCTACCATCTTACCATTTTCCACCTGCAATTGCAAGTTAATTATCGGTAAAGACGCTTATACACAGCGGTGTGGGTGCCGCGCTGTTGCGTGACGAGCGGGGGCAACACCTGCAAGGTGCCGCCCGTTGCCGCTTCCAGTAAAAACAGCCACGGCGCATCGCCGTCGCGGGTGTGCACAAACTGCAGACGGCGGGCTTTGAGTCCTGCATCCCGCACAGCGGCAAGCACATCGTCGAGTCGTGCGGGACGGTGGCAAAGGCACAACCGCCCGTTTTCCGTCAGCAAGCGGTTGGCGGTTTTGCAAAGGTTGCGCAGCAGTTCTGGTTCATCCTCTTGCCTTGCGGCGCGGCGCAGGACATCGGGACTCGGACGGGAAGCACCAAACGGAAAATACGGCGGGTTGCAGGTAACGAGTGTCATTGTCCCGTCGGCAGGCATCGCGGTGCGGTCGTTCCAGTCTGCCTCGATCAGCGTGATGCGATCCTGCAGATCAAAGCGGTCGATCGCCGCCCTGGCAAGTGCGGCAAAGGCTGACTTGCGTTCCACCGCCGTGATATGTGCAGGCGGGTGACGACGGCACCACATCAGCGGTATGATGCCGTTACCCGTACCGAGATCGCAGGCACTGTCTTCGGCAGACGGCGCGGCAAAGCGCGCCAGCAGAATACCGTCTTCGCTGACGCGGCAAATATCGTTCACGGCAACGGCCAGTCCGCCGCCGATGCTTTCAAAGCTCATCTCCATGGATTCATCCCTCCGCGTTCCATTGTAGACAGCCGCGGCGAAGTTGTCAAGAGTCTTGCAAGTGCGGATAAAATATGCTATGATACAAGAAATGAGAAAGGAGGGATGCCCGATGAAAAACAGAACCGCCCGTGAGCGGTCGGTATTCGATCTGCGCCAGCCGTGGATCACCGCGGTGATATTCGTGGTGTGCATCCCGCTGTTTCCCGAATATGTGGCGCTGTTTCTGGCGATCGGTGCGCTGATCGCGGCATCGTGCGACGCGAAACGACAGCATCGGTATATGCGCGTCGGCAGTGCAGGCAAAGCCATTCTGGCGTTGATCAGCTTTTTTGCGGTGCATCTGCTGTGGGCAAAAGACCGTGCGTTCAGCGCTGTGACCTGCCTTGGCTGGGTGGTGATGCTGTTTGTGTATCTGGCAATCAGCACGGTGCTGACCGAACCGCGCCGCGTGGAAGGTGCGCTGTTTGCGTTGTCGGCGGTGGCGGGTGCGCTCGGGCTTCTTGCCTGTGTGCAGTATGTGATGATCGCGTTTTTTAACAAAGAACTGGAGTTTGCAATGGCGTGGTACACGGTTGACAGCGCCATTTATGAGTTGTTTCCGTTTAAAATGGCACTCGGCTCGGGTTTCAACCGCTCGTGTGCGACATTTGCCAACCCGAATATGTATGCGCAGTTTTGTGTGCTGACCATCCCGTTTGTTGCCGCTTACGGATTTTCAGGTCAACGCAATGCGTCCAAAATTCTGGCGCGCGTGTCCTTGCTTCTGGCGGTGGCGGGTCTGCTTGTGACCTTCTCGCGCGGGGCATATCTCGCGCTCGGCGCCATCGCCGTGGTCATGTGTATGGCAAACATCCGCCGCTTGGTGCCGATCCTGACGGTGCTTTGCTCGGTGGTGCTGTTGTTGCCCGATACCGTGTATGAGCGGTTGTCGACACTCGGCAACGCCGCGGACACCGCGATTCTGGAACGCTTTGAGCTGTGGGGCATTGCGATGCAGCTCTTTGTGAAAGCGCCGCTGTTCGGACACGGCGCGGGGATTTCGTCGGCGATGGACACACTCTCGCAGGCGGGCTACAATGCTCCGCATATGCACAATGTGCTGTTGCAGGTATTGGTAGAAGGCGGCGTTGTCGGTTTGGTGCTGTTGTTGCTGGTGCTGTGGAAGCTGTTTCGCACAGGTTTTGAGCTGATCATCCACGCACCGAAAACACGCATGTACGGTGCGGCGATTCTGGCGTTCGGTGCGGGATTTTGCGTGTGCGGTATGTTTGATTATCCGCTGTTCACCCCGAAGCTCGTCGGCAGTTTTATGATGGTGCTCGGTGTTGCCGATGTGCTCGGTTTTCTGCAGGTGCGGCACGCTTCCTGCACGGTGTGGCAGGCGTTGCCGTTTTACACCCCCGTCCACGACCGCCTCGAAGCGTGGGTGCAGAAAAAAACCGCCCCGAAAGAGTAAAGGGCAAGCGGAAATTGCACCAATCTGTTGTAGGGGAGGGCCTCTGTGCCCTCCCGAACGGGAGCCCTGCAATCGACGCACCAATCGTTGTCCCCCTCGTTGAGGGGGATGTCAGCGAAGCTGACAGGGGGAGTTGGCAAGTCACTGCGACGATGCGTTAAAACTCCCTCCGGTATTATAAACCAACAGCCGCCTCATTAAGAGGCGGCTGTTTCACATTATTTCCACAGAGGAGACGGGGTTATCGTTGCAATTTCCGATTATTTGGTAGCCTTCGCTGTATTAAGTGTTGAAACCAAAATTCGTTTAATTTCAAGGCAATCGTTGAGCAACGATTGTCCCTCGGCTTCGGTCAAATATTCCGATAACAGCAGCAAGCGGAGCCAATATTCTGTTTCGGCGGCTTCTTTTAAGGAGATTTGCAGCTTAGCAATGAAATCTGCTTTGCTTATGCCGTAAATCGCCTCGTTTGCATTGGCGCCGATGGAGGTAGCACTTCGGAGAATCTGCTTTGCAATGACAGTTTCGTGCCATTGAGATTCCTCCTCTTGTCTTTTTCAGATAATAGATAAGAGATAAAAGATAATAATGAATAGATAAAAGCGGCGGGAGACGCCAATCATCTATTATCTATTCTATATTATCCATTATCTCTTAACTAACGCGGGAGTCATCCCGCCGCTTTTATTTCCACAGAGGAGACGGGTATTTGCCGTCTGCGGTCATCTTGGCAATGGCATCGATGACGGTCTGGTGATCCTCTTTATAGGTCATGCCGTACCACTTGTCGGCGGTGGTCATCACGGTAGCATCCGCGATGCCTGCCTGCATCATGGAATCCACCGCAAACGGGAGATAGAACTCCGCCTTGGTGACATCCTTGTCGCCGCTCTTGAGCTCGTCAAGGAACGCGGTGAACAGTGCTTTGAATTCGGTCAGCGCCGACGCGGGGAAGCCCCAGCAGTTCATCGACACGACGGTATCCTCAGCAAGCTCCTCCCAGGTTTCGCCGCCGTCCTCGGTGAACGCGGGCACGCCCTCGTGCCACTCGATGCGGGTGCGCTCGGTGATGGAGGTGAGCAGGTTGTTTTCGTCGGTCACACACACGCCGCGCGACACGGAGCCGTTTTCGGTCAATGTGTTTTTCAGTGCATAGCCGACCATCGTCAGATGCTTCTTGTCGGCGGCCTGCTCTTTATTGAAGAAATCGGCAATCAGCTTGAAGCACTCCGCGCCGTAGTAATCGTCCGCGTTGATGACAGCAAACGGGGTGTCCACCACACCCTCACAGCACATAATGGCATGACCCGTACCCCACGGTTTTGCGCGGCCTTCGGGAACGGTGTAGCCCTCGGGCAGACGGTCAAGCTCCTGATAGACATATTCCACGGGGATCACATTGCTCAGGCGATCGCCGATGTTCGCTTTGAATTCTTCCTCGATCGCTTTTTTGATGATGAAGACCACCTTGCCGAAGCCTGCCTGCATCGCGTCATACACCGCGTACTCGATCAGCTTCTCGCCGTTGGGGCCGACGGGGGTGACCTGCTTGAGACCGCCGAAGCGACTGCCCATACCGGCCGCCATCACAACAAGAGTCGGTTTCACATTGTTCATCATGCTGTACCTCTTTTCTTTTAATTTTCCTCAAAAAACGGTTGCGCGAATGAAAAAATCGCGTATAATAGGAGATGGTAGAACCATCCATTTATTCTATTATACACGGAGGAATCGAAAATGGCAATACTTATTACGGGCGGATGTGGATATATTGGCAGTCATACTTGCATTGAAATGCTCAATGCCGGCTATGACATCGTCGTGATTGACAATTATTACAACTCGAAACCCGAGGCGCTTAATCGTGTCAAGGAGCTTTCGGGCAAGGATTTTCCGTTTTACAACTGCGATATCCGCGACGAAGACGGTCTGCGCAAGGTGTTTTCCGCGCACAAGATCGACGCGGTCATTCACTTCGCGGGTCTGAAAGCGGTCGGTGAGTCGGTTGAGAAACCGCTTGAGTATTACGACAACAATGTCAACGGCACGCTGGTGATGTACCGCGTGATGAAGGAATTTGGCTGCAAGCGCATCGTGTTCAGCTCCTCGGCGACGGTGTACGGCGGTGTGAATCCTTCGCCGTTGCAGGAAGATATGCCCACGGGTGCAGTGACCAACCCCTACGGCAGAACGAAGTATGTCATCGAAGAGATCCTCAAAGATATCTGCGTGTCTGATCCGGAGTTCAGTGCGGTGATCCTGCGCTACTTCAACCCCGTCGGTGCGCACGAAAGCGGCCGCATCGGCGAAGATCCCAACGGCATCCCCAATAACCTGATGCCCTTCCTGTTGCAGGTTGCCATTGGCAAGCGCGAAAAGCTGTCGGTGTTCGGCAATGATTACGACACCCACGACGGTACGGGCGTGCGCGACTACATCCATGTGGTCGATCTTGCGCGCGGCCATGTCAAGGCGGTCGAGTATGCGATGAAGCATGTCGGCGCGGAGCCCATCAACCTCGGTACGGGTGTCGGTTACAGCGTGCTGGATATTGTCAACGCGTTTGTCAAGGTCAACGATGTGCCCGTTCCCTATGTCATTGCACCGCGCCGCGCAGGCGATATTGCGACCTGCTTCTCCAATCCGACGAAAGCGGCAGAGCTTCTCGGCTGGAAGGCAGAGCTGACGCTTGAAGATATGTGCCGCGATTCGTGGCGCTGGCAGTCGGGCAACCCCAAGGGTTACGACGCGTAATTCGTAGTCTGTTTAAAGCAAAAGTAACATAGAATATTTTGTTAGCCGCCTAACGATTGGTAGATTTGCCGATTGATAGACGGCTAACATTTTGGTATAATGGGAACAATAATCAGAGGTGTCGCTACATAATGGTGTGAAATAAGATAACACCTCATCCGTTATCGCCTCAAGGGGAAGGCTTATGCACACCGCGAAACCGTGGCAACCAAACTGTTTAACCGAGGTGAACTTTTTATGACTCATCATCCCTTACCGCCCGCCGACACCCCGCTCGAAAAGCTCGACAATCGCCTGCACACTTTTATGCGCACGCACCGTAACGCGCTTTGTCGGTATTTTCAGAGCTGTGGGATGTACAGCGGGCATCCGCGCGTACTGTTTTATCTGCGACGCACACCGGGAATGACCCAGCGTGAGCTGGCAAAAGCACTCGGTGTCGCGGCGGCAACGCTGTCGGTGTCCATTCGTCGGATGGAAGCGGCAGGACTGGTTGTGCGCAAAACCGATACAGCAGACCTGCGTGTACAGCGGTTATATCTGAGTCCTGAGGGCGAAGCCATCGACGACCGCTGTGCCAAGGGACGCGAGTTTCTTATTGAAGCACAGTTTGCGGATTTCTCCGACGAGGATATCGCGATGCTTGATTGTCTCCTTGCCCGAATGACCGATAATGTAGAGCGTGCGGCAAACACCTTGCCGCCGATTCAAGAAAAGGAGTGATTGTATGCCCAAACAAAAGCCGTCACCGTTGTCGGCATCGTATTTTACCTATATGAAGCCGCATCTGCTGTGGCTTCTTCTCGGCCCGCTCGTCATTGCATCGGGCGGTGTGCTGGAAATTTTCCAGACCAACTTTATGGCGCACATCGTCAACACGATTGAGAATCCCGACGGTCTTACCCCCGACGGGGTGATGAGTGTGATTCTCAGTGACGGCGGCAAGATGTGCCTCATTACACTCGCTGCGATCATTGCGGGCATCGTCGGTGTGATTTTGCTGACGAACGGATCGATGCGCTTCGGTGCGTCGCTTCGCAGTGCGCTGTTCCGCGCGGTGCAACGCTTTTCGTTTGAGAATATCGACAAATTTTCCACCGCGTCGCTTGTCACGCGTCTGACCAACGACATCACCAATGTGCAGAACACCATCGTGCAGACCTTGCGTATGGGTACCTTCACAGCGGCGATGTTGCTGGGTGCGCTCATCAACGCGCTCGCGATCAGTCCCAAACTCGCGGCGCTGACGCTGTTTTCCGTACCGGTGATCGCGACGATGATCACGATTATCGTTGTCAAGGGTTTCCCGCTGTTTGAGAAAATGCAACAAGCGATCGACGGACTCAACACCCGCGTGCAGGAGAGCGTGACAAACATCCGCGTCATCAAATCTTTCGTGCGCGAGGAACACGAAAAGACACGGTTCTATGCGGCGGTCGACCGCCTTTGCGATGTGTCTATTCGTGCTTCGGCCTTGATGGTCACGACGATGCCGCTGATGCAGCTGGTGATGAATCTCACGACGGTTGCCGCGCTGTGGATCGGTTCGTCGATGGTTGTAAACGGCGAAATTGAGCTTGGCAACCTGATGGCGTACAACACCTACATCATGCACATCCTGATGTCAATGATGATGATGTCGATGACGATTATCATGTATTCGCGTGCGCGCGCCTCGTCGCGCCGCCTCAAAGAGGTGCTGTCCGAGCAAAGCACCATCACCGACAAGGACAACGCCGTCACCGCGCCCGTTGCCCGCGGCACGGTGGAATTCAAACATGTCAGCTTCCGCTATGACCCGCACTCGCCCGACAAGGTGCTGGACGATGTCAGCTTCACGGCAAATGCGGGTGAAGTGGTTGCCATCGTCGGTGCGACGGGTTCGGCAAAGACGACGCTCGTCAGCCTTATCCCGCGTCTGTACGATGTCAGCGAGGGCGAGGTGCTGGTTGACGGCATCGATGTGCGCGACTATGCGCTGAAAACGCTTCGCGGCGGCATCGGTATGGTGCCGCAGAAAAATGTGCTGTTCTCGGGTACGATCCGTGAAAACCTGTTGTGGGGTGACAAGAATGCCACCGAAGAACAGATCTGTCAGGCGGCGCGGGATGCGCAGGCAGAGGAGTTTATCCTGTCGTTTCCCGATGGCTACGATACCGTGATTGAGCAGGGCGGTGTCAATGTATCGGGCGGTCAGGAGCAACGCCTTTGCATCGCCCGCGCGATGATCAAAAAACCGCCGATTCTCATTCTGGACGACTCCACCTCGGCAGTCGACTCCGACACCGAGAGCCGTATCCGTCAGTCCTTCCGCGAGCATCTGAAGGACACCACCGTTTTCATCATCGCCCAGCGTGTCAGCTCGGTGCGCGATGCGGATAAGATTCTTGTGATGGATGCGGGCAGACTTGCGGGCATCGGCACGCACGACGAGCTGATGCAGACAAACGAGATCTACCGCGAGATTGTGGAATCTCAGCAAAAGGGGGTGCAGGACTGATGGCACAGCAAAAACCCCAAGGCGCTCCTGCCGCTATGCCCCCGATGGGGCGCGGTCCCCGCGGTGGCCCGAGCGATTTCCGCAAACCGAAGGATACAAAAAAGACGCTCGCTCGTTTGCTAACCTATTTGCGCGGTAATCTGTGGTTGCTTGGCATTGTGGTGTTGTTCATCTTCATTACAGCGGGTGCGCAGATTGCGGCAAACTGGCTTCTCACCCCGATCTTCAATGCCATCGGCGGCGGTGAACTTGAAAAACTCCCCGCCCTGATTATCGGACTGATCGTCATTTATCTCGCCGGTGTGGCATCCACCTTTGTGCAAAGCCGCGTGATGATCCGCCTGTCCCAGAATATGGTGCGCGCGATGCGTCGCGATCTGTATGACCATGTGATGACGCTTCCCGTGCGGTTTTTTGATACCTCGTCGCACGGCGATATTATGTCGCGTTTTACCAATGACCTCGATGCGGTGAGCGAATCGCTCAACAACGCCACCGTTCAGATTTTGTCTTCAGTCATCACGCTTGTCGGTGTGACGGTCAGTATGCTGGTGCTGTCGCCGTTGCTGACCTTGCTGACGATGATTCTGGTGCCGCTGATGCTGTTTGTGTCGTCGGCGATGATGAAAAAGAGCCGCAAATATTTCGGCGAGCAACAGCAGGCGCTCGGCGAGCTCAACGGCTTTATTGAGGAAACGGTTGAGGGTCAGCGTGTTGTCAAGATTTTCTGCCACGAGGACGAGGCGCTCGACGACTTTGACCGCATCAATGAAAATTTCCGCAAAAAGGCGACCCTCGCGCAGTGCATCGGCGGCGCGATGATGCCGCTGATGCAGCATATCAACAATTTCAGCTATGTGCTGGTGTCGGTCGTGGGCGGTATGCTCGCGCTTCGCGGCACCTTCACCTTCGGCAACATCGCGACCTTCCTCGGGTTTTCCAAGCAGTTCGGTCAGCCGATCACCCACATCGCCAACCAGATGACGATGTTGCAGGCGGCGCTGGCGGGTGCCGAGCGCGTGTTCACCATTATGGATATGGACAGCGAGCCTGCCGATTCGCCGACCGCCGCGCATCTGGTGCACGAAAACGGTGCGTATTTCTGGGAGTATAAGGGCGAGCGCATCCCCGTCGCGGGCGATGTACAGCTTGAGAATGTCACCTTCGGCTATGTCCCCGAAAAAACGGTGCTCAAAAATGTGTCGCTGTACGCCAGACCCGGTCAGAAGATCGCGTTTGTCGGATCGACGGGCGCTGGTAAAACGACGATTACCAACCTGCTTACGCGTTTTTACGATATCGACAGCGGCACGATCACGATCGACGGCATTGATATCAAGGAGATTGCGCTTGCCGATCTGCGTCTGGCGCAGGCGATGGTGTTGCAGGATACGCACCTCTTTGTCGGCACGGTGTTGGAGAACATCCGCTACGGCAAATTGGATGCGACCGACGAGGAGTGTATCGCGGCGGCAAAACTTGCGAGTGCGCACTCGTTCATTATGCGCCTGCCCAACGGCTACGACACGGTGCTGGAGGACGACGGCGGCAACCTGTCGCAGGGTCAGCGCCAGCTGCTCAACATCGCACGCGCCGCAGTTGCCGATCCCGCGATCCTCATTCTCGATGAAGCGACCAGCTCGGTTGATACTCGCACCGAACTGCATATCGAGCACGGTATGGATCGTCTGATGGATGGCAGAACAACCTTTGTCATCGCGCACCGCCTGTCGACCGTGCGCAACTCGAATGCCATTATGGTCATCGAGAAGGGCGAGATCCTTGAGCGCGGCGATCACGACGATCTGCTCGCACAACAGGGCCGCTATTATAAACTGTATACGGGTCAGTTTGATCTGGACTGATAAGAAAAAAGCGTTTCCGACACGGAAACGCTTTTTTCAGTGGGAATCGCACAAACCCACGGCAACACCGTAGGGCGCGCAAGTCCGTTTGCAACCGATGGTTGCGGGATTTCCAAGTCGAGTTGGTGGAAATTTTTTTAAAAATCCGTTATACTGGAAAAACAAACCCACAAAGGAGGAAGCAGATATGCGTATCGGCAAAAAGCTTTATGAATTGCGCACAGCGCAGAATCTGTCGCAGGAAGAGCTGGCAAACAAGTTGGAGGTGTCCCGTCAATCGGTTTCCAAATGGGAAACCGATGCGGCGATGCCGGATCTGGATAAGCTTATAAAATTGTGCGATACATTTCATGTGTCGCTGGATGAATTGACCGGACGAATCTCGCCCTGTGAAGAAGTGTCGACAAATGCCGTGAAAAAGGCAGAACAGCCGAGCCTGCACCAAAAGGTGATCGGCTATATTCTGCTGGCGGTGTCCTTAATTGCCGCTGTGTTGATCGTGTTGTTAGCGAAAGAGGAAGTTGCGTTGATTATGACTGCATTGATTACCGCAACAGTGTTTGCGTGCAGTCTGGTTTGCTTGTTTTTCAAAAAACAGGCGGGGTATTGGTGCGCGTGGATCGCGTTCACACCGTTTATGGTGATATCCCCGTTTGTGGTCTCGTTGCATGTGTTCCGATATGGCGCGCTTATTCAGCTTGGGTGGTATACACTGATGGGATGTTTTGCCAAAAACCGTTTCGGGAGACAGGCTATTTCCGCAAATCGCCGACGGGTGGGATTGCTTGTAACAGGCTGGATTCTCACGGTCGGTGTCTGGGTGTGGATGCACATGGCGATCGTAAACGCGATGTTGACATATACCGTTACGAATATTCTTGTCTATGCCGCGATTGCCTGTCTTTTAACAGGTACGGTTTCATATGTAACGCGAAAAAAAGAAGAATAACGCATTTTCATCCGCGCGCTCATTGCGATTTTTACAAAAAAAGGGACATGCACACGCATGTCCCTTTTTTCAATTCATCAATCCTGTCTCTCGAGCAGAGCTTTGAACGCTTTGTGCGCGGTGTAAACATCGAGCTTCGAGACCACTTCAAACGGAGCGTGCATCGACAGCACGGGCACACCGAGATCGACCGTGTCGACATTGAGGTTCGCGATGTATTTCGCGACCGTGCCGCCGCCGCCGACATCGACCTTACCCAGCTCGCCGACCTGCCAGATCACACCTGCATCGTCCATGATGCGGCGAAACTTGCCCATCGTCTCGGCAGAGGCATCCGAAGTGCCGCCCTTGCCGCCCGAGCCGGTGTACTTCGTCAGCACCACGCCGTTGTTCAGGCGAGCCGCGTTGCGCGCCTCGGTGACTTCGGGATAGAGCGGGTCGATGGCGCAGTTGACATCCGCCGACAGGCACATCGATTTCGACAGCACATGGTGACCCTTCTCACCGAAGGTGTTGGCGAGATCTTCAATGAAATAGGGCAGGAACGCCGACTGCATACCGGTGTTGCCGTCCGAGCCGGTTTCTTCCTTGTCGGCAAGCACGGTCAGCGCGGTGAAGGTCGGCACTTCCAGCTCAAACAGCGCGGTCAGCGCGGGGTAGGAGCAGACGCGGTCGTCGTGACCGTAGGCGCCGATCATGCTACGGTCGAAACCGACATCGCGCGCGCCGAAGGCGGGCACGATCTCGATCTCCGCCGAGAGGAAGTCTGCTTCGACAATGCCGTATTTCTCGTTGAGGAGCTTGAGGATGTTCAGCTTGACCATATCCGCGCCTTCCTCGTCGCACACGGGGCGCGAGCCGATGAGAACATCGAGTGCTTCGCCTTCGACGACTTTGCGGGCAGGCTTTTGCATCTGATCCGCCGCAAGGTGGGGCAGAAGATCGGTCACGCAGAACACGGGATCAGCGGGATCTTCACCGATGACGATGTTGACCACTTCGCCGTTTTTCTTGACAAGCGAGCCGTGGATCGCCAGCGGGGTCGCGGTCCACTGATATTTCTTGATACCGCCGTAGTAGTGGGTGTCAAAATAGCAAAGATGCTGATTCTCATACAGCGGGTTGGGTTTGAGATCGAGGCGCGGGGAGTCGATGTGCGCCGCGGCGATGGACACACCCTCGGAAATGGGGGCCGAGCCGATGACAGCGAGAATCACCGCTTTGCCGCGGTTGTTGAGGTACACGCGGTCGCCC
>JAZRTC010000125.1:0-5184 GCA_045651865.1 Acutalibacteraceae bacterium
GTGTATGATGAATACGCGGCACCTGAGGATATGTATGCGAAATTCACAGCGGGTACAGCCCAGTATGACCTGATCTGCACTTCGGATTATATGCTCGAAAAGCTGATCGGCGGCAACTATGTACAGCCTGTCAATTTTGACAATGTGCCGAATTTCAAGAACATTGCACAAAAACAGCTCAATGCCGCGAAGAAATCGTTTGATCCCGAATTGCAATATACCGTGCCGCATTTCTGGGGCACGCTTGGCATTCTGTACAATACTGAAACCGTGAAAAAAGAAGATGTTTCGTCCTGGAAATGCCTGTTTGACGGTTCTTATGCCGGCAAAATCATTATGCCCAACAGCGAACGCGACGCGTTCTTTACGGCGCTGACTTATCTCGGCTACGATGCCAATACCAAAAATGCCGACGAGCTTCAGAAGGCGGCAGACCTGCTGGCTGCCCAGAAGGCGGATGTGCAGGCATATCTGCTGGATGAAGCGGCGCGTGTCAAGCTTGAAGCAGGCAACGCGGATATTGCCGTGATTTACAACGGCGAGGCATATCTGGCGATGGAAAACAACGAATCGCTTGATTTTATTGTGCCGTCGGACGGCACCTGTATGTGGCTGGATGCGTTTGCGATCCCTGCTAATGCTGAAAATGTTGCCTATGCGGAGAAATTTCTCGATTTTCTTTGCCGCGAAGACATCGCGACAATGAACTTTGAATATATTTATTATTCCACTCCCAATCAGGCAGTGCTGGATGCACTGGATACAGAGATCCGTGCTCATGCGGCGATCTTCCCCGATGAATCCGTCGTTGAAAATGCCGATGTATTCTGCTATCTCGGCGAAGAAACCGAAACGCTGTATTCCAAGCTTTGGAAAAATGTGAAGTCGTAAACCGATAAAGGGGAGATCAAGATGTTGACCGTTAAGTCCGGCTTGACAGCACCCGATGGATTCATCGAGGATGTCTTTGCACTGGAACAGCTTGTTTATACACCGGAGCTGTGCGGCGATATCGCCAATATGTATAAGCGTTATGAGCGCTGTGCCGATACTTTTGTTCTGCTGTATGACGGCGATGTGCTGGCAGGCTATATCAATGCACTGCCTGTGTCGGATGCACTGTATGACGAAATGGTCAACCGCGGCGATCACCGTATGCGCGACGACGATATCACTCCCGATGAACTCACACCGTGGTCGACAGAAACCGCGAACCATGTGCTGGTACTGTCGGTCGTGGTGCGCCCTGAGTATCAGAAAACCAATGCCATTGTGCGCCTGAGCAAAGCGTTTCTGGCATATTTGCGTAAAAAAGCAAAAGAAGGCTGTCACATCGACAGCCTTTTCGGCTATGCGGTGACGCTTGGCGGCGTCAAATTTATGAAGCGTATCCGCACATCGTTCCTGAAAAAGACCGATGAAGGCTACAATCTTTTCTTCGGTGATGAGGAATCGGTGCAGGAGCTTCTGCATGACGGATTTCTTCTTGCGAATTATAAGAAAACTTATAAAGATGATCTGTATTTCTTCATCCCGATGACCTCACTTCGCGTGAAAGGTAGTTTTGAATTTCTTGAACAAGCCAACACGCGCATAACCAAGGATGAGGAAGAACTTGACTATGTTCCGACGGAGGATATGAGCAAGCTGGCATTCGGTGATCAGCTTTGTAAGATGCTCAATCGTCATGTGGAATACGAAACCAACAGCGATGTGTTCAAAGGAAATCAGCTGTCCCGTTTCTACATCGGCAACCCCGAGAATGATAACGGCGCGTTCTATCTGGCGTGTTATGATGACGATTACGACGATATCCCGCTGTACGATGAGCCTGTACACCTCTTTATCACGGGTCACCGTGAAACAGGTTTGTACATCGTAACGCTGGCGGTGATGAACAACAGCTATATCCCGACACAGCTGATTGATCAGATGTCGGCAGGGCATCTGGATATTTCACCTCGTAAGGGTGAGGGATATGTGTCCATCGAGGACTATATCCGCGACCGCTTCAAGCTTGAAAAATGCGGTGAACCCAAGTGTGTGGTCTGCCTTTCCAACGAACCCGAGGACCGCGATGAACTGGCGTATCTGCTTTCGGGCGAAACATACATCAGCAAGCATATCGACTATCACATTCGTCCGCATCTTCTGGATAAGCTTCTGGAAGACCATTCCAGTTACGATTATTACACATCCTATATTTCCAACTCGGTCATTGCGTTTGTGTTTGCAGATGGATATTACTCCGATGTGATTCTGGAGCGCCTTGACTCAGCGGCTTCGGTCATATTTGTGGTGGAAATCGTGCTGTTCCAGAACACGGCGATCCTGCGCACCAACAAAAAGGTTGTGCAGGAGCTGAGTGACGAAGAAGAAGAAGTGTCGCAGCAGAATATCGAAGATCTTTATATCGAATTTGGTAAAACGATGCGCTTTTGGAATTCCGATATTTTTAAATATCCCTATTCCCAGCGCGAAGCGGATGAGGTTATCCACTCCTTCGGTATTGATAAAACGCTGGAGGATTACTACCGTAACCAACAGTTCCTTGACCGTATGATCGAACTGAAAAGCAATATCGCCGAACAAGAGTCCGGTAATGTGATGAACAACATTTTGTTCTTCCTCTCCATTATTGAGGGTTCCTCCATCACGGTTGCCGCATTTGCCTGGGCATATGCGCTGGTAAACGGCGGAGAGTGGGCGGTAGGAGACGGCGGTAAGGTTGCTTGGATTGCCCTGTTTATTTTGACCTGCCTGTTTGTCCGTTTTGCCAGACAATGGGGAGAGCGATTCCTGAAGTTCCGCAAACAACAAAAGAAGAAAAAGGAGAAGCGCCGTTATGATGACTACTTTAAAAAATGAGTTTCTGACTGTAACTGCCTGTGATACGGGTGCCGAACTGCACAGCATTGTGTCGGCAGACGGCATGAGCTATCTGTGGGATGGTCATGCACCTTATTGGAACAAGCATTCGCCGACGCTGTTTCCTTGCATCGGTGCCTTGCGCAACAATCAGGCAACTTCGGCGGCGGGTGATATTCACCTGCCCAAGCACGGCTTTTGCCGCACCGCACCGTTTGAGACAGTTGAGGAAACTGAAACATCGGTGACATACCGTTATACCGACAACGACGAAACCTTCGCGCAATATCCCTATCATTTCGAGTTTTTTGTTACGCATGCGCTGGAGGGCTCGGCAGTGCGCACGACTTACACTGTGAAAAATACGGGTGACTATGCGATGCCGTATTGTGTCGGCGGTCATCCTGCGTTCCATGTGCCTCTTGTCGAGGGCGAGGCTTACACCGATTATCTGGTGGAGTTTGAGCAGAATGAGACAGTGGATTGCCCGCTGATCGATATGAATACCTGCCTGATCGCGGATGCGACCTACAATCGTCTGCTCACCGACGAAAAGAGCTTCCGTCTTAACCATGTGTTGTTCCGCGGTGATGCGCTGGTGTTTGAAAACCTGAAATCCAAATCCGTCAAGCTGGTGTCAGCGAAGAGCGGGCGCGGTATTGAGATGGATATTTCGGGATTCCCTGTGTTTGCGGTGTGGACGATGGTGGATGATCAGCCGTTTGTCTGCTTTGAGCCGTGGCAGGGCGGTGCAACCCGTGATAGTGAAGATGATGTGTTTGAGCACAAAAACCATGTGGTCATCGCACAGCCGGGTGAGACGCGTTCCTTCTCGTACAGTGTGAGGGTGTTTTAAGATATGGTGAAGGCGATTTTATTCGATCTTGACGGCACACTTGCCGACACCTTGGAAGCGATCGGTAATGTTGTAAACGATGTTCTTGCCGAGGCAGGACTGCCGACTCATCCGATGAGTGCATACCGACGCTTTGTCGGCAACGGCGCAAAAGTGCTGATAGAATGCGCGGCAGGCGAGAGCTATGACGATATGCTCCTGTCCCGTTTTGTGACGGAATATGACCGCCGTTGTCTTGAGGATACACCGCCGTATGACGGCGTTCCTGAAACACTTGATTGGCTGATATCACAAGGTGTTCGCTTGGCGGTTGTTACGAACAAGCCGCACGAGCAAGCGGTAAAGCTCACAAAGCATCTGTTTGGCGACCGTTTTGATGCAATTTTCGGATCGCAACCGCTATATGCCCGCAAGCCGAATCCTGAAGTCGTATATCTTGCTGCGAAAGCGCTCGATGTTTCGGTAACAGACTGCGTGTTTGTCGGCGATTCCGATGTCGATGTACAAACCGCCCGCGCGGCAGGGATGCCTTGTATCGGGTGTGCTTACGGCTTTCGCGGAGAAGACGAACTGAAAGCGGCGGGAGCGGATGAGATTGTATATTCATTCGCTGAATTGCAAAAAAACCGCTTGATTTTTGCATAAACTTGCAGTATACTGGTAGTGTTATTTTGCGGTTGATACAACAACCGATAAAAAGGAGTTTGATTCTTATGAAAAAATGGCTTTCCATTGTGATGACCGTTGTCCTGATGCTGACCTGCATGACCGCGTTTGCCGGCTGCGGCGCGAAAGAGGATAACACGCTTGTGATGGCAACCAACGCGGCGTTCCCTCCCTATGAGTTCAAAGAGGGCGACAAGATCGTCGGTATCGATGCAGAGATCGCTGAGGCGATTGCACAGAAGCTCGGCATGGAGCTTGTGATCGAAGATGTTGATTTCGGCGCTGTTCTGACGGGCGTTGCGGAAGGCAAATACGATATGGGTCTTGCGGGCATCACCGTGACCGAGGACCGCAAAAAGACGATGGATTTCTCGGATACCTATGCAACCGGTATTCAGGTCATCATTGTCAACGACGGTTCGGAAATCACGAGCCTTGACTCGCTGTTTGTGTTTGATGAAGAGGGCAACCCCACTGCTCTGAAGAACCCCGACATCAAAGTCGGCGTGCAGGAAAACACCACCGGTGATATCTATTCCTCCAGTGCTGTTGATGGTTGGGGCTTCAACGACCTCAACGAAGATGAGTCTGTCAAGACCGATCGCGTTGTGCGTTTCAAGACCGGCGCTGAAGCGGTTTCCGCTCTGAAGACCGGCAAAGTTGACTGCGTTATCATCGACAACGAGCCTGCGAAGTCCTTTGTGGCGGCGAACGAGGGCATCCACATTCTCGAAGGCGACAACGAGTACGCGATCGAGGACTATGCAATCTGCGTGAAGAAGGGTTCCGACCTT
>JAZRTC010000126.1:0-12112 GCA_045651865.1 Acutalibacteraceae bacterium
GCTCCATCGCGACCGAGATGATCATGGGCAAAACAATCGAAGAAGCGCTTGAGCTTTCCAATAAAGCGGTTGTTGAGGCGCTCGGCGGTCTGCCCGCGCACAAGATCCACTGCTCGGTGCTTGCCGAGCAATCCATCCGCGCCGCCATTGCAGACTACTATAAACGACAAGGTGTTGATCCCGAGCCGATCGTCGGCAAAATCATGGATCATGACGAGATCGAAGCGTGCCATATTTAAACAGCAAAACGCCCCTGCTCAAATGAGCAGAGGCGTTTCTTTTTGGTATGAGAGGATCTGTAAGCCGAGTTCTGTCGTGGACAATCATCTATCTCGACCGTGTGTTACCACACGGCTCAAGCCGCGCTGTTGAAGCACATCGGGCCAATGTATCGCTTCGGTCGGCGTTGCTTCGGATAGGGTTTGCAGGGCCACGCAGTCTCCTGCGTGCCGGTGAGCTCTTACCTCGCCTTTCCACCCTTACCGCGTCAAAGACACGGCGGTATATCTCTGTTGCACTTTCCCTAGGGTCACCCCCGGCGGCCGTTAGCCGTTATCCCGCCCTGTGAAGCTCGGACTTTCCTCACACCCAAAAGGATGCGCGACTGTCCAACCCTCTCACGCGGGATAGTATAGCACACCCCGCCCGATTTGTCAAAGCGGAGTTTTATAGAAAATATTTTAAGAAATCATAAGGATTTTATACGTTTGTTGATGTATAATGGGTGAAAGCAATTATAAAGGAGGCAACATTTATGAAGAAACGTTTATCTGTTTTACTCGCTTTGGCAATGCTTTTGTCGCTTTGTCTACCAACCTCGGCACAGGAACAACCATCCGCTGCAACCGACGCATTCTTCGAATACGACATCCTCGAAGACGGCACGGCACGCATCACGGACTATCTCAAGACCTTTGACGAAGCGTATACAGACGTGTACGTCCCCTCGCAAATTGACGGCTATACCGTAAGCACCATCGGACATTGCGCTTTTTTACGGGCGTTTTACGCATACACTGTGATCCTTCCCGACACCGTTACCGTCATTGAACAATCTGCTTTCCAAGAAAGCGGTGTCAGAACGATCTTCTTGCCGTCATCCTTACAGACCATTGAAGACAACGCCTTCTTCTGGTGTACAAACCTGAAAAAGCTGGTAGTTCCCTCCTCGGTCACCGCAATCGGCGAGCAATCTTTCGGATATTCCATTTATAGCGATCCGAATGAACCGGATCTTATACCCGGAATCAGCGGCGTGGATCCCGATTTTACCGTCTATTCGAACGCAAATGCCGTCGTATCCGCTTATGCCGAGCAAAACGGGATCGCCCTGAAAGAACTTTCTTCGCTTCCTTACGGTGATGCCGACCTGAGCGGCGAACGCAACACCTCCGACGTGCGCACGATTCTGAAATACTGTACGTACAGCGGGATCGGCTATTGGCAAGCGGGCGATTTCAACCGAGACGGTGAAATGAACACCGTAGATGCACGCGAATCTCTGCACGATATTTTGGGAAGCAACGACGATACGGTCTCACCTTATCCCGAACCCTTGGTGATTCCGTACGAAGTTGATTATATTGAAGTCGCACAAGGCAACGTTTTCGTCGGAGATGGCAACTTCCCTCTGATTCTGACAAGTGAAGAGGAGTGGACCAAGTTTATCATGTCCGATTCCTCGGTGGATGCCAATCGATTTTACGAACGCCGCGACTACGACGATACGTTTTTCAAAACAAACGCACTCATCGTCGTTCCGATCACAGGAGACGATACCGTTATTGATTTTGTACAAGTTGATGCCGAGACCGTATACATCTCACGCAAGACCCTTTGCGATCCCAAATGCTACACCTTGCAACGAAGCGCTTTCGCTTTGATCGTCGTCGAAAAATCATTCACGCAAAACAAAGCCGTTGTCGTTGACAGTTCGCTGATCGAGCAGACAAAACTGGACGTTGAACCGACGAATATTCAAGCCATTTGTCATTACACCGATCATCCGCACGGATATTATCTGGACAGCGAAAGCGGCATAACCGATGCCTACAACTACCACGACACCATCGTTATGCAGGATACAGAAGATATCGCCGAATTCATCGCTGCGCACGAAGTGCTTTGGCTTGATGAAAACGGCGACCCTATAACGGATGGTAACGGAAATCCTTGCTATCTGTACAGAGAATTTGTTGCAGAGGATTTTGCGGCGTACGACGAGACATTTTTTGAGAATAATGTGTTGATCGTTGGTTTCAGTTTTGACGATCGACTCAATATGAACGTTCCCAACGTTACGTATTATTCTATCAATGACAACGAAATTGTTGTAGGCGTGGAACAGACCGTCTATCCCAATCACTACGAACTTTGGAGTTTCACACAAACCACCTACCTCATCACCGTGTCCCGCGAGCAATTCCATGACCAAACAGTATCGTTTTATCACACCTTATACATTGATTATAGCAAGTAAACGATAAAGGCTGTCACAAATGTGACAGCCTTTATCGTTTACCCTATTCGCAGATCCCGAAAATCGTGAACGGTTTGCTGGAGAATTTTCAGTAAATTGGTTTCACCGAACACACGCTGAACAGAAAGCGGTGAGTCTTTTGCTTCATCGCTGTCGTTCTCCAGAACGGTGATGATAAATTCATGTTCCTGCTCATCATAACCGACGTGGATCAGCATACCGTCAGAATAGGTTACCACCAGCATCGTCTCTCCACGGTACTCGAACACCTGCATATTACCGCGCATATAATCGAGCTTATCATACGCATAGTACCACTCGTTACATTCATCCAGCAGATAGCCGCCGCAATGCGGGCAACATTCGCCCCACTTCCAAGTTCCCCATAGCGTGCGGCGAGGCCATATAAAGGTATCGCAATGCGGACAGCGATTGAACAAAATCGCAAAAACAACCAGAGGAACAAGCAGTGTCCCCTCGGTGATGCGATACATCATCTGATAATCGTCGGGAATAAATCCGAACGCATCAAAAAACAGCATAACGATCAACACAAGTGAAAGAATCGTCAGAACGGTTTTTCCCACACGTGAATCCATAGCCTTATCCTCCTGTTGAACTAATACGGTATCTTTACTATACACGATACCGTTCAAATATGCAACCAAAGAAAAAAGACAGCTTTCGCACAACGCAAGTGTACTTGTAATTTTTCATAAAGGGCGCTATAATACATATACATAACAACCGCAACGGAGAGTGCATTATGAACGACTATGCGTTTTTACAAACAACAAAAACAGAGTCCTTTCAGCCGCAAGGAAGCGGTAGCCCGTTTAAAACAGACTACGAAATGACACAAATGGATTCAAAGGAAGCGGACAACGCATTCAAATTTTGTAAAAAAACCATTTTAGACACCTATATGAAGTCCCGAGGTTTTTCAAAATATAAAACCGCCGCGTATGTACGGCTCAATCCCATCGGATTGGTGGAATACGTCGGTATCCAGCGTATGCCCCACGGTTGCAAAACCTGCACAATGGATATTGCGCTTATCCCGCTGTACGTACCGATGAATTTTCTGCTCATCGGTTTTGGCGATCGCATCGGTCGGCTGATGGGCAAAGGTGATTTTTGGTGGGATCATCAAAACTTATCAGTTGCTACCGTGAGCTTTCAAAATATGGCTGACGCGCTTGAAGCCTTTGCGATGCCTTGGTTTAAACGCTACGAAAACGAAGAAACATATTTGCAGGATTTAAAAGACGGACGATACTACCCGGGATACGACGGAACAGAATACGCCTTCTATGAATATCTGAAACGCGGTGATTTTCAAGGTGCACAGCATTTTTTAAAAATTGCCCACACACTGCCGCTTTATGAACAGGAAAAGTCCTTCTCACTCCCAAATGCATTTGAACAATCAATCGAAAGACTGCAAACACTTCTTGCTTCTATTGATCATCCGCAAAATCACATAAACTCCTGTATTGAAGAGAATATTATCAAACTGAAATACCCTGCTGTTTTCCGTACGAAGAAATAAAAGAAGAAAAACGCCTTTGTCTTTCGACAAAGGCGTTTTTTGGTGATCCATCGGAGATTCGAACTCCGGACACCCTGATTAAAAGTCAGGTGCTCTGCCAGCTGAGCTAATGGATCGTGTCGGTTTTTTACCGCGCTTAGATATTATATACAAAGGTTGTCCGTTTGTCAAGAGATATTTGCGTTTTTTTCAAAAAGAAATCGCAAGGCTGCCCTGCAGCCTCACGATTCACATGGTCAGCACAATTTTTAAAACCTCGCTCGGACAGTCCGCAAGAGCCACTGCTCCCGCGGTTTCCAGTTCCTCCTTTGTGCCGTAGCCGTAAAGAACGCCGATACAAGGGATGCACAGCACTTTCGCGCCGTTGACATCAAAATGGCGATCGCCGATCAGCACGGCGTCTTGTGCCGATATCCCGTTTTGTTCCAGACAGTATGCCACAACCTCGGATTTTTTGCCGCGGGTACCATCCATCTCGGCTCCGTAGATACCGTCAAACAGCTCTGCTATGCCAAAATGCTCCAGAATCTGACGGGCAAACAAATGCGGCTTGGAGGTTGTGATAAAACACCGCTTCCCTGCCTCACGGAGCAATTTTAACAGTTCCGCAACACCGTTATAGATCGATGCCTCAAACTTTCCGCCGCCGTTGTAATACTCGCGGTACAGGCGCACAGCTTCCGTCACCTGCTCCGCAGGTACACGGCAGACCTGAGCAAAGCCATCCGTCAACGGAGGCCCCAAAAACGCCATCATATCTTGCTCCGACGGCATCGGCATAGACAACTTATCCATCGCATACGCCGCCGAACGGAATATACCGGGCTTGGAATCCAGCACTGTACCATCCAGATCAAACAATACAACCGATTTCATATCAATCCTCCGTCAGGCTAATAAACGCCGCCAGACTGCCGCGTTCACCACCCGTGACACGGTGTGACCAAAACACATCGGCATGACATTTCGTACAAAGATCCGTCACCGTGATATGCTCGGGCAATACCCCTGCCGACAACAGAATACGGCGGTTGACTTCCCACAGATTGATGTGATATTTGCCGTTGCCATCGTTATGCAGGATTTCCTCATCCGCAAACGGCAGTTTAGCAAACTCGTCATACACGGGTGTATCAACCTCAAAACAGCAAGGACCGATGGACGGTGCAATTCCGCAAAGGATATCTTTGGGATCGCAACCGTAGACCTCCGTCATCCGTCTGACAGTCACAGCACCGATCTGTGCGACGGTGCCTTTCCATCCCGAATGGGAGGTCGCCACCACACGGCGAACGGGATCCACAAAGAAAAGCGGCACACAATCGGCGTACTGTGTACACAGCACAACCCCTGCTTCATTTGTCATCAATCCGTCCACATCGGTATAACCGCGCTCGCGTGTGATACCGCGACCGCAATCGGCTTTTGTGACGGGAAGAACGACAGTGTGATGCTCCTGTGCAGAAATCACAACATCGTTTGCATCGGTACCAATAGCAGTGCAAAACCGTCTGAAATTTTCAAGCACCGCTTCTTGTGTATCGCCTCTTGTGAAGCTGAGGTTCATAGACGCATAGATTCCCTCACTGACACCTCCGAGACGGGTCGAAAAACCGTGACGGACAAACGGGATCTGTTCAAAACTCGGAAAGCTGTAATAAGGAACGCTCGCCGCTTCGTGAGCGGCGAGCGATTGAGATATCGGTAAAGACATAGAAATCTCTCCTAAGATCAAATCAAGGCTTGGGTTTGTGGTTGAAGGTCGGGACAATGTGGATCAGATCCTCTACCACCTTAGCGGTATCGTTATTGAGAGCGTGCTCTTTCATTTCGGAAAGCTCCACAAAGAACTTATCTGCATCCACAGCAATCTGGCTGCCGATGAAGATTTTTTCGCTGTGCGTGGGTTTCAGACCTTCCTCATTCATCAGCAATTCTTCAAACAGCTTTTCGCCGGGACGAAGACCCGTAAACTCAATTTTGATATCCACACCCGGACGATAGCCGTAAAGGCGGATGAGGTTTTCAGCAAGCGTCGTAATCTTAACAGGCTTGCCCATATCCAGCACAAAGATCTCGCCACCTTTTGCCATCGAGCCTGCTTGCAGCACAAGAGACACAGCCTCGGGAATGGTCATAAAGTAACGGATGATATCCGGGTGAGTAACCGTAATGGGGCCGCCTGCCTCAATCTGACGGCGGAACAGCGGAATAACCGAGCCGTTGGAACCAAGAACATTGCCGAAACGCACTGCCACAAACTCCGTCTTGCTGCTCTGCTGTGCCATACATTGCACGATCATTTCACAGCATCGTTTCGTAGCGCCCATCACATTGGTCGGGTTAACAGCCTTGTCTGTGGAAATCAGCACAAATTTTTCACACGCATAGAACTCCGCCAGCGTTGCCATATTAAATGTGCCGATGACATTATTTTTAACCGCCTCCTCAGGCGCCGTCTCCATCAGCGGTACATGTTTATGCGCCGCCGCATGAAACACGAGCTGAGGACGGAATTCCTCAAACAAACGCGTCATTTTCGCATAATCACGAACTGATGCAATATGCACATCCAGAGCCAGCGAATTGCCATATGTACGGACAAGCTCCTGCTGAATCTCATACGCGTTGTTTTCGTAGATATCAACAATCACAAGACGCTTGGGGGAATGCGAGGCAATTTGACGGCAAAGCTCCGAGCCGATCGAACCGCCGCCGCCCGTTACCATACACACTTTGTCGCGAACAAACGAGGTGATCTCCTCAGCATTAAACGAAATCGGTTCACGGCAAAGAAGCTCCTCGATTTTGAGCGGTTTGGCCTGCTCGAGGATATCGCCCGCTACCAGATTATGCAGATACGGCAGAACGCGGATCTTGCAATTGGTTTTGGAGCAATGCTCAATGATCGTGTGGCGCTCCTCTTCTGTGCAGGACGGGATCGCTACAATGATCGTTTCGATGTTATGGTCTTTGCAGATATCGGGAATATTGGAAATAGGACCCTCAATTTTGATATCTTTGATCATTCTGCCGATCTTGGCAGGATCATCGTCAACCGCAACAACCGGATAATACAGGCTGTCACCGACCTGCATTTCGGTCAGCAATACGCGGCAGGTTGCGCCCGCACCGACAATCATCGTACGGCTTTTATGAGAGTTGGCATCCCGATCCAATTTGGACTGCGCATAGTCGCGAAGCGTTTTATACATAATACGCATCGAGAGGATCAGGAGCAAAGAAAACATCAGGTTAACCACAGAATATAAAAGCGAAAACCGCTTCTCAAACACACCCAGATAGCTAAAGCCGATCATCGTAATATAGGAGAAAAACGCACCGATGACCACGCCACCAAAGCAGCTGACAAGATCGCGCATTGTTGCATAACGCCAGACAGGCTTATAAGCACCTGCCATGAACAATGCCGCAACGGAGTACACCACATAAAACAGTGTGTTCAGGCACAACTCTTTGATAGTGATATCGTTCACAATGGATTGCAACAATTCAAACAATACCCATACCAACACGCTTGATGCAATCATACAGCCTATATCGGCAATCAGAAAGACAAAACGGCGATATTTATTAAAATTCTGAACGAACTTTTTCATTATCTTTTTCTCCTCAAGTATTATCTTTTATATTTAACAAGGATACCATCGACTGTTGAAGCTGTCTTAACACTCGCGGGGATAAGGTTTTTTCCAAAAAATTATATCCTTCTTTATACGCAGCAGGTCGTGAGGTAAGGTTATGTGCATCCGTGCCGACGGCACCGATATATCCATTTTTCACAAAGGATGCCAGGCGACGCTTTCCGAATACAGTTAAGGAAGGAAGATTGATCTGTAAAACACATCCCATATCCTGCAAGGATTCCATCAAATGCGGGTTGCGCATCAAAAACGAATATCGTTCAACATGCGCAATAACGGGCGTGATATCATAATCTCCGATCAAGCGATCAATCTTATCCAACATCCGATTGTCGATCGTTTTATTATAAGGAAGCTCGACAAGCATCGTTCGGGTATTTTCAATGCACAGCATAGACAAATCGTTGTTGTTAAACAGATAATCCGAAAAATAAACCTCTGCCCCTAATATCAACCTTGGTGAATTCGAAATCACCTCCGAACGCAGAAGATGATATGCCTCCCGTTGCTGTGCCACAAAATCTTCGATCGGTTTATGATGGGAGTAGTAATGAGGGGTCAGTACAACCGTGTCAACACCCTGAGAATGTAATTTATCAAGCATCGTTTTCGCCATATCCGGCGATCGTGCTCCATCATCGATCCCAGGAAGGATGTGAGTATGAAAATCAATCTTCATCATCATCCACTCCCTTTATGTCATTTTTTTGTCGTACTCGGGCCATAACCGTAGCCGTATTTGCCATCCGAATAATACGATCTCTTGCGCTTCGATTTCGCACCGTTGAACACAAGACCGAGAATCTTGCCGCCCATAACATCAAGACTTTTGATTGTTTTATCCAGTTCTTTATAATCCGAACGGTTCTGGTATACAACAAGCAACACGCCGTCCGTTTTCTTGATCAACGGATAGGTATCCGACACAACATTGAGCGGTGCCGAATCCAGCACGATATAGTCATATTGCGTTCTCAAAAGCTTTAACAGTTCCTCCATATTGTCACTTGCAAGCAATTCCGAAGGATTGGGAACTCTGGATCCCGAGCACATGACCGTCAGATTCGGATAATTGGTGCTATGCAACACCTCTTCAAGTGAATTCATACCGATAAGGTAGTTGCTGAGTCCGGGTGTGCCTGTCAACCCTAAAAAGCGGTTGACCTTCGGACGGCGAAGATCGGTATCGATCAGCAATACTTTTGCATCAGTCTGTGAAAGCGCGATCGCCGTATTCACAGAGATCGTGGATTTTCCTTCGCCGGGCAACGAGCTGGAAATCACAAAGCATTTACACCCACCGTGAATAATAGAAAACATAATATTGGCGCGAAGTGCTTTATACGATTCAACCACACGAAACTTAAGCGTTTCATCCATTTTATCGGTTTGAGAAAGAGCTGTGCGCTGACTGAGTTCTTCATTTTCCGCCTTGCTGTTTTTTCCAAAACGAGAGCGTGCCATACATCTTCCTCCTTATTTGTTTCTGGCATTTGCCACAGTTGTAAAATCGGGGATCACACCAAGAATCGGAATATCATAACGGCTGGCAAGTGTTTCTTCGTCTTTGATGTGACTATCAAAAAAAGTAATTGCTGCAATAAGTGCCATCACCAGAACCGCAGCAATCAAAGCGCCTTTAACCGCACTGGTTTTGGCAACATCGTTGATCGGTGCGGTGGGTTTACGCGGAGGTTCCACAACCGATACCGCTGTGTCGGGTAACAGTGACGAAATGAAGGGGTACATTTCCTGTCCAACCGCATCAGCAATCAGCTTGATCGCCTCCGGATCGGTACCGGTAATCGTCACATAAAAGAAACCCATGTCTTCAACTTCCGAGAAGGTGAGCATACTGCCCACAGCACCTGCCGTATACCCCGTTCCGCTGGTTTGTGCAACCTGTTCGTAAAACGACGAGGTTTTCATCAGTTCAAGATAGGTCGCCACACGGCGCTGAGAAAGCGTGAGCATATTCAAATAGTTTCCTGCTGTAGACATCTGCTCATTACTGCCGAAATTCGACAGCGTTGAAACCTTCATCTTGGCCGTATATACAGGTACGGTAGTATGTTTGGTATAAAAATACATCCCCAACAATCCGATCACGGCGCATAAAATAATGATCCAGAGCCGTTTCACCCATTCCTGCAAAATCAGTTTAATTGAAAATTCCACACGGCATCCCTCCACAAAAAATATATAATCCTACATATAAATTAAGTATAAACGATTTCCTTGCAAAATGCAAGGTATACATCTTCTTTTTTTGACAATAATATTGCAAATTAAAAAAGCCATTGCAAATTGCAACGGCTTTTTAATCAGGAGTTGATTTGGGCACGATATTCAGTCGGAGACACACCCATTGCACGGCGAAATGCCTTGCTAAACGACTGAATACAGTCATAGTTCAACATCGCGGCAATCTCCGTAATGGAATACTGTTCATCCGAAAGCAATCTGGTGCTCTGTTCTATTTTTTTTTGTGTAACATATGCCTGAATCGTCATTCCGGTTTTTCGGCGAAAAAGATGAGAAAGATAATTATAGCTATATCCAAGTTCCTTTGCCATATCCATCAGATTATTGATTGAAAACAAATTATCCTCAATATAACGCACAATCGCATAAACAGTTTGACCGACAGCGTTCATTTCCACACCATGTGACTCCCGACACGATGAATGTCGGATTAACTGACGGTATGCTTCTATCATAATCTGATAAAAATATCCCTTTGCCAATAACATCGTTGGTTGAGGAAGACTGAGCTCAGACAGAAGATCTTGAAAGCAACGACGAACCTCTGCGGCATTCTCCGATACCTGAGCACCTTCAAGTGTACAGAAATACTGTGATAATGCCGTAAACTCCAAGGATGTATATGCCGTTTGCAGAGACCAGACATCAAAATACAAACACAAAAACTCAGAATTCATCTGTTCGGCGCAGCCACACAATTCGTATGCACCGGTATCACAGACAATCATAGAATCCGTTTTCATCAAAGCCGTCGTAGTTGCCGATGAAAACTCTCCGCTCCCGTGAGTGCATACAATAAGAAACTTCATTCCTTGCGGTACAACAAACGATGTCTTGGCTTTGCATGCTAACTCACACTCAGCAATGCGGTATAGCTGTAAAGGCTCTGTGGAGGTCAACGGAGTAAAGGCACCGTTTGAAAATTGAAAATCCACCGCAACGCGATGCTTATCCACCGTATCTCCTCCTTTTAATCAATTAACACTCAATTTTAAACCAGGTTCCCGGCTCTTTCATAGCTTCAAGTGCCTTCGAGCGGATTTCAATAACAGCCACCGTCTGCGATTGGTGAACCTTAACATCGCCGGTTTTAAAGAAATCCACAAGTTCTGCGAGGAAATTGTCAAAGAAATTCCAGACTTCGGGAATCACCAGCACCTCGCCATCCTTTTTGTGAATACGGAAATACCACGAATGAGCATTGTGGTACAGCGTCATATTCACCTTACGGCCGCCTTCAAACTCCACCACCCACGACGGAGAATGTTCTGTACCGATAAACATAATACGCTCAGCATTGGCACCCATCATCTTCACCATCGGCTCAATCATGTGGATCAGATAGATCTCCGTCGGGCCGTTGGAAATCACCGTCATATGATCAATTTCGTCAGCAGGAACATTCATCGCCATCACTTCATCGGCAAAACGAAGTGCCGATGAAGAAAACACGGGCGTATTATGCTCATTCGCCACTGCAAAAATACGCTTTGCCGTAGCGGTATCTACTGCAAAAGTCTTATCAACATAGCAACGCTTGCCGGAAGACAACGGGATCTTACAAAGCTCCTCATGATGCTCCGGATGATCAGGAGACAGCACAATGACATAGTCACTCTTCTCCACGAGCTCTTCAATGGAGTCCACTCGTTCAACATTGTTCTTTTCGCACCATTCATCTGTTGTCATACCGTTGGGTGCATCTTGGCGAGCATATGCATAGCTGACAACCATCTCGCCGCCCGAAAGCTCATGAATCTTTGCGGGATAATTATTAGCATGCCATTCGTCAAGATAATTGTCAATAAAACCGATCTTTTTCATCGTTTACAGGCTCCTTTGCCGTAAAATTCTTTTGCGCGAACACTCGTCGCATCTTGTTGATTATATCATATAAGGCGTGAAAAATCAAGCAACACAAAAAGATTCCAAACAGAAACCATGTTATTACATTAAAATCACTTGCGTCGCAGGACAACCCGCACACCTCTACATTCCTACATTACTTCACAACAAAAAAACTCCTTGTCAAAATGACAAGGAGTTTTTTGTGTGTTGGCGTCTTCCTATCTTCCCGGGCCGTTGCCAGCCAAGTATTGTCGGCGCAAGTGAGCTTAACTACTGTGTTCGGTATGGGAACAGGTGTACCCT
>JAZRTC010000127.1:0-2429 GCA_045651865.1 Acutalibacteraceae bacterium
GAACACAGCGGAAACTGCTATGCCATGAGCCTGGTTTACAGCGGAAGCCACCGCATGCTTGCGGATGAAAATGAATACGGCTATACCCGTATTGTGGGCGGGCTGAATGAATGTATCTGGCATCTGGATGCTGGAGAACAATTCCAGACGCCGGAGATGCTGCTGGTTTATTCGGATGCAGGCCTGAACGGCATGTCCCGGATCTTCCATGAAACCCTGCGCAGCCGCGTGTGCCGCGGAGCGTGGAGGGATAGGGCGCGTCCGATCCTGGTAAACAACTGGGAAGCGACCTACTTTGATTTTGACGAAGAGAAGCTGCTCGGCATCATTGAGAGCTGTAAGGGTCTCGGTATCGACACCTTCGTATTGGATGACGGCTGGTTCGGTCATCGTGACACCGACAACAGCTCGCTGGGTGACTGGTTTGTCCACACGGGCAAGCTCCCCAACGGTCTGACCCCGCTGATCGAAAAGTGTGAGGAGCAGGGCATGACCTTCGGCCTGTGGTTTGAGCCCGAGATGATCTCCGAGGACAGTGAACTCTATCGCGCGCATCCCGATTGGGCGCTCAAGGGCGATGGCAGACCCTTCTGCCGCGGTCGTCAGCAGCTCATCCTCGACCTCTCGCGTGAGGAAGTGCTCGAATATTTGTGTAAGACGGTCGGCGATGTGCTTCGCAACAACCCCATCTCCTATGTCAAGTGGGATATGAACCGCCACTTCACCGAGGTGTATTCGACGGCGTTCCCTGCCGACCAGCAGGGCGAGATCTTCCACCGCTTTGTGTTGAACCTCTACCGCTTTATGGATTACCTTGTCAAGGAATTCCCCGATGTGGTGTTTGAGGGTTGCTCGGGCGGCGGCGGTCGCTTTGATGCGGGTATTCTGTACTATCAGCCGCAGATCTGGACCTCCGATGACTCGGATGCGATCGAGCGCCTGAAGATCCAGTACGGCACCTCGATGTGCTACCCGCCGCAGGCGATGACCGCGCACCTGTCCGCGTCGCCGAACCATCAGATGAACCGCGTCACGCCGTACAACACCCGTGCGCTTGTGGCGATGAGTGCATCGTTCGGTTATGAGCTCAACCCGCTTCACCTGACTGACGAGGAGCGTGCGCAGATCAAGACGCAGACCGACCGCTATCGCGAGGTCAGCGATATGGTGCTGAAGGGCGATTTCTACCGCCTTGTCAATCCGTTCAACACCAATGCCTGTGCGTGGATGTTTGTGCTTCCCGACAAGAGCAAGGCATTTGCGGTGTATGTCCGCCAGCTCAACCTGCCCGCCGATCCGATCAAGGTGCTCAAGTTCAAGGGCCTTGATCCCGACGCGGTGTACCACATTGACGAGTTGGATGCCGACTTCGGCGGCGACGAGCTGATGTATGCCGGTGTCGCGCTGAAGCATCTGTGGGATTTTGAAGCCACGAGCTTTACATTGACGAAGAAATAAAGATATATATACACCCCGCCTTATATGTAGATAAGGCGGGGTGTATATGCAAAAGAGGTACACTATGAACGGTCTGATCATCTACAACGGCTTCTGGAACAAGGATGCACCGCCGCAGGCGGTACAAGCCCTTGTCGATGCCGCCGCGAAACAGAATATGACGCTGACTCCCGTGGCGAATACGGCTTTGTATGCGCATCTGACCGATGTGGCGGCGGTGGTCGGTGAACGAGCACCGTTTGCACTGTTTTGGGATAAGGATGTGCGCCTTGCCTGTGCGATGGAGGCGGCGGGTATGCGGTTGTATAATTCCGCCGATGCAGTCGCGGTGTGTGACGATAAGGCGGCAACACAGCTCGCTCTTTGCGGTCACGGTGTTCCCATGATTGAGACCTGGGTCGCGCCGATGACCTACATTCAGTACGATGAAGCAGGCGAAGCGTTTTTGTGTGCGGCGGAAACCGCACTCGGCTATCCGCTTGTAGTGAAAGAATGTTTCGGCTCACTCGGTGGACAGGTGTATCTGGCGCACGATGCGGCTCAGCTTCGCGCTCTTGCCGCTCAAATGGCGGCGCGTCCGTTTGTGTTACAGCGCTTTGTTGCTGCGTCAAGCGGCACGGACAAGCGGCTGTATGTGGTCGGCGGCAAAGTGGTCGCCGCGATGATCCGCAAGAACGATGACGACTTCCGCGCCAATGTCGGCGCGGGCGGCAGTGGCACATCGTATACCCCGACACCCGAAGAAGAAGCACTGGCGCTTCGTTGCTGTGAGATCCTCGGTTGCGGCATCGCGGGGGTGGATCTGCTGACCGATGCGGATGGCTCACCGCTTGTGTGTGAGGTCAATTCCTCTGCTCAGACCAAGGAACTGTGCGCGGTGACGGGCGTCGATGTCAACGCCGCGATCATACAGTATGTGATGGAGAAAGAAGCAATATAAAAAAGCGTCCGAACCGCAATCGGTTCGGACG
>JAZRTC010000128.1:0-3535 GCA_045651865.1 Acutalibacteraceae bacterium
CGAACCCATCAGGAAGCCGTCCAGCGGGGTCAGACCCATTGTGGTATCGATGACCTTGCCGTCCTTGACAGCCGCCAGAGACGAGCCGTTGCCGATGTGGCAGGTGATGATGCGGGTGCCTTCGGTCTTGCCGAGAAGCTCACAGCAACGCGCGGTCACATAGCGATGCGAAGTGCCGTGGAAGCCGTAACGGCGGATGGCATATTTCTCATAGTATTCATAAGGCAGGCCGAACATATACGCCTTTTCGGGCATCGTGGAATGGAACGAGGTATCAAACACCACGACCTGCGGCACGGCATCGCCGAATGCCGCCACAGCGGCGCGGATGCCCTGCACATGAGCGGGGTTATGCAGAGGAGCCAGCGGCGAGAGCTTTTCGATCTCGTCGATGACCTCGGGAGTCACCAGCACGGATTCGCTGAACACCGCGCCGCCCTGCACGATACGGTGACCGATGGCGGACACTTCGGACATATCGTTGAGAACCTTGCCCTCACCCTCGGTCAGTGCTGCCTTCACGCGGCCGAACGCGACCGTGTGGTTGGGCATATCGTACACTTCTTTATCAATTTCATAGCCGTCTGCCGTCTCGTAAGAGAACAAACCGTTATCCAGACCAATGCGTTCGCAGTTACCTTTTGCCAGGCACTTTTCACCGTCCATATCAATCAGCTGATACTTCAGCGACGAGCTGCCTGCGTTGATGACCAAAATCTTCATAATCCTCTTCGTCCTTTCCTGTTCTTGCATTTTTCGCACAAATGCGTTATACTGCAAATATACATATTATTATAGTACGGTTCTTTCCGTTTTTCAAGTCATTTTTGCATTTTTCACCAAAAGCCAGGAAAAGGAGTGCGCATCTATGAAAATTGCCGGTATTGTTGCGGAATATAACCCTTTCCATCACGGACACGCCTATCAGATCGAGCACACCCGTGCCGAAAAAGAAGGTGATGCCTCTCATATTGTCGCGGTGATGAGTACGCACTTTACGCAGCGCGGCGAACCCGCTCTCGTTGACCCGCACCTCCGCGCACAGATGGCGCTGAAAAACGGGGTCGATCTGGTCATTGCCCTGCCTGTTCCGTGGGCGCTTTCGTCCGCACAGGGGTTTGCTGAGGGCGGTGTGTTTCTGCTGAACGCACTCGGCTGTGTGGATATGCTCAGCTTCGGCAGTGAAAGCGGTGATCTCGACGCCCTCCGCAAAGCGCGCACCTTGCTCGACGATCCGCGTGTCACCGCCAGACTCAAAGGCTTCCTTGACATGGGCATGTCCTACGCCGAAGCACAGCGCAAGGCGGTTACCGAAATTGGCGGCGAAAACCGCGCCAAATTGCTTGACAGTCCGAACAACACCCTCGGCATCGAATATCTCGGCGCACTGGCACGGCTGAACAGCACCATCGAGCCGTTTACCGTCAAACGAATGGGTGTCGAACACGACGCCCGCGCTCCCATCGGCGGGATGGCATCCGCTTCGTATCTGCGCGAGGTGCTCCGCGCGGGACGCACTGCCAATGTGGCGCCGTTTGTGCCGCAAAGCGTCTGTGATCTGCTTGTGGATGCCGTGGAACGCGGCACATGTCCGTCACGCGAGGAGCTTGCCGAACGCGCCGTTCTTGCGGTGTTGCGCCTTCGCTCCAAAGAACAGCTTGCTTCACTCCCCGCGTTGAGTGAAGGAATCGAAAACCGCCTGTATCATGCGATTTGCGAAGCGACCGATCTGGAGGAACTGATCACGCTTGCCAAAACCAAGCGCTATGCCCGCACCCGCCTGCAACGGCTGATGTACTGCGCCTTCATCGGCATTACGGCCGATATGGCAAGCGGGATGCCGCCGTACATCCGCGTACTCGGTGCCACCGAAGCGGGACTGCAGATTCTGCGTGCGGCGAAAGATCGCGGTACGGCTGTCCCCGTCATCACCCGCGCTTCGCAGGTCGAGGCGCTGGACGACCGTGCCAAGGCAATGTTCCGTCTCGAATGCCGCGCGGCAGACCTCTATGCCCTGACGCTTCCCAAGCCCTATCCCTGCGGCAGTGAAATGACGACCGCCTTGCTTCGCGAGGTATAATTACCTGCACACACTCATACAGTATAACAAACAATTGTAGGAGTGTGTCTGTATATGTTTGTTCTTTCGATGAAAGCCTCGCCGAAACGGCTGTTTCCTGTGCTGTTATGCCTTGTTCTGATCCTTGCAATGCTGATTGCAGGGGTGTGTTTCCCCACCTCACGCACCATGATGACCGCCGCACCCGTGATGGGTGACAGCGACGAAGCATGCGCGGCATACCTGACCTCACTCGGATACAAACCGGCTTTGCCCGCTGTCGGTGTGCGCGAAATCGCACTCCCCGATGTATTCGATGACGCACTCACCGCCTACAACGGACTGCAAACGCAGGCAGGTTTTGATCTGAACGGCTATGCCGGACAGCGGGTGAAATACCGCACCTACACGCTCGCAGACGGTGCCGGGCAAGCACATATATATGTATACAAAGACCGCATTATCGGCGGTGATATTACAACACCCGGCGGGGATGTATCCCCGCTTTCAGGAAGTGATGACAATGGAACGCCTTGACAAATACATCAGCACGCAAACGACTCTCAGCCGTCGTGACGCAACCACGGCGATCCGTCGCGGCCGCATCGCGGTGGACGGTGTCGTGTGGCGTGATCCCTCCAAAAAGCTCGACCCCGCCTCGGCGGCGGTCACGCTGGACGGACAAGCTGTCAATTATCGCCGTTATATCTACATTATGATGAATAAGCCTGCCGGCATCCTGTGCGTATCGCGCGATCCCCATGCACCAACCGTGGTGGATCTGCTTCCCGCGGAATGGCGCGCGCGCGGGCTGTTCCCTGCGGGACGATTGGACAAAGATACCACGGGAATGGTACTGCTGACCGACGACGGCGACTACGCTCACCGTATGCTCGCGCCGAAAAAGCATGTCCCCAAGCGCTATCTTGCCTCGCTGGATGCACCCGCGGATGAAGCCGTCTGTGAAGCGTTCCGAAACGGTATGACACTCGGCAACGGCGAAGTTTGCCTGCCCGCAGACTGCGAGCTTGCCGAAGGTTGCGACGCAATCGTCACTCTGCATGAAGGAAAATACCACCAGGTCAAGCGGATGTTTGCCGCCTGCGGACGCCATGTGGAACGCTTGCACCGCTTGTCGATGGGCGGTCTTGCACTGGATCCGTCACTCGGGGCAGGTGAATTTCGCTTGCTTGACGAAACCGAAGCAATGACGGTTTTTTTGTGACAGTTTTATGAACAATCGCAAATTTTTAGTTGTTTTAAATAAACTTCCCCACAAAACTTTGTAAATTCCAAGTATGGCTATTCTTCGGAAAATTTGGTATAGTATATGTACGATATAAAATCGTTGTGGACTGTGCAGACGGAACACAGCGAATCAACATCTTAGGAGGTTTGTTACAATGGCAAGCTTGTCTCTTAAAAACATTTACAAGCGTTACCCCGGCGGTGTCACCGCAGTCTCGGACTTCAACC
>JAZRTC010000129.1:0-2169 GCA_045651865.1 Acutalibacteraceae bacterium
TGTGACCGTCCCTGTCAAGGGCAGTTATCTCACCATCGATATGGAATTCGAAGCCGGTTCCAACATTTTGCTGTTCTTCAACGGCCCGAACCCGACACTCGCGTATGCTAAGACCTATTTCTCGCTGACCAAACATTTAAAGAATGCCATCCCCACCCTGCAAACCTCGGGAGACGACATTCTCCCCGGTCAATCCGTGTATACCACGCTGGCACTGGAGGATATCATTCCCTCCTCCTTTATTGCCAAGGACGGCACGGTCGTCTTCACCGGTGTGAAGATCTTTGCGGTGGGCACAGCACACAAGAAGGTGACGGTCAAAGAGCTGAGTGTCACCACCACCGACGGTGCGGCCACCCCCGACACACCCGCATATCAGGACGCTGACAGCCTTCTGCCGACCAATGCCAATCAACTGTCGCAGGTGAATGGCAAGGTCGATTACACCATCAATGCCGACGGTTCTCTGAAGCTCGTCCGCGCGGCGGACAGCGCCATTGCATGGCCGTCTGTGAAGGTTATTTCGGGTAAGACGATCAACCTTTCCGAAACGCCCTACCTCCACTTTGATATGCACCACACGGGCGGCTGGGCAAACGGTATTCTCTACTACACCAATGCCTACGGCGCAAGCGGCTCGGTTCAGCTGTCGCAGCTGATTGACGGCACCGCCAATGACTTCTGCGACGCCGACGATGTCTATGTCGATCTCGCCAAAGCACTCGGCACAACGGGTGTGATCACGCTGGATTACTACACGCTGTCGGTCTATGGCGTCGGCGGTGACGCCGTCACCTGGTACACCCTCTCGCTTGCCAAAGAAAAAGAAGAAGAACCCGCTCTCAAGGGCGATGTCAACGGCAGCGGCAAAGTCGACACCTCGGATGCCACGGCGATTCTCCGCCACTTCAACGGCACCAAGCTTCTTGACGATGCCGCACTCGCCATTGCCGACTGCAACGGTGACGGCAAACTCAACACCAGCGATGTGCGCTATATCCTCAAAGTGCTTGTTGCATAAGGAGTATTACCATGAACGCAAAAACTTTTCTTTCTCTTCTGTTGACAACGGCGATGCTGCTGACCGCCATCCCGTTTGCCTGGGCGGCACCCGCGGCGGATGCCAAACTGATGGACGGCGCAACACTCATCACCTTCGGTGACAGTATTACGGCGCTTTCCACCTGGCCGCGCTCGGTCGCCAAAGCCACCAATATGCACCTCATCAACGCAGGCATCGGCGGCAACACCACCGAGCAAGGTCGCGCACGCTTTGAGCGCGATGTGCTGAACAAAAATCCCGATTTTGTCATCATGAGCTTTGCGACCAACGACTTTTATCTGGAAGATGGCGTCAACCCGCGTGTCACCACCGCCCGATACAAGGAAAACCTGCAATATTTCATCGCGCAGGTGGAAGCAGTCGGCGCGGTGCCGATCCTGATGACCCCGCCGTTTTTGTCCGATGACTCGCAGGGCGGCTCGTCCCTCTATCCCGAAAAATCGGTCAACCTCGCACTTGACAAATATATCATCGCAATGCGCGAAGTCGCCGCCGCAACAGGCACGCATCTGATCGATATGCACGCTGTATGCGATAGCGGTTATGATCTGAACACCTTTCTCATCGCCGACGGTCTGCACCTTGCCGATCAGGGCAATCAGGTGTACACCGACACGATCGTCAGCTTTCTGCAGGAACATTTCCGTCAGGATGCTTCCGCACCGCGTGTCACCACCAACGACCCGCCTGCTCTGCAAACGGGAAGCTGGACGAAAAGCCTGATTTCGATGAATGCCGCCGACTGGCTGGTGCTGTTCCCCGGTACACTGTACGGCACCAACAACGCGGACGGTTCGCTGTCTTTTGCCAACACCACGGGCAAATGGCCCGAATTGCATTATTCCCCCGGCTTTGGCAATATGTTCTATGCCCCTGTGGCGAACAGCACCCTGACGCTGGATATGGAGCTGACGGCATCGGCGAATATTTCGCTGTATTTCGACGGCCCCACCCCGACCCACGAATACACCAACACCAGCGTGGCGATTGCCCGCATTCTCAACGAGTATCATCCGGATGTGAAGATTTCGGGCGATGATATTGCGGGCGGGCAGGACATTCGCGTGTCGGTGCCGCTGTCGGCGATCGTTCCGCAAAAGTATATC
>JAZRTC010000130.1:0-12196 GCA_045651865.1 Acutalibacteraceae bacterium
AGAAGCTCGAAGATGCTTACATGTTTATCCGCGAAGTATCCGCAGAGGGCAAAGACGTTCTCTTCGTAGGTACTAAGAAGCAGGCCGCTGACTCCATCCGCGAGGAAGCTGAGCGCGCAGGTGCTCACTATGTTAACGCTCGTTGGCTCGGCGGTATGATGACCAACTTCCGCACCATCCGCGGTCGTATTGCTCGTCTTGCTCAGCTCAAGCAAATGTCTGAGGACGGCACCTTTGATCTGCTCCCCAAGAAAGAAGTTATCAAGTTCAACCGCGAAATCGAGAAGCTCGAGAAGTTCCTCGGCGGCATCAAAGACATGAAGAAGCTCCCCGGTGCGCTCTTCATCGTTGACCCCCGCAAGGAAAAGATCGCTGTTTCCGAAGCCAAGAAGCTCGCCATCCCCGTGGTTGCGATCCTTGCCACCAACTGCGATCCCGACGATGTGGACTATGTCATCCCCGGCAACGACGACGCAATCCGCGCTGTCAAGCTGATCACCGCTACGATGGCGAACGCGATCCTCGAAGGCCGTCAGGGCGAGGACACCACTGCGGAAGCTCCCGCTACCGAAGCTGCTGAGTAAGAATTTTTACAACTATAATAATTAGGAGGTCGAATCCTATGGCATTTACTGCAAAAGATGTCCAGACCCTGCGTGAGCGCACGGGCGTTGGCATGATGGATTGCAAAAAGGCGCTTGTCGAGACCGACGGCGATATGGAAAAGGCAATCGACATCCTTCGTGAGAAGGGTCTTGCTGCTGCTGCGAAGAAGGCCGGCCGTATTGCGGCTGAGGGTCTTGTGTACGCGGCTGTGTACGAAGACAAGAAGGTCGGCGTTGTGATCGAAGTCAACTCCGAGACCGACTTTGTTGCAAAGAACGCAGACTTCCAGGCGTTCGTGCAGGATGTTGCCGCGATCGTTGCGGACAAGGCTCCCGCGAATGTGGAAGAGCTCCTCACCATGCCCATGGGCGAGGGTGATGTGGCATCTGCTCTGCGTGAGAAGATCCTCGTCATCGGCGAGAACCTCTCCATCCGCCGTTTCGAGCGCTATGAGGGCAACTGCGTGGCGTATGTCCACGGCGGCGGCCGCATCGGCGTTCTCGTGAAGTTCGACGACGCGGATATGGATGCAGCTGTGATGAACGAGTGCGGCAAGGATGTTGCGATGCAGATCGCGGCTCTCAACCCGCTGTACCTCTCCAAAGAGTCTGTCCCCGCGGCGGATATCGAGAAGGAGAAGGAAATCCTCATCAGCCAGATCAAGAACGATCCCAAGAACGCGAACAAGCCCGACCAGATCGTCGAGAAGATGGTCACCGGTCGTATCGGCAAGTTCTACGAGACCAACTGCCTGCTCGAGCAAGCCTTCGTCAAAGACGGCGATGTGACGGTCGGTCAGTATGTCGCGAAGTGCGTTGGCGATGTGAAGGTCGTGGCGTTTGTCCGCTTTGAGAAGGGCGAAGGCCTGCAGAAGCGTGAAGATGACTTCGCTGCTGAAGTCGCCAGCATGATGGGCTAATTTTTAAAATTTAAAAGAACCTTTGTCAGTTTGACAAAGGTTCTTTTTCTTTATAATCCTTTCTCCTGAGGGGAAGGTGGCGACGGATGAGGTGTTATATTTTCACATTTTTTCAAAAAACAGTTTACAGTTACGGCTTTTTCCGTTATAATAATATGGATAATGGATTAAAGGAGATACCACTATGCTTCAGTTTGAAGAATTGCGTTTAAAACTGATCGCCTACGAGCCCGACATCAATGAGCTTGCAGGTGCCATCGGTCTGACCCAGATGAAGCGTGAGCTGGCAGAGCTGGAACAGCGCTCGGCGGCAGACGGTTTCTGGGATGATATGGAAAAAGCACAAAAAGTTACACAGCGCGCGGCAAACTTGCGTCAGCGCATTGAGGCGTATGACCGTCTTGTCTCGGATTACGAGGACGGTCTGACGCTGATTGAAATGGCGGATGAGGTGGAAGATCTCGATATGCTTGCCGAGTGCGTCGAAGCGGTCGAGGCAGTTGCCGCCGAGCTTGAGCGTCAGCGCCTTGCTACGCTGTTTACGGGCGAATATGACAACAGCAATGTCATTATGACCTTCCACGCGGGCGCGGGCGGCACCGAAGCGCAGGACTGGGCGCAGATGCTCTACCGTATGTACACCCGCTGGACAGAGCTTCACGGCTTCAACTACCGTATTCTCGATTACCTCGACGGCGATGAAGCAGGCATCAAGAGCGCTTCTATTCTGATCGAGGGCGAAAATGCCTATGGCTTCCTCAAAGGTGAGGCAGGCGTCCACCGTCTTGTGCGCGTGTCGCCGTTTGACTCGTCGGGTCGTCGTCACACTTCGTTCTCTGCAATCGAAGTCATCCCCGAGATCGACGACAATGTGGAAGTGGAGATCCGTCCCGAAGATGTGAAAATGGATGTGTTCCGTGCATCGGGCGCGGGCGGCCAGCACATCAACAAAACCTCGTCGGCTGTTCGTTTGACCCACATCCCGACGGGCATTGTTGTGGCGTGCCAGTCGGAACGAAGCCAGTTCCAGAACCGTGATACCGCTATGAAAATGCTTCGTTCCAAGCTCGTCGAGATCAAGGAACGCGAGCACCTCGAAAAGATCGAGGATATCAAGGGCGGTCAATCCCAGATCGCGTGGGGCAGCCAGATCCGCTCCTATGTCTTTATGCCGTACACCCTCGCCAAGGATCATCGTACGGGCTTTGAAAGCGGCAACATCAACGCGGTGATGGACGGCGAGATCGACGGCTTCATCAACGCGTATCTCAAGGCGCTTGCAACCGGCACTCTCGGTGCGGCAGGCGGCGCAGACAATATGTAAACGATAAAGGGATAAACCGCGCTTACGGTTGTAAATGCGGCTTATCCCTTGCTGTTTAAAAGGAGGAACTTCTATGTCCATCCCCAGACCCGAACACCCGAAACCGCAATGGATGCGAAAGGATTGGATGAATCTCAATGGCGAGTGGCAGTTTGAGATCGACAATGCCCGCAGTGGTTGTGAGCGTGCTTTGTATTGGAACGACACGACTTTGTCGCAGAAAATTCTTGTGCCGTTTTGCCCCGAAAGCCAATTGTCGGGGATTGCGCATACCGATTTTATGCGTGGCGTGTGGTACAAACGCAAGTTCACCCTGCCCAAAATCGAAACAGGTGTCCGTGTCCATGTCGGTGCGGCGGATTACCGCTGTAAGGTGTATATCAATGGTCTGTATGCCGGTATGCATGAAGGCGGTTACACGCCGTTTTATGTGGGTGCTATGAGTTCGTATTGGCACGAGGGCGAAAACGAGATTGCATTATATGTTGAGGATGATACACAGGACACCACGATTCCGTCAGGCAAGCAATGTGCGGCCTATCATTCGTGGGGATGCTATTATACCCGCACCACGGGCATCTGGCAGACGGTGTGGCTGGAGTTCTTGGATTTTGACACTCATGTTGAAACTGTCCGCTATGTCACCAACTGTGCTGATAACACCGTCACTGTCACGGCAAATCTTGTCGGTTGTGCGGATTTTGCCTGCGACATCACCTTCGAAGGCAAACCGATGGGACGCTACACAGCAACGAACGCCTCGGGGGCGATTACCTTTACCGTCCCGCTTGCCGAGCAACATCTGTGGGATCTCGGACAGGGCAATCTTTACGATGTAACATTTACATTTGGCGACGATACGGTGCAGAGTTATTTCGGTATGCGTGACATCGGTTTTGATAATAAGCGCTTTTTGCTCAACGGTCGTCCCGTGTTTCAACGATTGGTGCTGGATCAGGGATTCTATCCCGACGGTATCTATACCGCACCGACCGATGACGCGCTCAAAAAGGATATCGAACTGTCCATGGCACTCGGCTTCAACGGCGCACGCCTGCACGAAAAGGTGTTTGAAGAGCGCTTCTTGTATCACGCCGACAAAATGGGGTATATGGTGTGGGGCGAATACCCCGACTGGGGTCTTGACCATAGCAAACCCGAAAACCTCACTCCCATTATGAACGAATGGATGGCGGTGGTGGAGCGTGACCGCAATCATCCGTCGATCATCGGTTGGTGTCCGCGCAACGAGACCTGGGATCAGGATCATCGCAAGCAATGGGATGAGGGCGTGGCGCTTCTTTATGATGTGACAAAAGCGATGGATCCCACGCGTCCGTGCATTGACACGAGCGGCAATTATCATGTCAAAACCGATGTGTTCTGCCTGCACGATTACAGTCAGGATCCCGCCACCTTGCGTGAGCATTACGCACCGCTTGTCGATGAAAGCTGTCCGTATGACCCTTATGTCGATCGGCAGACCTATACGGACGAACCCGTGATGATCAGCGAATACGGCGGCATCGCGTGGGATACGGCATCGGACGGCTGGGGTTACGGGGAAGGTCCCAAAACGCTTGAGGAGTTTTATGAGCGCTTTGAGGGGTTAACCAATGCGCTTCTCGATAATCCCGCCTTGTTCGGTTTTTGCTATACGCAACTGACCAATGTGGAGCAGGAGCAAAACGGTTTGTATACCTACGACCGTCAACCGAAGTTTGATACCGAACGCATCCGCGCCATCGTCTCCCGTCATGCGGCAATGGAGAAATAAAAAAACGCCTGCCCGCAAGGGTAGGCGTTTTTTATTATTCTTCTTATTCTTCCTCAGGAAGCTCCGATGCACAGTGTGCGCACTTGACAGCGTTGATGTCGATCTCGCTGCAGCAGTAGGGGCACTTCTTGGTGGTGGGAGCCGCAGGTGCTTCGGGTTTCTTGCCGATTTCGGAAACCTTGTTGAGGAACTTCACCAGCAGGAAAATCACAAATGCCATGATGATGAAGTTGATGACCGCCGTGATGAACGCGCCGTATTTGAACAGCACCGCTTCGGTGACGACCGCACCGGTGTCATCCAGGACAGCGGGAACCAGCGTGACGGCAAGATCGGTGAAATCCATTTTCAGGAAGGTGCCGATCAGGGGGGAGATCAGGTCGTTGACAAGCGAGTCAACGATCGCTTTGAACGCAGCACCGACGATGACACCGACGGCCATATCCACGACATTGCCGCGCATGGCAAATTCTTTGAATTCATTGAAAAACTTTTTCATAGAGAAACCAACCTTTCTGTGTTTTGATAAACTCTTTTTTTATTATAATGGATGTTGTCGGAAAACGCAAGAGTAAACGGGAAATTTGTCGAGTTGACAAGGAGTTACCGAGTAAAAATCCCCGGAGCGTCATAGCAAAAACAGCCCACGCAAAAGCGCAGGCTGTATTTGGTGCCGCTGACCGGGATCGAACCGGTACGGTATTGCTACCGAGGGATTTTAAGTCCCTTGTGTCTGCCAGTTCCACCACAGCGGCGTGTGAAACTACCGCTATATTCTAGCGCATTTTATTCCCTGTGTCAAGCATCGTTTTCGCATTTTTGAATTGCACGGTATTTTTCTCTTGTCGCAATACCTCCGCGGATATGCCGTTCCGCTTTGTTGATATCCAGCACCTCCCGCACCCGTCCGTAAAGCGCGGGATCAATGCGACGCAACCGCTCGCTGACATCCTTATGTACCGTGCTTTTGCTGACGCCGAAATGTTTGGCGGCGGCGCGTACAGTCGCTCCCGTCTCCAGCATATATACCGCCAGTCTCATGACTCTCTCCTCATCCACACCCTTCAAAACGATCGCCCTCTCTGCACCGATGTTGCTTTATGTATATGAGAGAACGGAAGGGTATATGTCTGGTTGTAAAAAAAGCAGAGCGGTGTTTGGTGTCAGGGATATATTGCGCAAGTACCGCTTTTGTGGTACAATGTATAAAATTATATACTGCAACATGTAGGTGATGGATATGTCGCGCTTGCAACCGACGGAAATTGTGAATATGTGTATGATCTGCAACGACGGACAAGTGCTGGTGCAGAATAAAATCAGCAACGAATGGGGTGGCCTCACCTTCCCGGGCGGTCATGTGGAGCGCTATGAATCCTTTGTGGATGCCGTTATCCGCGAGGTGTATGAGGAAACGGGTTTGACGATCAAGTCGCCCGTTCTGTGCGGTGTCAAGGATTGCGTGAATGAGGATGGCTCGCGATATCTGGTGTTGTTTTACAAAACGGATCAATTTTGCGGCGAGTTGCGCTCGTCTGCCGAGGGTGAGATGTTCTGGATGCCGCTTGAAGAATTTATGGCAGATGATCGGCTGGCGCCCGATATGCGCGATATGGCAAAAGTATTTATCGATGATACGATCAGTGAGTTTTTCTATTATCCGGAAAACGGCGAGTGGCGGTATACGCTGCAATAATAAAAAGGCTGTCTGCTGACAGCCTCTTTATTATTGCAATCCCATTGCTTTTAAATATTCTTTTTCCCATTCGTCGGGGGTGAGGTGTCCCGCGTTTGCCACAAGATGAATACCCATATCTTCGGCGCGGCGGGCAAATGCCTCCCGTGCCTGCGGTGAATCGGGTTCCAGTTCCGTGGCAATCAACATTTTTCTTGCATATTCGCCGCCGAACCGCTCGGCAACGATCGCGAGCTTGTACAGTTCGTTTTCGTCCACATCGCCGTTTTTGCAGGACACAAACAGCGGTTGCACACCGCGTACCAACAGCAGATCAATCTCATTGTTGGTGTTTTTGGCAGCAGCGGGCAGATCGTTATCCCAGTCGATCTCCACGCCCATACAGCAGTCGTCAAACAGCGGTGTCCCGTGAACCTGCGCACCCATCGCTTCATACAGCGCTTTGTGTTCAAGGATATTGCCCGCTTTTTCCAATACCCCGCGAAGGTGCGGACTTGTGTAGGTGTAACGGATCTCCTTGGGGGTGCTTTCGTTGCGGATGATGCCCCGCTCAGCAAACTTGGCGCGGATATTGGCAAAACGGGTCTTGTCGAATTTCGGCACGGTGGGTGCGGGCATCGAAACGGTCTGTCCGTGACAATGATGCTTTTCGATGGTGACAAGGAATTTCAGATGGCTGTTCCACTCGCGCGGGTGATGGCAGGTCAGCGCCCACAGTATATCGATCGTATCTTTATCGCAAGCGGGCGAGGATGTGTACCCCGTTACCGTGCCACCGTGCAGGGTGATGAGTTCCTGCACACTCAGCGAAGCGGGGGAGGTCGGCATGAGTGTACCGTCGCCGTCGGTGTCGGTGGCTTTGCCGCTTGGAATATCGAAATGTTGCGATTGCAAGCCGTGCTGTCGCGCCAGTTCATCGGCAATGAGCAACAGGCGTTCGTCACCGCCTGTTGTCTCGATGATGCAATCGGGTTCGTCGCAAAGGATTTCCGTGAGTGTTTTGCGCGTTTGTGCGGGGTCAGCGAGGTTGATGGTGTGGATCTCTGCTTCGAGATTCGGCACTTTTGCCGCCAACACCGCCGTGACGCGGTCGACATCGTCGAGCATCGGATGAGCGGGGCCGACAAAGTACACTTTATCGGGACATAATGACAAAATGCCGATGATATTTTTCAGCGGTGATTTGTCATATAATTCAATCAGCGTCAAGGGGATCCGCCTCACTTTCGTTGCCTTTATCTGCATCATATCAAATTTTGTCGAAATCGTCAACCATGGGAAATTCTTTCCGGAAAATCTTGAAAGAAACACAACGGTATGCTATACTGAAAATAATGCCTTATCATATTTTTAAGAAATGGGGTCATTCATTATGTGGAAATCGTACTACGCCGATGCTTCGGGCTTGTTTGACAGCGCGAAGATCGAGCGCACCGAATGCTATGTGGACAATAAGCTTGCCGACAAGCTTCCTGTCAAACCCGAAAGAAGCGATGTCAAGCAGATCTTTTTTGCCGACGGCAAGGCCCGCGTGGTCAACAGCCCGGACGGCTATGTGTTCACCATTCCCGCTGCCGATTTCAAAGCGGATTATTCGCTTGCAGCACAGCGCTCGCGCTATGTCAGCGACCGCTTTATCCTGAATGTGTCCCGTGAGGATAAAAACCCGTATGCAAAAAAAGAAGGTTGCTGGAACATCTATCTGACCGAGTGGCTTGAGCGCTACATCGCCAACGATCAGTTCCTCGCCGACAACAACATTTCCCGCACCCGTGCAACAGTCGAGCGTGACGATGTCATCCCCGGTTATACCGTGCGCAATTACGATCTGTACATCAACGACCCCGGTGAGATCGCGATGCCGTATTACAACATCGCTGTCGTGCGCAAGAGCGATGAAAACATCCTGTTCCACCTGTTTGTGATGAAGTCGGCAACTGACGGCACCGCGATGATGGATGAGATGGTGCGCTCGTTTAAGGAAATCTGGCGCATCGGTATTGCGAAGAACGATGAATATGCGTTTACGGCAGATGTCAAGCCGTATTGGAACGACGAGACCAAAGCGTATTACGAGAAGCTCAAGAGCGAGAATCATACCGAGTGGGGCTTCTTCCGTGCGAGCATGGTGGACAAGGATGACTCATCCTTTGATTATCAGGACGGCAGAATTCAGCGCGATTACGACCGTATGAAGTCCTTGCTTGGCGGCTATGATTACGAAATTATGCCGACCTATACGCACCTGCTGTACGGTACCCGTCCCAACGCGTTTCCGACCGAGCAGGCGACCAAATTTGCAGGTGGCAATGGCTTTGACGGTAAACCCGTTCTGCAGTACACCTATCAGTTTACGGCGTCGAACAACGAGTCGCTTGCGGCATACACCCCGACCTTTGATATCATGCGCGGCAAGTTTGACGAGCAGCTTCGCAAGCTTGCCCGCGACATCAAAGCCTACCGCAAACCGGTGTTGTTCCGCCTCAACAACGAGATGAACACCGACTGGACGAGCTATTCGGGCATTGTTAACCTGCTTGATCCTGATGTGTTTATCCTCACTTGGGAGCGCCTCTACCGCATCTTTATGGAAGAAGGCGTCGACAATACGATCTGGATCTTCAACCCGATTTCCGTTTCGACCCCGTATTCCAACTGGGGCGAATATTTTACCTATATCCCGAACCCCGAGTGCGTGCAGATCCTCGGTCTGACGGCATACGAACGCGGCAACGAGCGTGACGAGTACATCTCCTTTGAGGAGCATTACCGCCGCCTGTTCCAGAAAAACACCCCGTATTTTGACAATTATCCGTGGGTCATCTCCGAGTTCGGTGCCGGCGCAGGCGGCGACACGACCTACAATTACGAAGAGGGTCGCTGGATCTTCCGTGAGAAGGGACGCAACCTCGACAAGCAGGTGCAGTGGATCGACGAGATGTTCGAGTGCTTCAAGCGCCGAGATGAGCAGGGTTATGAATTCTGCAAGAACATCAAGGGTGCGATCTGGTTCGGTGCCAACGACTATGCCTATGTTGACGGCAAAGAGTATGTGATGAACTACTTTGAACTGGACGACGGTGTTCTGCCCGCCATCGAGGCACTCCGCCGCGGTCTTCAGGGCGAATAAAATCAAGGAAAAACCGCCTGACAAAACCGTCGGGCGGTTTTCTGAAGAATGGGAGCATATGTATGAACTATGTTGTAAAACGCCTATCGGCGTTGCTTTTGGCAATCACCATATTGCTTGGGACAGTGCCGTTTTCGGCATCGGCCGGCACAACGGAAACGGTGCTGTTTTATGAAGGTTTTGAAAGTTCGTCAGACTTGCCGGCAGGATGGACGGCGTATGATATTGACGGTGACGGCTATAACTGGCACATCAACTCCAACGGTAACAACGGGTACCCGAGCGGTGGCAACTGCCTGGAATCCCGTTCGGCGACAGGCAGTATGCCGCGACTGACTCCTGATGAGTATGTAATCTTGCCGCCGGTGACGATTCCGACATCGGTTGAATCGTCGTATGAGCTGAGTTTTCAGATCCGTACATCCTATATGTATGGCTACACCGATTATATTACGGTCTATGCCGGCACAACCCCTTTTGATCCGACAACGCCCGGTAAAAGCCGGATCGTGCTGGACGAGACATATTACACCGGCGAAGACTATGAAGAAATGACGGTAAATCTCAACGCTTACCGTGGTCAGACGGTCTACCTTGCTTTTCATCATCACACGGCACGCGGTGTGTGGCAGCAGCAGATCGATGAAGTGACGGTGACAGCGCGTGGAGCCGCCCGTTTCCCTGTGGAATTTGAGGTGGACGAAGACATTGTGACCATCGTTCCCGAAAATGGCACATTTGAAGCGATCGATGGTCAGGATTATGCGTTTTCACTCGACTTCAGTGACAAATGCAACTTGCGGTTCGGTAGCGTTGAGGTGGTTGCAAACGGTACGGTTCTCAAACCTGCAGGAGCAACATATACGCTCAGATCGGTCACGGAAAAGCAAGAGGTATCCGTGACATTCCGTTACAAAGTCGGTGACATCAGCGGTAACGGCAGGGTGAATCTTGCCGATGCGGCGCGGTTGTTTTACTATGTAAATGAACTGGTCAGCTTCAACTCCGTGCAGGCTGCGGCGGCGGATATCGACACCTACGCGACAGTGGATATTCGCGATATGACGGCACTGTTTTATTATGCGGCGGGTCTGCGCGATTATGTCAATGAGAAAGAGGATGTTGAAGGCCTTTGGAATACGGCGTACGCCGACACAACCAACGGCTTCGGTCAGGTAAGTGCTGTGAAGAAGGCCGAGTATTATCTTGACCGTCGTCTTGTGCTTGATCAGACGGCACCGGTGCAAAACCGTGATGGAAAAGTGATCTTCAAGAACAACAGCAAATCCCGCGTGGTCAACCTGTCGGACGGCTATGTGTTTACGGTGCCGTATGTGAATTTCAACACGGATTATTCGCTGTCGGCACTTCGCTCGACTTATGAAAGCAACAGCTTTGTGCTCAATGTTTCCAAAGAAACAAGCAACCCCTACGGCAACACCCAATGGAGCTGGGATACCTATTCCTACGAATGGCTGACTCAATGTGTGACGGATGATAACTTCCTCAGACAAAATAATCTGTCGCGTACGCATCCCGAAGTAGAAGGGGACACCACCATGCTCAGCGGCTATCATGTGTGGCGTTATGATATCGTGATCAACGACGCGCAGGATATTGAGATGCCGTATTATAACATTGCCGTGATCCGTAAGAACGGGGAATATGTCAAATTCCATCTCTTTGTGATGAAGTCAACCGCCGACCGTGCGGCGGCAATGGACGCGATGGTAAAGAGCTTCAAGGAGATCACGCCGGTTGGTATCTCGCAAAACGAGCAGGTGGCGTACGAATGTGAGCCTGATGAAAACTGGAATGAGGAAACGGCGGCATATTACGAGAAGCTGATGACCCAGAGCACCACCGATTGGGGCATCTTCACAGAAAGCATGTCCGATACCAACAATTCGGCGGACAATCTGCGCAAGGAATATGCCGAGCTGTCGGAGAAGCTTGACTTCACATACGATATTATGCCGACCTATTCGCATGTCGGCTGGGGCAATACCATGCACTATTTCCCGTCGAAAACAGCGGCGGAATTTGCGGGTGGCAACGGTTTCAACGGCAAACCCGTCCTGCAATTCACCTACCAGTTCACGACGAATAACAACGGCAATGTCAAGGCAAGCAAAACGCCGATGTTCGATATTGCCCGCGGTAAATATGACGAGCATTTCCGCCGCCTTGCACGGGATATCAAGGCGTACGGCGCGCCCGTACTGTTCCGTCTTAACAATGAGATGAACACCGACTGGACGAGCTATTGCGGTATGGTCACGCTTCTCGATCCCGATTTCTTTGTCTTGACCTGGGAACGCCTTTATGACATCTTTGAACAGGAGGGCGTCGACAACTGCATCTGGATCTTCAATCCGGTCGCCACAACGACTCCGTATTGCAGTTGGGGTGAGGATCTGTGCTTTTTGCCCGATCTGGATACCGTTCATATGCTTGGCCTGACCGCGTATGAAATGGGCAACGGCACCAGACTGGAATCCTTTGAAAAGCTGTATGGCGATCTGTATCAGAAAAACTCGCCGTATTTCAACAACTATCCGCAGATTATCTCCGAATTTGCGGCAGGTGCCGGCGGCGAGAAGCAATACAATTACAGCGGCGGAAAGTACGAGGATACTGTCCTTGGCCGCAACGCGGCAAAGCAGGCAGCGTGGGTTGAGGCGATGTTTGATTGCCTTGCGAAGCTCAACGAAAAGGGGTATGAATTGTCTCAGGCGATCAAG
>JAZRTC010000131.1:0-12357 GCA_045651865.1 Acutalibacteraceae bacterium
GGGAACAGGGACAGATCGACGAGATGCGGCGGCTGGAGAAACGGCTGCTGCCGGCGGGTGCCCCCTATGACACGATACACGGCCTGCGCAAAGAGGCGCAGGAAAAGCTGGCCAAGGTGCGCCCCCGCAGCATCGGACAGGCATCCCGCATCAGCGGTGTCAGCCCTGCGGATGTGTCGGTGCTGATTATGGCGACAGGAGGCGAAACGGTATGATCGACCGCGCATTACTCAAAGCGTATGCCGCCGATCTCGGTGTGGCACTCACCGACGAACAGCTCGCGCAGTTTGACCGCTACGCCGAACTGTTGTGTGAATGGAACGAAAAAATGAACCTGACGGGCATCACCGATCCCTACGGCATCGTGATCCGTCATTTTGTGGATAGCCTGACACTTGTACCGTTTTTGCCGGAGGGCGCGACGCTGATCGATGTCGGCACGGGCGCAGGTTTCCCCGCCATCCCTGCGGCGATTGCCAGACCCGATGTCAAGGTGACACTGCTCGACAGCCTGAACAAGCGGCTGACATTTTTGAATGCCGTTGTGGATGAACTCGGTCTGTCGTGCGTCACGGTGCATGCCCGCGCCGAGGACGGCGGACACAAAGCAGAGCTTCGCGAACGCTATGATATCGCAACGGCAAGAGCGGTTGCGGCACTGCCGACACTGTGTGAATACTGCGTGCCGTTTGTGAAAAAAGGCGGTGCGTTTGTGGCACTCAAAGGCCCCGAGAGCGATAACGAGATCGACACGGCACTCAAGGCGGCGAAGGCGCTTGGCGCGTCGCACAAGCAAACCGCGCGTGTGCAAGTGCCCGCGTGCCCCAAGGACGGCGAGGAAGTGTTTGACCGCCGCCTGATCGTGTTTGACAAAACGGGAAGCACCCCGAAACCATATCCCCGTCCCGCCGCGAAAATCGCGAAGAAACCGTGGCAGTAATGGCAAGATAAGATACTTCGCGGTTACATCGTAGGGCAAATACAGTTCGCCTTACGGGAACAAACATACCAAGCAAAAGGAGAGAATCATTATGCAACTGCCGATGTTTTATGTAGACGACCTGATCAAAAACGCACTTGCCGAGGATATTTCCTATCTCGACACCACCACCGATTACATGATCGCCGCCGATGCGCGCGACACAGCGGTGCTTGTGGCGAAAGCAGACGGTGTGGTGTGCGGTCTGGACATTGCGCTTCGCGTGTTTGAGCTGCTTGACGACAGCTTCAGCGCAAAGGTGTACCTGCCCGAAGGCAGTGCGGTGAAAAAAGGCGATCTTATTGCGGAGTACACGGGCTACACCCGCGCACTTTTAAAGGGCGAGCGCACGGCGCTCAACCTGCTTCAGCATATGTCGGGCATCGCGACAGCAACGGCAAATGCCGTGGCGCTGGTGGAAGGCACCAACGCCGCCATCACCGATACGCGCAAGACCCTGCCCGGTATGCGCAGTCTGCAGAAATATGCCGTGACCGTCGGCGGCGGCAAAAACCACCGCTTCAATCTGTCCGATGGCGCGATGCTCAAGGACAACCACATCGACGCGGCGGGCGGCATTACCCCTGCGGTCAAGTCGCTTCGCGCGAAGCTCGGTCACATGGTCAAGCTTGAGGTGGAGACCCGCGATCTTGACGAGGTGCGCGAAGCCCTCGAAGCAGGAGCGGATGTCATTATGCTCGACAATATGTCCTGCGAGATGATGAAAGAAGCGGTCGACATTGTCGGCGGCAAAGCGCTGCTGGAGGCGAGCGGCGGCATCACCGCCGAGACCCTGCGCGCGGTTGCCCAGACGGGTGTGGATATCATTTCCATCGGTGCGCTGACACACTCGGTCACCGCAATGGACATCTCGATGAAGATGCTCAAAAAAGGAACAAAAGAAGCGTAAGATAAAGCAAATGCCCGCTGTTCGAAGGAACAGCGGCCATTCATGATATGTTTATCGGATCCACGCGATCAGTTGCAAAAGCGCCAGATGCAACGGATAAAACAGATAAAACCCGTATTTCAGGCGCGCCTTGCCTGCTTTGCCGTTATACAACAGCAAAAGCGGCACGGCAAGCAGACACCAAAGCTGTCGCTCGACATACGGATTGGTGATGATCAGCCACAGCAGCGCCGCGGTAAAAAGCAGGATTTTGAAAGGCTTGCCGCACAGGCGTTTTACAGCAGGCGGCATCGTGCCGTTGCGGTCATTCGCAAGCGCGATCAGTACGGGTGTCATCACGCCTGCGATGCCGTAATCCACGCCGAAGGCTTGCACAAATACGACTACGCCGACAACGGCGGCAAGAAACGCACTGCCCCACAAAAACGCTTTGGGGTCGCGACCGAACAGACACCGCTGGCACTCCTGCAACAGGTAGATCAGCACGATCGACAGCGAAAAGGTGAGCAACACATTGCCGTAATACCCGCCGTCCGCTACGATGTAGACCGCTTCGCAGATCACACCGAGGATGACAATGGTGGCAAGCCGTTTGAGGCGATTGCGGGTGTATTGACATCCCTCTGCGATAAAATACGCGAACAGCGGAAACGCGATTCTGCCGACAAGCCGCATCCAGTGTTCCTGGGGAAAGAGCAGCATTCCCGCGTGATCGATCAGCATACTGACACACGCCAATATTTTCAGCGTGCTTGCCGACAAGCTGATGTGTTTCAACATAGCGTCTCACCTCCGTTTGTGACAGTATATCACATCCGCTTTCCGTTGACAAGCGCGAGGATTTTTTGTATAATCAAACAAACGATGAAAAAGGAGGTGCCGCTGTGCAGGGAATCTTGTGCTTGGATAAGCCGCAGGAGATGACATCGTTCATTGCGTGCGCGTGTGTGCGCCGTGCGCTCGGTGTCAAAAAAATAGGTCACGCGGGCACGCTTGACCCGATGGCAACGGGCGTGTTGCCGATTCTGTGCGGCGGTGCAACGCGGGCGCTTGAGTGGTTGCCTGATCACGATAAGCGGTATCTCGTGACCGTGCGCTTCGGCGCTGTGAGCGACACGCAGGATATCTGGGGCGCTGTGGAGGAAACGGGCAAACCGCTTCCGACGAAAGACGCGCTCGAAGAAGCGCTAACACATTTTCGCGGCGATATCCTGCAGACCCCGCCGATGATGTCGGCGATTAAAAAAGACGGCGTGCGGCTGTATGAGCTGGCGCGCAAGGGCATCGAGATCGAACGCGAGGCGCGCCCCGTCACGATCCATACACTTGACTTATTGTCATTTGACGGCGAGACGGCAGTGCTCGACTGTGCCTGCTCCAAGGGCACTTATATGCGCGTGATCGCCGCTGATCTCGGGCAGATGCTTGGGTGCGGCGCGCTGATGAGCGGACTTCGCCGCACTTTGGCGGCGGGCTTTTCGCTTAATGACTGTCTGACGCTGGAACAGATCCGTGAAGAAGCGGCAAACGGCACGGTGGCACAGCGCATCCTGCCCGTTGACCGTGTGCTCGGGTGCTATCCGTCGGTGACGGTGAGTGAGGCGCAGGCAAACCGCTTTCGCAACGGCGGTGCACTGGCACTGGAGCGGTTGCGCACGCGGATCGAAGGTGTCACAAGGGTGTATGCACCCGATGGGCAGTTTCTGGGACTCGGCAAGCCAAAGGAAGAAGAGCTTGCCGTTGCCCGTTTATTTTTAGAGTAAAGGATGTGAGTCACCGTGACAATCGTACCGCTTTGCTGTCCGACGCAGGATGTGCCGCGTGCCGATCGCGCGGTGGCTCTTGGTTTATTTGACGGCGTGCATCTCGGGCATCGCCGCGTGCTGGCGGGTACGCTCGGTGCGCAGGGATTGATGAGTGCTGTGCTCAGCTTCGGCGAGGGTGCGGCGGCGCTGAAAACCAATGCTGTTCGTCTTTGCTCGGCAGAGTATACCGCGTCGCTTTTTGAGGCGATCGGTATTGAAGAATGGTATCAGGCGGATTTTGAAGCGTTTCGCGAACTGTCTCCCGAAGCTTTTGTCGTGCAGGTGCTCATCGGTCAGCTCGGTGCAAAGCGTGTGTGTTGCGGTTTCAATTTCCGCTTTGGCAAAGGCGGCGCAGGCACGGTGGAGACCTTGCGGATGCTTTGTGAACAATATGGTGTGGAACTTGTTGTGGCAACGGAGCTGTCGGACAGCGACGGCACCGTCAGCTCGGATCGCATCCGCCGTCTGATTGAGGCGGGAGAGATTGAAACGGCAACCCGCCTTCTCGGGCATCCCTTTGTGATTGACACGGCGGTGTCGCATGGGCAGGCACTCGGTCGCACCCTCGGTTCGCCCACCGCCAATCAGCGGTTGCCCGAAGGCTTTGTGATGCCGCGCTTCGGTGTGTATATGTCCACCGCCGTCATCGACGGCAAGAGCTATTACGGCGTGACCAATGTCGGTGTGCGTCCGACAGTCGGAAGTCCCGCACCGCTCGCCGAGACATGGTTTGACAGCTTTGACGGCGATCTGTATGATCGCCCGATCCGTGTGGTGCTGACCCGCTTTTTGCGGGAGGAAAAGCGTTTTGCTTCCGTCGAGGAGCTGAAAGCGCAGATCGTCGCCGACCGCGACCACGCGCGCGCACTGCGTGCAGACGGCAACATCCGCGCGGTGCTGTTTGATTTTGACGACACTTTGCAGAACCGCCCCGCGGCATTCCGTCGCTTCGGGGAGTATTTTCTGAACAAATATATGCCCCACCTGCACGGCGAGGCATTTGAGACTGCGTTTGAGACGATGAAGGCGCTCAACAACAGCGGCTATGTGGATTATTTGCAGTATTTCACGGAGATGCCCAAGGCGGTCGGGATCGCTGATCCGCTTCCCGCCGAGGTGCTGTTTCGTGAATATCAGCGGGTGTTTCCTCAGTTTGTGCAGTTGTTTGAGGGCAGTGAAGAGACACTGCGCACCCTGCGCGAAAAAGGCTACCGTCTCGGAATCGTGACCAACGGCCCTTGCGTGCAACAGCACCGCAAGCTGGATGTGTCGAATCTGCGTCCGCTTCTCGATGCGGTGCTGGTGTCTTCTGAGGAAGAGGTGGCGAAGCCCGACGCAGAGCTGTTTTGCCGCGCGGCGGCACGGCTCGGGGTATCGCCTGCGCAGTGTGTGTTCGTCGGCGATCATCCCGTCAACGATATCGACGGCGCGATCCACGCAGGAATGAAGGCGATTTTTCTGGATACCCGCCTGCCGTCCTGCACGCATAGGGAAATCCCCGTGTGTCATGCGGTGACGGAGATTGTGGAGTATTTGTAAAAGATGAAAAACACCCGGCGTGTTAATGAATGTAACGCGCCGGGTGTTTTTGTATTCACATCAGGTCGAAAAGTATTTCTTGATGCGACTGACTGTCGCATCCTCGGTGGAAGACAGATCTTTGCCGCCTTCCTTGTAGCAAAACGGTTCATCGGGATCGGCAAACGGAATGTTGCACTTCTTGTCCATACAGTCCGCCACCAGATCCTTGACGGAAAATACAGGAGTGGGCGGCAGGGTGATGCCCGACAGATCGGGTGCTGTATATCCCTTGAACATCTCGTAATCGTCGATATCGGCGAGCGCCGAAATGATGGGGTACTGTCTGGCATGCATGATCAGTGCTTCGCCGCGCTCCTTGCTCAGGCGTTGCAATTCCGATACCGAGATCAGACGGCGCTGATGTCCCGAGGCGGTGTAGATACTGCCGCAAAGCTGGCTGATTTCCTCAAGAAGATCCAGCTCCTTGGAGGTAAGGAACACCCAGTTGTCACAGTTGCCCTTGATGGTGTCGGCGTCCTCGCCGTATTTGCCCTGCAACTGATGTTTGCTTTGCGCAATCAGGTAATAGCGGATGTTGCGACTGCGCGCTGCGGAGATCATCGACGCCATATCGGGGACTTTTGGCATATTGCAGAATTCATCCAGCACAAAATTCACACGCACGGGGAGGCGGTTATCCGCCTCCTTTTGTGCTTCGCGGATGAGAATTTCATAGGTCTGCTTGATAAACGCGGTCGCCAGGAAATGAAGCGTCGTTTTTTCATCGGGAATGATGAGGTACACGGCGGTCTTTTCGCGACCGAAGTCGGCAATGTTCATCGTGTTCCCCGACAGCATCGCCGTGAGATTTTTTTGCGTGGTGAACGGACTGACCATACCGTACAGCGATACATAGATACTGCGGCGCGTGTTATCGGCGGCGGTCAGCACATTGCGCAGGTTGAGTCCCGCGATGGTTTCGGGGCTCATCCGCTCGCTGAGCCATTTGAGCGGGGTTTCGCTCGACTGCATACACAGTGCGCCGAGACTGGCGAGGTTGACTGCTTCTTTTTCGGCACATTCGGCAAGGAGCAACAGACAGGCGGTCGCAAAGGAGGATGCCATCTGCGGCCAGAACACATCGTTGGTGCGCTCAAACTGCGGTGCGGCGATCATATTGACGAAATCGCTGAACATCGCCACGCCGTCCTCGCGGTTGCCGTTGCGGTAAAGCTCAAGCGGCAAGGCGAGCGGGTTCCACATATCGCCTTTACCGATATCGCGCAGATTGAGCACCACGGTTTTGTACCCTTTTTCAGCGGCAAGTCCCGCTGTGCGCTGATAGATCTCGCCCTTCGGGTCAGTCACAACAAACGACTCGCCTGCCTTGATAAACAGATCCACCATCGGCATGCAGAACAGGCGGGTTTTCTTCGAGCCCGTCGCACCGAAGATGATGGTGTGCGTATCTTTGCTGTCCACATACGCGGTCTTGCCGTCGGAAAGAAGCGGTAAGCCGCCTGCAGGGTAGTCTTCTGCCGACAGATCCACATAACAGCCCGCGCGGCGGATTTCCTCCTCGGTTGCCCAGCGGGTTTCCTGATCCAGCGCGGAATAGCGGTTGTATTTGTATTGCTCGTTCATAAAGACACCCCCTTAAAATCCGATCGTCTTGCGGGAAGACGATGCCGCAAACAGCATATTCTGTACATAGCGGCTGTTCTCGGCGAAGTTTTGAAGCGTTGCGGCGGTGAGTGTCTGTGCGGGCAAGGTGTCTGCGCCGTACAGATGATACACGATATCCTTTGCGAGCAAGCGTGCGGATTTGTAGCCGTCAAAATGCTTGTTTTTCCGCAGGGTGGCAAAGGTGTGTTGCAGCAGATCCCGTGCTTGCTCATCCAGCGAGAAGCGGTACTCCCCGAGCAGGGTTTCCAGATACGCTACCAGCTGTTCGTCCGACGGAAGCTCCATGCGCACGGTCTCCAGACGAAGGTACATGGAGAGAAACGCCTGCAGGTCATGCAGGACATTCTCTTTGGCAGGGGATACACACAGGACGATCAGCCAATGCTCGCTGTTGGCGGCGAGATATTCCATAAAGGTGGTAAAATGCTTTTCGGTGTAATGCCCCACCCACTCGTCAATGTCAATGCACATCACACCGCGGTATTCGTTGCGGAAGCCTGCGGCACTTTTGACGGTATCCATCAGGCGTTGCAGTTCGGTGAAGGATTGACTCGGCGGGCAATAGTCGAGCAGAAATTCAAACACATCGACATTGCCGTAAAAATCCATCAGGTTTTCTTCCGCGTGTAAAAAATCGGTCAGCGTGCGCAGAAAGGTGGTTTTGCCTGCGCCGCTGGGAACAATCCAGAACAGATCGGGAAGCAGGATCGGCATACGGTTCTCGACGGCACGCATATTGTCAGACAGCGTGTGCCATTTGCGGATAAGCGCTTTGGCGTCGTCGCAGAGCGGGGTGTTCATAATGGTATCATAGGCTGTGTTCATAATAACACTCCTTAAAAATACAGACGGTTCTGGTATTTGGTCGGCAGACCCTCGCGGTAGAGGTGAGAGTCGTTGGCAAGCTGGAGCACGCGCGGGATCACCACGCCGTCCTGCTCGCGGAATTCAATGACGGTCATACCGCTGTGTCCAGTGTCAAAATGTGTCGCAAACAAGGGGTAGGGGATATCCAGCACATGGCTCAGAAACGCCATGCTGAATGCCTGGTGTGCAAACAGCGCCACGCGCTCCTCGGTCGGCGCAACGGGAATATATACATGATTTTCGGTGTCGTGGCGGTAGCCGAGCGATTCAAAGAACGCGTCGGCATCGCGACCGATCTCTTGTGCGCACGCAGGAATCGTCGTATCCTTGAAGGCGGGATGCGTGCCCCAGTTGTCACCGAGATCGCGGATCTCTTTGGAAGTGAACAAACGGCGTGTAGCGGGATCTTCAAACGCATATTCCCGCCGTCCGTTTTCGTAAAAGACGCACATTCGCTCCCACGGACGGTTCTCGTTTGCCCACGGACAGATGGTCGGCGTCAGCTGCAAAAGGTCACAGGTCGGTTGCGCGGTCATTTGTGCGCGGGTGGAATCGGACGAAAATACGCGGTCAATGCCGTACAGCGCCAACCGCTTGGCAAGCGCCTGCGCTTGCAGGTGTCCGCGCGGGGTCAGGCTGTCGGGGTTGTAAACGGGGTCTCCGTGACGGATGTAAAAAAACAGCATACAATCGACTCCTTTTGACAATATATACTATATATACCATATTTAATAGCGAAATACAAGTAGCGTCCGATGCCTTCCGTTTTTACGGGAAGAGAATTTCAAAAAGGCAGTAGACAACGCTTTTGTTTGGTGCTATACTAAAATCGGTAAAAATGTCAACAGGAGCAGGTATTTATGAAATTGTCGGTTTTGAAAAAATTGCTGGCAGTCACAAGCTGTGTTGTGATGCTGTGCTCACTGATAAGTGTGGGCGCTTCGGCAAACGGCGGATTGAACATCCGCTCGGAAGCCGCTCTCATTCATTTGCCGCTTGCAGCGGTTTATGTTCCGTCTTACAGTTCCGTTCCCGGCGGTGTAACCGAGAAGGATCTTCTTGTATCCTTCAGCAACGAGGATATCGTCCGACGGCTGAACTTTGAATCGGGCACGGAATACCAGATGATTGCGGCGGGACAAACCGATATGACGGTGCGCACGCCCGACGGCCGCTATTCCGACAGTATTACGATCGTGGTGGATCCTGCTATTGCGATGACATCCGATCGCGTGATGGTCTACACAAACGCGCGCTATCAGTCGCGTTGCTTCTCCTACACGCCTGCGCGCGACGGCGTGTACACACTGTCCTTCTCGTTGCCATTCGCATCGTTGCATTTCACCGAGGTCTACGATGCGTCCTTCCGGAAGATCGGCACGCCGTCCGGCGATAAGACCATTGAACTTGTCGGCGGCAACACCTATTATTTCCGTCCGCTTACAGATCGTGATATCGTGGGAGATTCCTATGAGTTCCGGGTAGAGTATATCGGCGATACGGTCGAAGAGCCGTCGCCGTCTTCCATCCGGTTTGAGCAGGATGAGATCACCATGATGCTTTACGATGTTGCGCCGTTCCCGTCCTATGCGTTTGAACCGGGTGGCTCGGAATGGTACGACACCGTCACCTTCACGGTGGATGACGACAGCACATTGCACATCGATTACGAAGAAGGCACGATGGAGGCGCTGTCGGCGGGCACAGTGACACTCACGGTAACGGCGGATACGCTGGGATGGTCAGATACGGTGCAGATCACGGTTGTGGATAAGATGCGCGAGCTTTATATGGACGAGCCGTTGCCGCTGACGGTTTACGACGGGGAGTATCTGACAATCCTGTTCACAGCGCCCGAAACAGGTTCGTATACATTCTATTCGGTTACAGACGGCGACGGTGATCCCATTGCCGGTGTTTCGGATGTGGATACAGGGGAAACGCTCGCCGTCGGAGATGATGAAAACGGCGCGGATTTTGTAATGACAGCCAAGCTGTCGAAATGGCAGCGTGTGTGGATCACTGTTGCCGGTTACACAAACGATCTTCACTTTACGCTGTTTGCCGGAAAGGCTACAGCGGCAACAGGCGTGGAATTGTATTTCCCTGAGGCAATTTCGCATCGCGGAGATATATACTATGTCAAAAGCGGTGTGATCGGAGACCCCGTTGCAAGATTCCTTGGCGAGCCGACAGCTGAAATCGAGTCGTATGAAATATCGGCAGGTTCGTATGACACCGATTCGGATGAATACGGCGCCTATTGGTTACAGGCGGGAGAGTCGGTGACCTATTCCGTGATAACAGACAACGGATTGACCGATACCATCGTGGCGGTCGCGATTGATCTGCTGCCCGGCGATCTGGATTTCGACGGTGATGTCGGACTTTCCGATGTAACGGCGCTGTTCTATGCGATCAACGGCGTGGGCACGCCCGATGCCGCAACGCTTGGTGCTATGGAGATCACGGGCGATAACCGTGTCACGCTTGCCGATGTCGCCCGCCTGTTCTATTATGTGAACGGCTTGCTGAAAAGCGTGTAAATATGGGATATATATAAGACCTGTGCGGTGATACTCGCCGCACAGGTCTTTTTTTACACACAATTTGTGGTGGTTTTCGCGAAATATCCCTATATTTTGTGGTGACAAAAGAAAATAAAAAAATTCTGAAGAAATTACAAAAAAAGACTTGCTTTTTTGTGAGATTTATAGTATCATATTCAAGCACGCGTGGAAATAGGGGCGAAATGCGCCCTGATGGAAGCGCTTGCAGACTGCACGATATGCGTTGAAGCGGGAGGTTGCGACCGAAACGGTCGGTTTTTCCGTGGAGTATGTCCGATTTTAAACCGGGCGAAAGAAATAGCTGCGAACAGTACGATGAAACACGCCGTACCGTTGTCCGATGCCGGAGAACGGGGAGTTGCCGCGGAAGGTGCGCTTGTACGAGCTTGCAGGACGATCGATTTGCGCCGGAAACCAGTCTGTGTTCCGGTTTTTTTCGGGAAAGCGGAAGAAACACCCGGCAGGGTGTGCAGAATCGGCGTCGCCCGCCAACTCAAAATTATTAAGGAGGCGTTTTCAAATGGCAGTCAAAGAGAAAATCCGTATTCGTGTGAAGGGCTATGATCACCGCTTGGTTGATCAGGCATCCGAGAAGATCGTGGAGACCGCTCGCCGCACCGGCGCTCGCGTTTCCGGTCCCGTGCCGCTGCCCACCGAGAGGGAGATCGTGACGATTCTCCGTGCTGTGCACAAGTATAAGGACTCGCGTGAGCAGTTCGAAACCCGCACGCACAAGCGTCTGATCGACATCCTTCGTCCGTCCAACAAGACAGTCGAGGCCCTGATGGGTCTTGAACTCCCCGCAGGTGTGGAGATCGAGATCAAGCTGTAATTCCTTATTATATAGCCTCACAAAAACGGGCAGGTCGCAGCGTGCTGCGAAACACCCGCGAGGCAATGATAAGACGAACGGCTTGCAGGATCTCTCCCGCGAGGTCATGTTGACTGCAAACGCGGTCAACCAATAACCAAGGAGGTATAGACAATGCAAAAAGGCATCATCGGCAAGAAGATCGGCATGACGCAGATCTTCGACGAGAAGGGCAATGTCGTGCCGGTTACCGTCATTGAGGCGGGTCCGTGCGTGGTTGTCCAGAAGAAAACGGTCGAGAACGACGGCTATGCAGCTGTTCAGCTCGGCTTCGGCGATGTTTCTCCGAAACACGTCAACAAGCCCATGAAAGGGCACTTTGATAAGGCGGATGTGGCGCCCAAGAAGACGCTCAAAGAATTCCGCTTTGCTGATTGCGATGCGCTGAACATCGGCGACATCGTGAAGGCTGACACCTTCGCTGTGGGCGACCGCGTTGATGTGGTTGGTACCAGCAAAGGTAAGGGCTATGCCGGCGCAATCAAGCGCTGGAACTTCGGCCGCCTGAGAGAGTCTCACGGTACCGGTCCTAACGCCCGCCATGCCGGCTCGCTGGGTGCGTGCTCCTCGCCGTCCCGCGTGTTCAAGGGCACCAAGGCTGCAGGTCATCTGGGCTGTGAGCGTGTGACCGTCCAGAATCTGGATGTTGTCAAAGTGGATGTGGAGAACAACCTGATCGCTGTGCGCGGCGCCGTTCCCGGCCCCCGCAAGGGCATCGTGGTTCTTTCCGACTCCGTCAAGAAGGCGTAAAGGAGGAAATAATCATGCCGAATATCACTACTTACGATATGACCGGTAAGCAAACCGGTACGATGGAAGTGAGCGAGGCTGTGTTCGGAATCGAGCCCAACGCGACGGTTCTTCACAGCATGGTCGTCAACTACCTGGCCAACCAGCGTCAGGGCACGCAGTCGACCCTCACCCGCGCAGAAGTCAGCGGCGGCGGCAAGAAGCCGTGGCGCCAGAAGGGCACCGGTCACGCTCGTCAGGGCTCGACCCGTTCGCCCCAGTGGACGCACGGCGGTATCGCGCTCGGCCCGAAGCCCCGCGATTACAGCTACGCGCTGCCCAAGAAGGTTCGCCGTCTGGCTATGAAGTCGGCGCTTTCTTCCAAGGTGGCTTCTGAGGATATGATGATCCTCGACGAG
>JAZRTC010000132.1:0-16994 GCA_045651865.1 Acutalibacteraceae bacterium
ATGATGTCCATGTCGAAGAGCTCGCTGCCGGTGCGGCTCCTGTTGCGGTTCCTGCTGCCGCTCCTGCTCCCGCTGCTGCTCCTGCCGCTGCCCCCGCTGCTGCTGCAGAGGGCACCGCTGTGGAAAGCCCGATGCCCGGCACGATCCTGAATGTCAATGTCAACGCGGGTGCAACCGTGAAGGCGGGCGATGTTCTGGTCGTTCTCGAGGCTATGAAGATGGAAAACGAGATCAAGGCTGCTGAAGACGGCACCGTGACCGCTGTCCATGTCCGCAAGGGCGACAGCGTTGAGTCGGGTACTCCGCTTGTGACGATCGCGTAAATCTTTTGACCATAAGATTGAAAGGATGGATGAATAATGGCTAAGGTAGGAATTACCGAAACCATCCTGCGCGACGCGCATCAATCCCTCATTGCCACCCGTATGACGACTGAGGAGATGATCCCCGCGCTGGAAATGCTCGACAAAGTTGGTTTTCACTCGCTGGAGTGCTGGGGCGGCGCGACATTTGACTCGTGCCTGCGCTTTTTGAATGAAGATCCGTGGGAGCGTCTGCGCACCCTGAAAAAGCACATGCCCAACACCCCGCTTCAGATGCTGTTCCGCGGTCAGAATATGCTCGGCTACCGTCACTATGCGGACGATGTCGTGGAATATTTCGTGCAGAAGTCGGTTGCAAACGGCATCAATGTGATCCGTATTTTCGACGCACTCAACGATCTGCGCAACCTGCAGACCTCGATCAATGCCGCCAAGAAGGAAAAAGGCGCGCATGCACAGGTTGCCGTGTCGTACACCACCGGCCCCGTGTTCACCACGGAGTACTATGTGGATTACTGCAAAAAGCTCGAAGAAGCGGGCGCGGACTCCATCTGCCTGAAGGATATGGCGGGTCTGCTTGTACCGTACACCACTTATGAGCTTGTTAAAGCAATCAAAGAAAATGTCAAGATTCCGCTTCAGGTGCACTCGCACTTCACGGCGGGCATTGCCGATATGGTGATGATGAAGGCGATCGAAGCAGGTGCCGATGTGATTGACACTGCGCTGTCGCCGCTTGCACTGGGTACCTCGCACCCCGCAACGGAGTCGATGGTAGCCGCGCTTCAGGGCACCGAGTATGACACCGGTCTTGATCTTGTGCAGCTGACTGAGATTGCCAAGCATTTCACCGGTCTGCGTCATAAGTATCTCGAGAGCGGTCTTCTCAACCCGAAGATGCTCGAGGTTGATGCCAATGCACTGATTTATCAGGTTCCGGGCGGCATGCTGTCCAAGCTTGTCAGCCAGCTTAAGCAAGCCGGCAAAGAAGATCAGCTTCAGGCTGTTCTTGAGGAAGTGCCGCGCGTCCGTGCTGATGCCGGTTATCCGCCTCTTGTTACCCCGTCCTCCCAGATCGTCGGCACCCAGGCGGTGTTCAATGTGATCCAGGGCGAGCGCTATAAGATGGTCACCAAGGAATTCCGCGGTGTCGTCCGCGGCGATTACGGTCGTACTCCCGTGCCGATCGATCCCGAGTTTGTCAAGAAGATCATCGGCGACGAAGAGCCGATCACCTGCCGTCCTGCCGATCAGCTCGAGCCCGAGCTTGAGAAGCTTCGTCTGGAAATGGCGGAGTGGTATGAGCAGGAGGAAGATGTCCTGTCCTATGCCCAGTTCGGTCAGGTAGCGGTGAAGTTCTTTGAGCAACGCCGCAACGCGAAATACGGCGTGGACGGTGCGCACTACAACGCCGAAAACAAGGTTCATCCCGTGTAATTCAGATGACCTGAAAAGCTCTGCAAAGGGCTTTTCAGGTCATTTATTCCACTTAACAAAGGAGAGGTCGTATGGTCAGAAGTATGACGGGCTACGGCCGTGCCCAACAGATTTTGGACGGAATGGATATCACCTTTGAGATCAAATCCGTCAATCACCGTTATTTTGAATATTCTTCGCGCTTGCCGCGCGCTTACGGTTTTCTGGATGACAAGATCAAGCAACACCTTCGCGGTATGATCTCACGCGGCAAGATCGATGTATATCTGTTTATTGAAACAACGGATGCTCCCGGAAGCTCCGTTACTGTGAACCATTCGCTTGCCAAGGCATATCTGGATGCCTATGAAGAAATTGCGGAGACTTACGGTCTGCGCAACGATATGACGGCATCGATGCTGGCACGCAATCCCGATGTGCTGGTCGTTCACAAGTCTGCTGAGGATGAGGAAGCCATCTGGCAAGCCGTGAAAACGGTCGTTGACGAAGCGGTTGACCGTTTTGTTGCCATGCGTGAGACCGAGGGTGTCCGTATGCGCGAAGACTTGCTGTCCCGCCGTCAGACCATTCTTGATATCGTTTCTCAGATTGAGGAACGCTCGCCGCAGACAGTCAAAGAGCACAACGACAAATTGCTTGCCCGTATGCAGGAGCTTCTCGGCTCGGCAACCGTGGACGAGCAACGCCTGCTGACGGAAGCGGCACTGTTTGCCGATAAGATCGCCGTGGCGGAAGAAACTGTCCGTCTGCGCAGTCATATGGATCAGCTTGAGCAAATGCTGTCGGGCGGTGAAGCAATCGGCAGGAAGCTGGATTTCCTTGTACAGGAGATTAACCGCGAGACCAACACCATCGGCTCGAAAGCATCGGATGTCACGATTGCCCGATTGGTTGTGGATATGAAAGCGGAGATTGAAAAGATCCGCGAGCAGCTCCAGAATATTGAGTAAGGGGATGACCGTATGAAGCTGTTGAATATCGGCTTTGGCAATATGGTTTCGGCAAACCGCTTGTTAGCGATTGTCAGTCCCGATTCCGCGCCGATCAAGCGCATTATTCAGGATGCTAAAGACAGCGGCCGCCTGATTGACGCGACTTACGGTCGTCGCACAAGGGCGGTGCTGATGATGGACAGCGATCATGTGATCCTGTCGGCCATCCAACCGGAAACGGTCGCGGGACGACTCGCGAACGACGAGGAGGAGAACTAACAATGTCTAAAAAAGGTATGCTTATCGTGCTGTCGGGTCCTTCGGGATCGGGCAAGGGTACGATCATCAGCAAGCTGATGGAAAAGCGTGACGATATGGCACTTTCGATCTCGATGACAACGCGCAAGCCGCGCGAGGGAGAGATCGACGGCGTGCATTATTACTTCACCACCCGTGAAGAATTTGAGAAAATGCAGTCTCTGGGTGCCTTTTTGGAATCCGCCGAATACAACGGCAATTACTACGGCACGCCCGAAAGCGATGTGCGCAACTGGCTTGCCGAGGGTAAAAATGTGATTCTCGAAATCGAGGTACAGGGTGCGGAAAAAGTGATGGATTACCGCTCGGATCTGGTGTCGGTCTTCATCACCATCCCGTCGATGGAGGAGCTTTACCGCCGTCTGAAGGGCCGTAACACCGAGACCGAAGAAACCATTCAAAAACGCATGGCAGTCGCCAAACGCGAGCTGCAGCGCGCGTTCCGCTACGACTATGTTGTGATCAACGATGAAGTCGACCTCGCGGTGGAGCGTATCAACACAATTATTGAAGCGGAGCAAATGCGTTTTGCCCGCATGGATGAAGATTATATCAAGGGGGTTCTTGAACATGCTCAGACCGAGTGATATTGAACAATTGAAAGGCGAAAACAGCCGCTACGCCGTTGTGGTGGCGGTTGCCAAGCACGCACGCGATATCGCGGATAAGGCGATTGAAGACGGCAAGATCATCATTGAAAAGCCCGTCAGCCTTGCCATCGAAGATTTCAAGAGCGGCGAGTACAAGGTGTTTGCCGCTTCGTCCGATGACGACGACAGCACTGAGGAATAATCACCGTGCCGGAGTCTGTCATCGTCAAGGTTGCCGTAGAAAAAGCGGTCTACCATTTCGATAAGCTGTACAGCTATCATATTCCCAAAGCACTCGGCACAGCAGATGTCGGGTGTCGGATCGTTGTGCCTTTCGGTAAAGGCAACCGTCGCTGTCAGGCGATCGTTATAGAACACGACACAAAAACCGATTTTAGGAAACTAAAACCGGTTTTTGCCATACTTGACGATAAGCCGCTTTTCACCGCAGAAATGCTGTCTTTGGCAAAATTTGTCAAGGAACGCACCTTTTGTTCGTTGTACGATGCGGCGATGGCGATGTTGCCACCCGGTCTGTATATGAAGCTGAAGCCCTGCTACGCGGCGGTTACTCCGCGCAATGAGGAACAGTTTGAAGCGCTGTCAGCTAATGAGCAAGCGATTGTAGAGTGGCTGGAAAACGCGCCCGACGGCGTCTTCGCCGATAAGCTGTCTGCGAAGTTTGATCGTGACCTGACAGCGGAGTTGCAGGTCCTTGTGCAAAAAGGATTGATCATCCGCTCCGACACGGCAAAACGCCTTGCGGCGGATGCCACGGTGCGAATGGCACGGCTGACACTTCACGGTGATGAGCTGGAACAGGCGATCGCGCTTCATAAATGTTCCGAAAAACAACGCACTGTTTTGTCTCTTCTGGAGGACTGCGGTGCCGCTTCGGTGAAGGAACTGTGTTATTTTGCTTCGGTCACGCCCGCTGTTGTGACGGCGGTACATAAAAAAGGTTTGATCGAGCTGTATGACACTGAGGTACTGCGCTCTCCTGTGGCACAGGGATCGCAGGAGCTTCCTCCGATCTGCTCCGTACGCTTAAGCGACGAACAGCAGGCGGTATACGAAGGACTTGTCGCTTGTTGTGACAGCGGTAAACCTGCCGCGGCATTGCTTCATGGTGTCACGGGAAGCGGCAAAACGCAGGTGTATATGAACCTGATCGACCGTGTGCTTGAGAGCGGTCGCACCGTGCTGGTACTGGTGCCGGAAATTTCGCTGACACCGCAGATGATGAGTCTGTTTTTAAAACGCTACGGCAGACGCGTGGCATTGCTCCACAGCGGATTGTCGCTTGGTGAACGCACGGACGAATGGAAACGCGTTCGCCGCGGTGATGCGTCCATCGTGCTTGGTACGCGCTCGGCGGTATTTGCACCGCTTGATAATCTGGGACTGATCGTGGTGGATGAGGAGCAGGAGCATACCTATAAATCCGACAGTTCGCCGCGATATCACACCCGCGATGTGGTGCGATATCGCTGTGCGCAGAACAATGCGCTGATGCTTTTGTGCTCGGCAACACCGTCGGTCGAATCGTATCATAATGCGCTCAGCGGTCGGTATCAGCTCTTCAGCCTGAAGGCCCGCTACGGACAAGCCGGTTTGCCACGGGTGCAGATTGTGGATATGCGCGAGCAACCGCTGGCAGACGGACTTCTCAGCGAACCGCTGTGCAACGCGCTTACCGATTGTTTTGATAAAGGCAAACAGGCGATTTTGCTGTATAACCGCCGCGGGTATCACACCTTTGTGTCCTGCCGCAGTTGCGGTCATGTCATCACCTGCCCGTCGTGCAGTATTTCGATGACCTATCACGCGGCGAATAACCGCCTGATCTGCCATTATTGCGGTCGCATCGAACCGTATAAAAACGAATGTCCGGAATGCGGCTCGGATAAGGTGCGTTACTCAGGGCAGGGAACACAGCGCATCGAAGAAGCCCTCGCGGCGAAATTTCCCGATGCGCGTGTACTTCGCATGGATGCGGATACCACGATGTCCCGCTTTGCGTATGAGGAAAAATTCTCCGCTTTTGCCCGCGGAGAATACGATGTGATGATCGGCACACAGATGGTTGCCAAGGGACTGGATTTCCCCGATGTGGCGCTGGTTGGTGTGCTGTCGGCGGATATGTCGCTGTTTTGTGATGATTTCCGCTCGTTTGAAACGACTTTTGCGCTTCTGACGCAGGTCATCGGCCGTGCAGGTCGCCGCTCGGAAGAGGGTGTCGCGCTTGTGCAGACCTATGCACCCGAGAATGAAGTGATCGGACAAGCCGCAGCGCAGGATTATCTCGCGTTTTATCATACCGAGATTGAGGCACGGCGTGCAATGGGCTACCCGCCGTATACCGATCTGTATCTGTTCGGTCTGACGGGACTCAAAGAGAACGATGTCAAAACCGCCGCACAGAAGCTGTTATCTATTTTGCGCTATCTGGCGGGGCATAAATACCCCGATCTCAAGCTGATCGTGCTGGATCCGTCTCCTGCGACGGTGAGCAAGATCGCGGGGAAATATCGGTACAAACTGCTGATGAAAACGGTCAATACCGCTCGTCTTCGCGAGATGGTGACCGAGGCACTCGATGCCTATCAGCACGAAAGTATCAGCAAATATGTCAGTGTATACGCGGATGTCAATCCGTCCGCGATGATATGAAAGTGAGTGAATAGTATGGCGATCCGTAACATTGTCAAGGAAGGCGACGATACTCTTGCAAAGGTGTGCCGTCCTGTGACCGATTTCAACGAGCGCTTGTGGCAGCTGCTCGACGATATGCGCGACACACTGGCGGTGGCTGACGGTGTCGGTCTTGCCGCGCCGCAGGTCGGTATTTTGCGCCGTGTGTTTATTATGAATGTGGGTGACGGTCTGATCGAAGCGGTCAACCCGGAAATCGTCCTGCGCGAAGGCGAACAGCAAGAGGTTGAGGGCTGCCTGTCCTGCCCGGGTGAATACGGTATCACGAAACGCCCGCAAAAGGTACGCATGAAGGCACAGGACCGTCATGGCAACTGGTTCTTTGTGACGGGTGAGGATCTCAAAGCCCGTTGTATTTGCCACGAATACGACCATCTGGACGGCGTGCTGTTCAAAAACCGCACGATGCGGATGCTTGATCCGTCCGAACTGGCGTGAGGTGAACGGAATGCGTATTGTATATATGGGCACGCCCGAGTTTGCCGTGCCGTCGCTTCAGCGACTGATCGACGACGGACACGAGGTTGTTCTCGCCGTGACCCAGCCCGATAAACCCGTCGGACGCAAGCAGGTGATGACACCGCCGCCTGTCAAGGTGTGCGCAATAGAACACGGTATTGCCGTGTATCAGCCGACCTCAATGAAAACCGAAGACGCCCTTGCAACGCTCCGTGAAGCGGCCCCCGATGTGATCGTTGTCGCCGCTTACGGCAAGATTCTGCCCAAAGCGGTGCTGGATCTGCCGCCGCACGGTTGCATCTGTGTACACGCGTCGCTTCTGCCCGCGTATCGCGGCGCCGCTCCGATCCAATGGGCTGTGTTGAACGGCGAGGAAGTTGCGGGTGTCACCACGATGATGATGGATGAAGGCATCGACACGGGCGATATGTTGTTGAAGGCTTCGCGCGAACTGCCGTCGGATATGACAGCGGGTGAGCTTCACGATCTGCTCAGCACAGACGGTGCACAGCTGATCAGCGACACCTTGGTTGCACTCGAAAACGGCACATTGCCCAGAACTCCTCAACCGACGGAAAGCACGACGGCTTATGCGTCGATGCTGGACAAGCGCCTTTCGCCGCTTGATTTCCAAAAACCCGCGAAGGAGCTTCACGATCAGGTGCGCGGACTTTGTCCGTGGCCCAGTGCCAATTGCACACTTCACGGCAAAACAATGAAGGTGCATAAGACAGAACTCGGTGAGCCGACTACGCTTCCCGCGGGAAGCGTGTGCGCGCTGGATCCCTTGTCGGTTGCATGCGGTGACGGCAACAGCCTGCGTATGCTCGAGGTACAGTATGAAGGTAAGCAACGGATGAAGGCGGCAGATTTTCTGCGCGGTCACGCGGTTGCTGTCGGAGAAATCTTAAACTAAGCGATAAAAAGGAGGGAGTGCCGTGTCAACAGCCAGAGAGATTGCCGTCACGGCACTCGTGCAATGGGAGCGCGACAGCACCTTTTCCAACATTATGCTGGATAACCTGCTGAGAAGCGCATCCCTTTCCAGAGCGGATGCCGCCTTTGCTACACGGCTTGTGTACGGCACGCTCGAACGCTTGCTGACGCTCGATTGGTTGCTTGGAAAGAACAGCCGTCAACCGCTCAAAAAATGCCATCCGTTGGTGCGGGCGGTGTTGCGGGTCGGTGCGTATCAGCTGGTCTATATGGAAAAAATCCCCGCTTCTGCGGCTGTCAACGAAGCGGTCGGACTGGTGAAACGGATGAAACAGGCACACGCCGCAGGCTTTGTCAACGGCGTGCTTCGTGCAGTTGCTTGCGAACACGGACGGTTGTTTGCGTCGCTTTCCACCGACCTGAAAAGTATGAGCCTGCGCCATTCCGTGCCTCTTGAACTTCTGCAGGCATGGAAAAAGGCGTATGGCGTCGAAGCGGCGACGGCACTTGCCGAAGCGGCAAATGACGCACCGCCTTCGATCATTCGTATCAACACTTTGAAAACCACTATCGAAACATTTGAGTCGCGGCTTAAAGATCTGTCCCTTGCGTACAGCGAGGTGGAGGGACTTCACGCCGCTCTTTGTATAGAGGATGCCGCGGCGCTTCGCGCATCGGCAATGCCTTCGGATTGGTACTATTTTCAGGATACCGCTTCTCAGTGGGCGTGCGAAGCGCTCGGTGTTGTAGCAGGAGAGCGCGTGCTGGATGTTTGCGCCGCACCCGGCGGTAAATCGTTTACCACCGCAATGCGGGTGCAGGGCGATGGGCATTTTACAGCGTGCGATCTGTATGAAGAAAAAGTCCAAACGCTTCGCACCCGTGCCGCACAGCTGGGTGTACCGCGTTTTGAAGCCGTACAGCGCGATGCGTCGGCACCGTGTCCCAAAGAGTGGTATGGAGCGTTTGACCGCGTAATCTGCGATGTTCCTTGCTCGGGCTTCGGCGTGATCCGCCGCCGTCCTGAGATCCGTTATAAATCCCTTGATGCTTTTTCGGAGCTTCCCGCGCTCCAATACCGCATTTTGTGCGAAGCCGCTTTGGCGGTCAAAGCAGGCGGTGTGTTGCAATATTCTACTTGTACGCTCCGTCCGGAGGAAAATGAGCAGGTTGTGGCACGCTTTTTAGCCGAGCATCCGGAGTTCTCGCCACGGGAGTTGCCGCTTGCGCAACTGTTTGAAGCGGCAGGACTTAAACCGTCGCATCAGCTGACTCTGATGCCGCATTTGCACGGCACAGACGGCTTTTTTGTGGCATCCTTCAGAAAAGAGGAGACGGTATGACCGATATCAAATCGCTGACAAACGAACAGCTCACCGAGCATATCACCGCGATGGGATATCCCGCGTTTCGCGCCAAACAGATCCGTTCATGGCTGGATAACGGCGTGACCTCGTTTGAGGAGATGGGCAATCTCCCCAAGGCGATGCGCGAGGATCTGGCAAAATCGTTTGTCATTCCTCATGTTAAAATTGAAACCAAGCTCGTGTCGCAGATTGACGGCACGGTCAAATATTTGTTTTCGCTTTGCGACGGCGAAACCGTGGAATCGGTGCTGATGCACTATCATCACGGCTGGTCGCAATGTATTTCCACACAGGTCGGATGCCGCATGGGCTGTACCTTTTGCGCAACAGGCAAGGGCGGCCTTGTCCGCAATTTATCGGCATCCGAGATTCTGGCACAGATCGAAGCCGCACAAGCCGATCACGGCGTGCGGGTGTCGTCCATTGTGTTGATGGGCATGGGTGAGCCTCTTGACAATTACGATGAGGTCATCCGCTTTCTTGAAATGGTCAATGCCGAAGGCGGTGTGCAGATCGGTATGCGGCATATTTCGCTGTCTACCTGCGGTCTTGTGGACCGCATCGATCAGCTTCGCGAGAAGAACTGGCAGTTGACACTGTCGGTGTCGCTTCACGCGCCGAACGACGAGCTGCGCCGTCGCCTGATGCCGATTGCGAAGAAATGGTCGGTGGACGAATTGCTCGATGCCTGCCGCCGTTATGCAGACCATACGGGTCGTCGTATTTCGTTTGAATACGCGATGGTGGACGGCGTGACCGACACCGATGAATGTGCAAAAGAACTGGCGGCAAAATTGCGCGGGATGTTGTGTCATGTCAACCTGATCCCTGTCAATCCCGTGGACGGTACACCGTACCGCCGCAGTCGGGGTGACCGCCTGCAAGCGTTTACCCGTATTTTGGAAAAAGCGGGTATCACGGCAACGGTGCGCCGTACACTTGGTGCGGATATCAACGCCAGTTGCGGACAATTGCGTCGAAAACAGCAAAATTCCTAGTGCAATTTTTGGAATAGTGTGCTATACTATTCCTATATGTGGATTTTATGACAAGATCGGAAAGGGGGCGAGTGAGATGTTTTCTATCGGACGGACGGATATCGGCCGTCAGCGTTCCAATAATCAGGACGCGTTTGTGTGTGGCAAGCTGGCCGCAGATGTACCGTTTGCCATTGTGTGCGACGGTATGGGCGGCGCCAACGGCGGTAACATTGCATCAGCACTCGCCATCCGCACGATCACAACCCGTCTGGTGTCGTCTTATCGACAGGATATGACGATGCAGTCGATGCAGCGTGTGCTGGAAAGTGCCATTGCCGCGGCAAATGTGGCGGTGTACGATGAGGCAGCCGCTTCAGCGGAGCTTCGCGGAATGGGTACAACGCTGGTGATGGCGGTGATGATGGGAGACCGTGTGCTGATCGCTCACATCGGCGACAGCCGCGCTTATGTCATCACGCAGGATCACACCGTTGAGCAGATCACCAAGGATCATTCCGTGGTGCAACAAATGCTTGAGCGCGGACAGATCACAGCGGAGGAAGCTAAAAATCATCCGCGTCGCAATTTTATAACGCGTGCGCTCGGTGTTTCCGATACGGTGGCTTGTGATTTTTCAGAATTTGTACTTCCTGATGGAGCAAAGGTGATGCTTTGCACCGATGGATTAAGTGGTATGGTTGATGTGGCGCGTATTCAGGAAATCGCCGCTTCCTGCGACGACGGTGCGCTGCCCGACCGTCTGATTGCCGCTGCCAACCTTGCCGGTGGCAGTGACAACATCACGGTAGCACTGATCACCCGATAACCTGACAAAAGGAGCTGTTAGCTATGGATAAATATCTCGGAAGGCGTCTTGACGGCCGTTATGAGCTTCGTGAGATCATCGGTGTCGGCGGTATGGCGTATGTGTATCGCGCTTACGACACGATTGACGATCGCATTGTGGCGGTGAAAATCCTTAAGGATGAATATCTGCATAACGAGGAGTTTTCCCGTCGCTTCAAGAATGAGTCCAAAGCCATCGCAATTTTATCGCATAAAAATATTGTGCGCGTGATCGATGTCAGCTTTACGGACAGCCTTCAGTACATCGTGATGGAGTACATCGACGGCATCACCCTCAAGGAGTACATCGAACAGCAAAAGGTACTGCAGTGGAAGGAAGTTGTACATTTTATCGTGCAGATCCTGCAAGCTCTTCAGCACGCTCACGATAAGGGCATTGTGCATCAGGATGTCAAGCCGCAGAATATTATGCTGCTTTCGGACGGTGCCATCAAGGTCACAGACTTTGGCATTGCACGCTTCTCCCGTGCGGCAACGCAACAGAGCGAGCAAGGGGATAAGGCAATCGGCTCGGTGCATTATATCAGCCCCGAGCAGGCGCGTGCCGAGATTACCGACGAAAAATCCGACATCTATTCGCTTGGCGTGATGATGTATGAGATGCTGACGGGCAAATTACCGTTTGAGTCGGACAATGCCGTGAGTGTCGCGATCATGCAGATGCAATCTGTTGCTGAACGCCCGACGGCGATCAACCCCGAAATTCCCGAGGGACTTGAAGAAATCACACTCAAAGCAATGCAAAAAGATCCCTCTAAGCGTTATCAGTCGGCGGCAGAGATGCTGTATGATATTGATGAGTTCAAAAACAACCCCAGCATCCGTTTTGAGTACAAATACTTCTCGGGCGCGGATGACGCGGCGCATTATGAAGAAGCGTTCAATCGCATTCGCAAGACCGACCGCAAGGAAACACCGGCAACCAATGAACGCAGTAAGCGCCGTGAAGAGAAGGGTAAGGATAAAGAGGAGTCGCGCAAAAGCGTTCCTGTCATCCCGATTCTGGCGGGCATTGCGGGCGCATTCATTCTGGTGTTGCTGTTTGTGATGGGTGCCTATTTTGTTACGACATTGCTCGCGCCTGCACAGGGTGGCACGCAAAACATTGTAGTTCCCAATCTGGTAGGTAAAAATTTCGAGGAAGAAATCGCCAATGATACGGCGCTTGCCAGAAACTTTACCATCAAGATCAACGAGGAATACAGTGAGAAACCTGCCGGCGAAGTGTTGAAGCAATATCCGCTTCCCGATAAAGAGGTCAAACTCAAGGCGGAACTGGTGCTGTATATCAGCCGCGGCGAACAGCAGGTCAAGATTCCTGAAATTGCGGTCGGCGAAAACCGTGAAGAAGCAGCATCCAAACTCCGTACAGCAGGCTTCAATGTCAAGGAAGTCAACGCCAACAGCGATACTGTCGCTGTTGGAGGTGTGATCCGTACAGATCCGAAGAGCCTGAGTGAAGCCGAAAAAGGCAGTACCGTCACACTGTATATCAGCATCGGTGCAGAACCGATCGACAATGTCGTGGTTCCCGATGTCGTCGGCCGTGCGCAGGCAGATGCCGTGAAACGACTGGCTGCAAAGGGTCTCACTGTTGATGAAAAAGCGATCCGCCGTATCAATCATCCGAACTATTCGGCAGGTGTTGTCATCAGCCAGACTCCTGCGGCGGACGAAGAGGTGGCACCCGACAGTAAGGTTGTGCTGGTCGTTAGCTCCGGTTATAAGGATATTGATCTGAGCATCAAGCTCCCGCGTGTAGACGCCAAGATCGATATGGATGTCTATATTGATGCGGTATTGAAATACTCCGAAGACGGCATCAACCCGATCCTGTCGACACCGTTCTCGTTGAAGGTCGGTGAGCAAAAATCCACCTATACGGTGACGGTGGAGCTGTCCGAGGCAGGTAAAAACGATTTCAAAACCTATGCCGTGTTTGTAGTTGACGGTGAAAACGGCTTTGTGATCAGCAGCGATTATCGCGCGTTCACCGTGAAAACGACAACGACGAAAGCGACCACAACTACGACGGATACCGTTGTTACAACGACCACTACAACGGCCGATGAGGACAATGTCACCACAACGACCGCTCCCGAGAATGAGGGCGATGAAAATACGGGCGACAACGAGTCGTCTCAGGATTAAAGGACGAGTGCTGTATGCAGGAGCGTTCTCTTGAAGGATTGATATTACAAAGCATCGGCGGCTTTTATTATGTAGAGGCCGCCGACGGCGTATACGAATGTCGCGGTCGCGGCTCTTTGCGCAACCTCGGCGTCACACCGTTTGCAGGCGACCGTGTAACGATTACGGCGGATGACACAGGCAAAGGTGTGCTGGAAGCGGTTGCCGAGCGCAAAAACAGTCTCATCCGTCCGCCTGTCGCGAATCTGGATGCACTGGTGCTCGTCATTTCGATGACCGATCCCGAACCGAGTCTGCCTGTGATTGACCGTATGCTGGCAGTCGCCGAGCATAAGGAGATCGAGCCGATTCTGGTGTTCAATAAAACCGATCTGGCTTCCTCTGCCGCGCTTGAGGAATTGTACGGAAATGCAGGCTACACGGTGCTGTCGGTGTGCGCCAATGACCCGCAGACTCTTGAGCCGCTCAAAGCGCTTCTCAAGGGGAAGATCTGTGCCTTTGCGGGAAACTCGGGTGTCGGCAAAAGCAGTGTCATCAATGTGCTCGATCCATCGTTGGCGCTGGCGGTCGGCGAAACCAGCAAAAAGCTGGGGCGTGGCCGTCACACAACCCGCAGTGCACAGTTGTATCCGCAGGACAGCGGCGGATATCTTGTCGATACCCCCGGCTTTTCATCGCTCGATGCCCAGCGGCTTGAGCATATTGACAAAGATGAGTTATGCTATTGCTTCCGTGAATTTGAGCCGTTTCTGGGCGGTTGCCGCTTTACTTCCTGTTCGCATACAGTGGAGAAGGGATGCTGTGTGCGGCAAGCACTGGAAGACGGCAAAATCGCCGCATCCCGTCACGAAAGCTATGTGGCACTGTATAAGGAAGCGAAGGAATGGAAGGAATGGGAAAACAAATGACGCGCTGTGTCCTTGTCGGTGCCTCACCGTTTGAGGATGCCGCGTATCTGAAAACCTGTCTGCGCGACACGGATCATATCATAGCCGCAGACGGAGGATTACAGCTTCTCAATGCGATGGCGGTCGTGCCGCATCGTGTGATCGGCGATTTTGATTCTGCCGCCTTACCGATAGACAGCACGGTCGCCGTTACCAAGCTCCCCACGCATAAAGATGATACCGATGTGTTTGCCGCTGTTAAGGTGGCACTGGCGGACGGCTATCGGGAGTTTCTGCTTCTCGGTTGCCTGGGCGGTCGCCTCGATCATACAGTCAGCAATCTGTTCCTTCTGCGCTTTTTGCAGGAGCATGGGGCACAGGGTGTGCTTGTGGATGAACGGCATGAGGTGCGCCTGCTTGCAAGCGGCACGCATGTGATCCCGTGTAAAACGGAGTACTATCTGTCGCTCTTACCTTACGGCGGTAATGCCGAGGGTGTGTGTATCCACGGCGCGGAATATCCGCTTGAAAACAAAACACTTAATACATCCTTTCCGCTTGGGGTCAGCAACGGCTTTGTCGGAAACGATGTGACAGTCACGCTGAAAAGCGGCTATTTGCTGTGTATTCTTGCCAAGAAGGATTGAATTTGTCACCGATACCACGCCGCCTCATATCTTGATAGAGGAAGGGGCGTGGTGACAATGAGACGATCGCGGTGCCGCACGACCTATATGGTCGCGGCGTTTGGAATCGGTGTGTTGCTGTCGCTGATCTGCCCATCTCAGCTATTGCTGATTGTGACACTGTTTATCCTTGTATTGGTGTCCATCGGCGGTATACTATGTTAGGGGGAAGCGCTATGCACATCGTCGTTTGCAAGAGTCCGAAGCTGATTTCAGGAATCCTTCGCAAAATCTTCAAGATTCCGAAAACCATGTACACACAGGAATAACAATAAAAAGCTCTCCCGTATTTTGAATACGGGAGAGCTTTTTTATATACCTGTCAGATCGAATGCGGGGATGAATTCTTCAGAGGCACTGGACAAGTCCTGTACATAGCCGTTTTCCAGTTCCAGCTCACACAGTGCATCAAACACCTTTTGACATTCTCGCTTTGTCAGCGGGCGGTTGAGTTCTTTTTGCAAAAGTGTCAATACGGGGGTGTATTGAAACAGCAAGCTGACAAATAGATCGTTGCCAAAGTATTCGCGCAGATCCTGCAATGCCGCGAGACTGTTTTTAGTGTGACCGGGCAACACCAGATGCCGTACCATCACGCCGCGTACCGCTTGCCCGTTCTCAATGCAAAGATGTCCGACTTGCGCGAGCATTTCGTTAATCGCCGCCAACGCTGTCTCGCGGTAGTTTTCAATGCCGCTGAGCTCTTTTGCGAGCGCATTGTCGGCGTATTTATAATCGGGCAGATAGATGTCGATAAGCCCCGCAAGGCTTCTCAGCGTTTCGACCCGTTCATACCCGCTACTGTTGTATACCACGGGAACAGGCGGCTTGTATTGCTGTAATGCGTCACGGATGGCGTGGGCATAGTGCGTCGGGTTGACAAGATTGATGTTTTGCGCACCCTGTGCCACCAGTTCACGGAAGATTTCCGCCAGCCGTGAGACGGGGATAATCCTGCCGTGATCTTTGTGGCTGATGTCGTGATTCTGACAAAATACACATGACAGCGCGCATCCCGAAAAAAACACCGTCCCCGATCCGCGTTCACCGCTGATGCAGGGTTCTTCGCCGAAATGGAGTGCCGCGCGCGCCACTTTGGGCAGAGCGGGCATCCGACAGTGTCCGTTACCGGTTGTGTCATCGCGCAAAGCACCGCATCGGTGGGGGCAGAGGGAGCAGTTAAACATTCTGTGCACACTCCTTTGCAAGTGCGATAAGCGCGTCTCGCTCGTTGGCACAGCGGTCTTCCATAACGGCCTCCAGTAAGCGGGAAAGAATGTTACCCAGCGCAGGTCCTGCGGGAACACCGAGTCGCAGAAGGTCGTTGCCGTTTATCGCCAGATCACGCAGAGTAAGACAGTCCTGTTCGCGGTAGATGTCCTCGACCGTGTCGCGAATTGCGCTGAAATCGGGTGGGATGCTGTTTTCACGGCATCCTCTGGCATCCGCTTCCTTCACCTGTAAAAGCCGCAGGAAAGTATCTTTGCCGAGCTTTGATAAATACCGCCTGAGCTGTTTGCGGTCATCGCTGATCGGCTTGTCGTGCGAGCGGACAAGAGGTAACACGGCTTCGATTGTTGCGTTATCAAAGCGCAACGCGTTCAGTGCATCCCGCGCCAGTGTTTCGCTGATCGCAGGATGACCGTAAAAATGCCCGATACCTCGTTCATCGCGGAAAAATGTAGCGGGTTTGCCGAGGTCGTGAAGCAGCACGGCCAGCCGCACAAGCGGATCTTTGACCGCGGCGTGTACGGCACGCACGGTGTGCATGTAGATATCAAAATCGTGATGCGGATTGTGCTGTTCAAAGCCGACAAGCGGTGTCAGCGCAGGAATGAGACAGCACAGTACATCCGAAAAAGTGTCGGCAACCTGCAAAAAGCTGTCGCCAAGCAGCAGTTTCATCAGTTCCACACGTTTGCGTTCGGCGGCAACCAGTTCCAGCCGTGCGCACAGCTTGTGTGCCGCAAGCGCGGTGTCATGTGCGGCATCAAAGCCGAGTACACTCATAAAGCGAATAAGCCGTGCGATGCGCAACGCATCTTCGGTAAAACGCGTTTGTGCGTCGCCGACACAGCGGAGAATACCGTTCTTCAGATCGTCTTGTCCGCCGAACGGATCGATGATCCCTTTGTCGGGATGGTAGGCCATGGCATTCACCGTGAAATCGCGGCGGGCAAGATCTTCCTCGAGAGAGGATGTAAACAACACCGAATCGGGGTGACGGCCGTCGGAATAAGTGCCGTCGGTGCGATAGGTGGTGACTTCAAAGCTTTCACCCTCGGCAAGCACGGTGATACTACCGTGTTGCAGACCCGTGGGGATAAGGCGGAAGCCGGAAAGAGC